>DASPLD010000250.1:0-3305 GCA_035627755.1 Caulobacter sp. | reverse complement strand
AAGACTTCGGCGGCGCCTGGCCCGGGCGGTTCGACATCGAGGTGTGCGCCGCGCTGACCCCGTCAGCCTTCCAGTTGACCGTCGCCGTGCGCAACACCGGCGAGGCGGCGGCGCCCCTCGGCATCGGCTGGCATCCCTACCTTGCGATTCCCAGCGGCCGACGGGCCCAGGCCAGGCTCCAGCTTCCCGCCGCAGCGCGCGCCCTGGTCGACAACTATGACCAGGTCCTGCCGACTGGCGCGGTCGTCCCGGTGGCGGCAACCCCCTACGACTTTTCCGCCGGCGCGGCGCTTGGATCCCTCTATCTGGACGACTGCTTCACGCAGCTGGCCGCTTCCGGTCAGGCATCCGCCCGTCTGATCGACCCCGCTTCGGGCTACGCCCTGGCCGTGTCCGCCGCGGCGCCTCCCGTGACCGCGCTTCAGATCTATGCGCCGCCGGACCAGGCGTTTGTGGTCATCGAGCCGCAGTACAATCTCGCCGACCCGTTCGCGCCAGTCTGGACGCATCGCGACACGGGCATGGTTCGCCTCGAACCGGGCCAGGGGTCCCGCTATGACGTGAGCGTGGCCCTTCGGCCCGACCTGGCGTGACCATGGCGGACCGCGCAGCCGAAAAAATGACTCTCCGGCTGGAACACTTGGGGCCGGCCGTGGGTCTTGCCGCCAAGGCCAGTCACGATGAACCGAGCAAGCAAACTGAGAAGCTGGGCGCGCCAATGTCGCGCCGAAGCAGCGCGAACCGAGCACACGGCCACCGCCGAGGCGCTCAACCACATGGCTGAGCAAAACGAGTTGATGGCCAAGGCCCTGGAACGGACCGAGGTGAAAGAGGCCGCAGGCGCGGACGCGGACGGCCCGACGAAGCGCTTCTGAGGAGTCGGGGAGCAGGCCAGTCGGAGTTTGGCTCTGACGGGGACGGCCTGGGACCGTGGCCTGAGGCCGCCGCTGGGGCTGCTAGTGGCCCTTGTGCTCCGGCGTCTCCGCCTTCTTGTCCTTGTCGTTGCAGCAGGCGCAGTCCTTGCAGCAGTCCATCATCTTGTCCGCGGCGAACGCGGCGGCGGGAACCGCGGCCAGGGCGACGACCAGGGCGAGAGCCTTGAGTTTCATGATGTTCCTCCGACAGTGGGCGGCAATCTAACGACCGAGCCAGGCCTCGTCCACCGCGCCCGTTGAAACCGAACAGCCGAGCCGTAACCGATTTCAGCCCTCAGAGCGTGGCGGACAGGGTGGGATTCGAACCCACGGTGGGCTCGCACCCACGGCGGTTTTCAAGACCGCTGCCTTAAACCACTCGGCCACCTGTCCATGCGGAGGCGCAGGGCTATAGCAGCGCTGGACGAACAGCCAAAGGGCTTGCCGGCTCATTAACCTCGTTCCAACGCCGCGGCGCCTATCCTCGCGCTCTGACTGGAAGGGAGGGCGCGCGATGGGGCGCGGCATCCAATGGAAGCTCGCGGTGGTGCTGGCGGCGGGGGCCAGCCTGGCGGCCTGCGCCACGGCGCCCAAGCACTCCGGCCGGCCGAGCGCCCAGGCGCCGTCCGGCGGCAAGCGGGTTCCGGGGACCATGCGGCCCTATCAGGTGGGCGGCGTCTGGTACACGCCCAGGGAACAGCCGAACTACAACGAGGTCGGCACGGCCAGCTGGTACGGCCAGCAGTTCCACAACCGCCAGACCGCAAACGGCGAGGTGTTCGACATGTGGGTGGTCTCGGCCGCCCACAAGACCCTGCCGCTGCCCAGCATTGTCGAGGTCACCAACCTGGACAACGGCCGCAAGATCAAGGTTCGGGTCAACGACCGCGGGCCCTTCGTCGGGGGGCGGATCATCGACATGTCGCGGGCGGGGGCCGACGCCCTGGGCTTTTCCGGAAAGGGCACGGCGCGGGTGCGGGTGCGCTACGTCGGCCCGGCGCCGCCGCGAGGCAAGGACCGCACCCTCCAGTATGCCGGCGCGGTGGCCGACCCGGAGCCCCGCAAGCCTCCGCAGGCGCGCGGCGACTGGGCGGTACAGGCCGGGGCCTTCGCCGACCGCGGCAACGCCGAGAAGGCGGTAATCTCCCTGCGCGACGTCGGCCGGGCGCGCATCGTGCCGCTGGACCGGGATGGCCGGCGGCTCTACCGGGTGGTGGTGGACTCGGGCCGGGACGGTGAGGCGGCCGCCCGGCTGCGCGAGGCGGTGGCGGCGCTCGGCTTTCCGGACGCAAAGTTGATCGCCGGGCGCTAGACTCGGGGAGCGTTCCAGCCGATGGGTCTGGACCCATGGCACGTGGATTCTTCATCACCTTCGAGGGCGGCGAGGGCGCCGGGAAATCGACCCAGGTGCGCCGGCTGGCCGAATGGCTGAAGGGGCTGGGGCATGAGCTGGTGCTGACCCGCGAGCCCGGCGGCTCGCCCGGGGCCGAGGCGATCCGGGACATCGTGCTCAACGGGCCGCCCGAGCGCTGGTCGCCGGTCACCGAGACCCTGCTCATGTACGCCTCGCGACGCGACCATATCGAGCGGGTGATCCGTCCGGCGCTGGCCGCCGGCAAGGTGGTGATCTGCGACCGATTCGCCGACTCAACCCGCGCTTACCAGGGGGCGGGCGGCCAGGTGGACCCGAGGCTGATCGACACCCTTGAGACCACGGTGCTGGAGGGGCTCAGGCCCGACCTGACGGTGATCCTTGACCTGCCGGTCGTCGAGGGCCTGGCCCGGGCGAGCAGCCGGGGCGGCGGCGAGGACCGGTTCGAGGCCAAGGGCGCAGCCTTCCACGAACGGCTGCGGCAGGCCTTCCTGGAGATCGCCCGGAGCGATCCCGGCCGCTGCGTGGTGTTGAGCGCCGACCGCGAACCGGACCTGGTCGAGGCCGACATCCGCGCGGCCGTCGAGCCGCGCCTGGAGCGGGTGGATGGCTGACGCCGCCCTGCATCCGCGCGACACCATGGAGCTGCGCGGCCAGGAGGCGCAGGAGGCGGCCTTCGTGGCGGCGCTGGAGTCCGGCCGGCTGCACCACGCCTGGCTGCTGACCGGGCCCGAGGGGGTGGGTAAGGCGACCTTCGCCTACCATGCCGCCCGGCGGCTGCTGGGCGCGCCTCATGACGGGGCAGGGGGCCCGCTGTCGTCCAGCCCCGGCCATGTGGCCAGCCGCCTGGTGGCGGCGCGGACCCATCCCGACCTCATGGTGCTGGAGCGGGTCGGGGAGGACGGCAAGCCGCGCAAGGTGATCCCGGTCGACGAGGCCCGGCAGCTGCCCGAATTCTTCGCCAAGTCGCCGGCCCAGGCGCCCTACCGGGTGGCCATCGTCGACGCCGCCGACGACCT
>DASPLD010000249.1:0-12331 GCA_035627755.1 Caulobacter sp. | reverse complement strand
GCTCCGGCGGTCGCCTTCGCCCAGGAGACGCCGCCGCCGAGCGACGAGCCGACCCTGGAAGAGGTGGTCATCACCGGCCAGATCACCTACCGCAACCGCACCGAGACGGCGGCCCCGGCGCTGACCTACGACCAGGAGTTCTTCGAGAAGTTCGAACCCGTGTCGGTCGGCGACCAGCTCAAGCGGGTCCCCGGGGTCGCCTTCACCAGCGACATCGGCGAGTATGACGCCCCGCAGCTGCGGGGCCTCGGCCAGGGCTTCACCCAGATCCTGGTCAACGGCCGTCCGATCCCGGGCGCCGGCAACGACCGCACCGTCTTCGTCGACCGCATCCCCGCCGAGATCATCGACCGCATCGAGATCATCCGCTCGCCCAGCGCCGACATCGACAGCCAGGGCGTCGGCGGCACCATCAACATCATCCTCAAGAGCGGCGAGAGCCTGCCCCCCGGGGTCATCGCCCGGGCGGGCGTCAACTACGACGTCGACATGAAGGAGTGGAGCCCCAGCGCCGCCCTGTCGGTCTCCGGCCGCAACGAGGCCGAGACGGTTCTCTATTCGGTGACCCTCGACGCCCAGCGCCGGTTCAACAACAAGCACACCATCGAGGAGGTGTTCGAGGACGACTCCGAGGGCTTCGACGAAGAAGTGGCCCGGGGCGGCGATGGCAGCCGCCTGGTCAAGTTCTACAACCGGTCCCAGTCGGTGGCGGTCGAGCGGGTCGAGGAGGAGGACAGCCGGCGCAGCACCGACCTTTCGTTCAACGGCGACCTGACCTTCCGGCCCAGCGACGCGACGACCGTCCGCGTCGACGCCTTCTACCTCAGCACCCGTCGCGAAGAGCACCAGTCGACCTTTATCTACGAGGGCGACGGAACGGTCGGCGGCCTGGACCTCGGCAATCCGGAAGAGGAGAGCCAGGACGCCGACTTCAACCAGGACAGCTACGGCGCTTCGGCTCTGTTCGAACAGGCGCTGGGAGAGAACCTCAAGTTCGAGGGCCAGCTGCGCTACAACCGCTTCACCGACGACAGCATCGAGAAGACCTATTCCGAGGACGGCGGCCGCGAGCTCCTGGAATCCAACGCCATCGAGGCCACCGACACCGAATGGACGGTGGACGGCGCCCTGAAGGGCAAGTTCCCCGGCCTGTTCGGCTGGGAGGAGGTCTCCTACAAGCTGGGCGCCGCCTACAAGTCCAAGCAGCGGGACTACGGTCTGCTGATCGGCGACGACCTCGACGACGTCGGCGAGGAGAAGTTCTCGGACGGGGCGTTCTCCTACGAGGAGACCCGCTTCGACGCCTTCGCCGTGCTGGAGATGAAGTTCACCGACAACTTCAAGGCCGAGGTCGGCGTCCGGGCGGAAAGCACCGAAACGCAGCAGGACTTCCGCTCGGTGTTCACCAACAACGAGGACGGCTTCGTCATCACCGACGCCGGTTCGGTCGGCGGCGACGAGTTCCAGATCAACCCCTCGGCCCATGTGGTCTGGGAGCTGACCGGGACCGACCAGCTCCGCTTCAGTGTGGCCAAGACCGTCCGCCGCCCGAGCATCGACCAGCTGGTGCCGGCCGTCACCCGGGAGTCGCCGGGGGACGACGATGCGACCATCGGCAACCCGTCATTGGAGTTCGAAACCTCGATCGGCTTCGACCTGGGCTACGAGCGCCGCTTCGCCGGCCGCGGCGTATTCGGGGTCAACCTCTTCCGGCGCGAGATCTCCAGCCTGATCGGCCTGATCGGCACGGGCCTCGACGCCGACAGCGTCCCGGCCGGCAACGACCTGGACGGCCAGCTCTACAGCTACGCCAACCTCGGAGACGCCAAGGTCTGGGGGGTGGAATTCGACCTCTCCGCCCCGCTCAGCTTCATCGGCCTCGACGAGACCGGCATCTTCGCCAACTACACCCGGCTGTGGTCGGAACGGACCGACACGGTCACCGGCAAGACGGTGCGGATCGATTACCAGCCCGAGTATGTCTACAACTTCGGGGTCACCCAGAACATTCCGGCCTGGGAGGCCAGCTTCGGCTTCAGCTACCAGAAGCAGGGCGAGTCGACCTTCTACACGCTCGGCGAAATCGAGACCCAGAACTACGGTCCCAACCTCGAGATCTTCATCGAGAAGCGGATCGGCGAGCGGGTGGTCCTGCGCCTCAGCGGCAACAACCTGCTCGATGCGGCCAGCGACCAGACCGAGCGCGGCTACGACGGAGACGACGGCGAAGAGATCGCGGACAACCAGCGGATCAACAACGTCGACGCCTTCGAGGTCGAACGCGAGGAGTCCTCGCCGACCATCCTGTTCACCATCCGGGCCGTCTTCTAGACCCACCCCTCCTTGCGCAACTTGCGGCGGCCTCCAGAGGCCGCCGCATTTTTTTGAACGCCCCGGCAAGAGGGAGAAGGAAAAGTCAGAGCGAAACCACCGCGCCCGTCCGCGCCGACTCGCCCGCCGCCTCGGCCAGCACCAGCGCCGCCACCCCGTCCGCATAGCCGATCCTCGGGGCCGCCCCGCCGATCACCTCGGCGAAATGCTCCATCTCCAGCCGATAGGCCGCCGCATAGCGGTCGAGGAAGAAGTTCTGGAACGGCGCGGCGGCGGCGCCGGCCTCGGTCCATACCTGCACGGTGCTCTCGGTGACGTTGCCGGCCCGCAGCATGCCGCCCGAGCCAAAGGCCTCGATCCGCTGGTCGTACCCGTAGCCGCTGCGCCGGCTGTTGCTGATCATGCAGATCCGGCCCGACGCCGTCTTCAGCAGAATCTTGGCGGTGTCCACATCGCCCGCCTCGCCGATGGCGGGGTCGACCAGGCAGCTGGCAGAGGCGTAGACCTGAGCCACCTCCTCGCCGAGCATCCAGCGGGCCATGTCGAAGTCGTGGATGGCCATGTCCTTGAACAGGCCCCCGGAGACCTTCACGTAGGACACCGGCGGCGGCGCGGGATCGTGGCTGACGATATGCAGGGTCTCCAGCGTCCCCACGGCGCCCTGCTCGAGCCGGTCCTTCAGCGCCTGGAAGTTGGGGTCGAACCGGCGGTTGAAACCCAGGAACAGCGGCTTGCCGTCGAAGTCCTTCGCCGCCCCCCGCGCCCGGCCCAGGTCCAGGTCGAGCGGCTTCTCGCAGAACACCGCCTTGCCCGCGGCGATGGCGCGGCCGGCGTATTCCAGGTGGGTGTCGGTCGAGCTGGCGACGATCACGCCGGCGATCTCCGGATCGGAAAAGGCGGCCTCAAGGCCGGCGACGGCCGCGCCGGTTTCCGCGGCGAGGGCGTCCGCCGCGGGCGCTGCCGGATCGACGATGGTCTTCAGGACCAGTCCGGGATGGGCCGCGGCGTTGGCGGCGTGGATCCGGCCGATCCGGCCGGCGCCGATGAGTGCGAGCTTGTGCATCGGGACCCTACAGTCTCACGGGGGCGCCGGTCGCCGCCGACCGGGCGGCGGCTTCGGCCAGTTTCAGGGAGGCGATGCTGGCGGCGTAGCCGGTCTCCGGCGCCGCCTTGCCTTCGAGGATGTCGGCGAAATGGTCCATCTCGGCGGCATAGGCGCTGGCGTATCGGCTGACGAAACCGGGGTACAGCGCGTCGGCGCCAGTCCCGGCCTCCGTCCAGTGGCGGACGGTGGAGGGCAGGGGGTTGTCCGCCATCGCCATCCCCTTGGAGCCGAAGGCCTCGATCCGCTGGTCGTAGCCGCAGCCGCTGCGACGGGTGTTGCTGATCATCACCAGCTTGCCGCCGGCGGTCTTCAGGATCACCCGCGCGGTGTCCACATCGCCGAGCTCCCCGATCATTGGATCGACCAGGCAGCTGGCGAAGGCGAAGACCTCGCTGAACGGCTCGTCGACCAGCCAGGCGGCGACGTCGAAGTCGTGGATGGTGAAGTCCTTGAACAGTCCCCCGCTGGTCGGAACGAAATGGGCCGGCGGGGCGGCAGGATCGTGGTTGATCAGGTGCAGGGATTCCAGCGTCCCGATGACGCCGGACCGCAGCTGGGCAGCCAGGGACGCGAAATGCGGGTCGAACCGGCGGTTGAAGGCGACGAACAGCGGGGCGTCCCCTAGCTGCGCCTCGTGCCGGACCAGCCGGGCCAGGTCGAGATCCAGCGGCTTTTCGCAAAACACCGCCTTGCCCGCGGCGAGGCAAGCCAGGGTGTTCTCCAGGTGGGCGTCGGTCGAACTGGCGACGATCACCCCCTTCACCCCCGGATCGGCCAGCACCGCGTCGAGATCGGCCAGGGTCGCCCCGGTCTCCGCGGCCAGGGCGACGGCGGCCGCGGGTTGCGGGTCGACCAGCCAGGCCAGCTCCAGCCGCGGATTGGCCGCGGCGTTGCGGGCGTGGATGGATCCCATCCGTCCGGCCCCCAGCTGAGCGATCCTGACCATGTTCGGTGTCCTCCCGCATCTCGTAGTATGGAACAAACATTCCGAAATCAACACAGAATGGAACACGCCTTCGCCGCGCGTTGTGTTGTCCGCTGGAACGGATATTCTATCCGCGAAACCGCGAGGATCGCCCCCGGGCATGACCGAGACCCAGACCCCGCCGGCCACAGCCGAAGAGCTGCGCGCCGCCATCCTCGAGCGCTACGACGGGCTCAGCAAGCGGCTGCAGCAGATCGCCCGCTATGTGCTGGACGAACCAAACGACATGGCCCTGGAGACCCTGGCGGTGCTGGCCGAGCGCAGCGGCGTGCAGCCCTCGGCCATCGTCCGCTTCGCCAAGAGCTTCGGCTACGATGGCGCCACCCAGATGCAGCGGCTGTTCCGCGACGGTCTACTCAACGGCCAGATGGCGCTGGGCTACGGCGAGCGGGTCCGCCGCTTCGCCCAGGACATCGACAGCCGCGCCAGCGCCGGGGCCGAACTGCTCGGCGAGTTCGTCGAGGGCAATACCCTCGCGCTCCAGAACCTTGGCCAGACCATCGGCGAGGGCGACATGGCCGCGGCCGTCGCCCTGATCCGCAAGGCCGAAATGGTCTATGTCGCCGGCTTCCGCCGGGCCTTCCCGGTCTCCTCCTACCTCGCTTATTCGCTGCAACAGCTTGGCAAGCGGACCATGTTCATCGATGGGGTCGCCGGCCTCGCCCGCCAGCAGGTCCAGAGCATCGGCCCCAGGGACCTTCTGATCGCCGTCAGCTACCATCCCTACGCCGAGGAGACGGTGGTGGCCGTCGAGACCGCCGTCGGCCGCGGGGCCAAGGTGCTGGCGGTCAGCGACAGCCTGGTCAGTCCCATAGCCAAGCCGGCGACGGCCGTGCTGCAGGTCCGCGAATCGGAGATCCGATCCTTCCGCTCGCTCGCCGCCTCCATCTGCCTGGCCCAGGCCCTGGTCATCGGCTTCGCCTTCGCCGAGAGCGGAGAGGGCGGGAAGGGCAGGTGAATGCCGCATTCCAAGAATGAAATGTATGTTGCAGAAATTCAAATGATGGAATAACTGTTGCATGGTCAGGCGCGACGGTCGCGCCGACGGCTTGGGGCCCGCATGGCGCAGCACGACAAGACGCTGGACCTGATCGCCATCGGCCGTTCGAGCGTGGACCTCTATGGTCAGCAGGCGGGCGGGCGGCTGGAGGACATGGCCTCCTTCGCCAAGTACGTCGGCGGCAGCCCGACCAACACCGCCATCGGCGCCGCCCGCCTCGGCCTCAAGGCCGGCTTGATCACCCGTGTCGGGGCCGACCACATGGGCCGATTCATCGCCGAGCAGCTGGTCCGCGAGGGGGTGGACACCGCCGGTGTGGTCTCCGACCCCGACCGGCTGACCGCCCTGGTCATTCTCGGGATCCGCGACCGCGAGACCTTCCCGCTGCTCTTCTATCGCGAAAACGCGCCGGACATGGCCCTGACAGAGGCCGACATCGACGCGGACTTGATCGCCAGGGCCCGTTGCGTTGTCCTGAGCGGCACCCACCTCTCCCAGCCCGCGGTCCTCGCCGCCAGCCTGCGAGCCGCCCATCTTGCCCGGGCCAACGGCGCCCGGGTGGTGCTCGACATCGACTACCGCCCGGTCCTGTGGGGCCTGACCGCCAAGGAGGCGGGCGAGAATCGCTTCGTCGCCGACGACAAGGTCACCGCCGTCCTCCAGCAGGTGGCGCCCCTCTGCGACCTGATCGTCGGCACGGAGGAGGAGATCCACATCCTCGGCGGGACCACCGACACGGTTCCGGCGCTGCGCCACATCCGCCGCGCCACCCCCGCCCTGCTGGTCTGCAAGCGCGGGGCGGACGGCTGCTCGGCCTTCCCGGGCGCGATCCCGGACAGCCTCGAGGACGGGGTCGTCGGGCGAGGCTTCAAGGTCGAGGTGTTCAACGTGCTGGGCGCCGGGGACGCCTTCATGGCGGGCTTCCTGCGGGGTTGGCTGCGGGACCTGCCGCTGGAACGCTGCTGCGAGATCGCCAATGCGGCGGGCGCGATCGTCGTCTCCCGCCACGGCTGCGCCCCGGCCATGGCGACCTGGGCCGAGATGGAGCATTTCCTCGGCCGCACCGACCTGCCGTTCCGCCTGCGCGAGGACGAGAGTCTGGAGCATATCCACTGGGCCACCACCCGCGACCGGGTGCACGAGGAACTCACCGTCCTGGCCGTCGATCACCGCAGCCAGTTCGACGACCTGGTCGCCGAGACCGGCGCCGACCCGGGGCGCGTCCCCGCCTTCAAGCTGCTGGCCCTTCGCGCCGTCGACGCGGTGGCGCGCGGCGACGACCGGTTCGGGATCCTGGCCGATGGCCGCTACGGCTTCGACACCCTCGCCAAGGCCGCGGACTATCCCTACTGGATCGGCCGCCCGATCGAGCGGCCGCAATCGCGGCCCCTGCAGTTCGAATGCTCGGCGGACGTGGCGACCGAGTTGGCCGAGTGGCCGCTGAACCACGTGGTCAAATGCCTCGTCTTCTACCATCCGGATGACGCGCCGACCCTGCGGGAAGCCCAGGAGCGCCAGCTGCTCCGCCTGGCCGACGCCTGCCGCAAGACCCGGCACGAACTGCTGCTGGAGGTGATCACCCCCAAGGGCATGCCGGTCGACAGCGGCACCATCGCCGACTGCCTGCAAAGGTTCTACGCTTTGGGCATCAAGCCCGACTGGTGGAAGCTGGAGCCGAGTGACGACGTGGCCGCCTGGCGCAACATCGAGGCGGTGATCACGGCCAACGACCCCTGGTGCCGGGGCGTCGTGCTGCTCGGACTGTCGGCCCCGATGGAGGACCTGCTGGCCTCCTTCAAGGTCGCGGCCGGGGCGCCGATCATCAAGGGCTTTGCCGTCGGCCGGACCATCTTCTACGACGTGGCCCGCGACTGGCTGGCCGGCCGGATGGGCGACAGCGCCGCCGTCGCCGCCATGGCCGCCCGCCTCGACGCCCTGGCCAGGGCCTGGCGACTGGCCCGCGGGGCAGGGGAGCAGGCCGCTTGACCACCATCCGCCTCACCGCCGCCCAGGCCGCCGTCCGTTGGCTCGGGCAACAGTTTGTCGAGGTCGACGGCGTCGAGGTTCCCTTCTTCGCCGGCTGCTGGGCCATCTTCGGCCATGGCAACGTCGCCGGCCTGGGCGAAGCGCTCCAGGGCGCCCAGGAGGCGCTCCCCACCTACCGCGCACACAACGAACAGGGCATGGCCCATGCCGCCATCGCCTATGCCAAGCAACTGCGCCGTCAGCGGGCCATGGTCTGCACGACCTCCATCGGCCCCGGCGCCACCAACATGGTCACCGCCGCCGCCCTGGCGCACGTCAACCGCCTGCCGGTGCTGTTCCTGCCCGGTGACGTCTACGCCAGCCGCCGGCCCGATCCCGTCCTGCAGCAGATCGAGGATTTCGCCGACGGCACGGTCAGCGCCAGCGACTGCTTCCGCCCGGTCTCCCGCTACTTCGACCGCATCGTCCGCCCCGAACAGCTGCTCGCCGCCCTGCCGCGGGCCATCGCCGTCCTGACCGACCCGGCCGACTGTGGCCCGGTCACCCTGGCCTTTTGCCAGGACGTCCAGGCCGAGGCCTGCGATTATTCGGAAGCCTTCTTCCAGCGCCGGCTCCACCGCCTGCGCCGCCAGCCGGCCGACGCTCGCGAGCTGGATGACCTCGCCGCCCTGCTGATGACCGCCACGGCCCCGCTGATCGTCGCCGGCGGCGGCGTCCGCTACAGCCAGGCCGAGGCCGCGCTCGCCCGGTTCGCCGCCGCGGCCGGGGTTCCCGTCGTCGAGACGCAAGGGGGCAAGGGCAGCCTCGCCTGGGACCATCCCGCCAACCTCGGCGCCGTCGGGGTTACCGGGACCAGCGCCGCCAACGCCGCGGCGCAGGCCGCCGACCTGATCGTCGGCATCGGCGTCCGGCTCCAGGACTTCACCACCGGCAGCCGCGCCCTGTTCAGCGCTCCGGAGCGCCGGCTGGTCCAGGTCAACGTCGCCGCCTTCGACGCCGCCAAGCACGGCGCCCTGGCCGTGGTCGGGGACGCCCGAACGGTTATCGAAGACCTCGCCGCGCGCCTCGGCGACTGGCGCTCGGGCGCCGACCACTCCGCCGCCGTCGCCGACTGGAACGCCACCTTCGAGGCCGTCACCGCGCCGCCCGGCGACAACCGCCTGCCCTCCGACGCCCAGGTGCTGGGCGCGGTCTGGCGCACCGCCGACGAGGACGCGGTCGTCGTCTGCGCCGCCGGCGGCCTGCCCGGCGAACTGCACAAGCTTTGGCGCACCCATCGCCCTGGCGGCTACCACGTCGAGTACGGCTACAGCTGCATGGGCTACGAGATCGCGGGCGGGCTCGGGGTGAAGATGGCCGAGCCCGGCCGCGAGGCTATCGTCCTGGTCGGCGACGGCAGCTACCTGATGATGAATTCCGAGATCGCCACCTCCGTGATGCTCGGCCGCAAGCTGACCATCGTGGTGCTCGACAACCGCGGCTTCGGCTGCATCAACCGCCTCCAGGCCGTCACGGGCGGGGCGCCGTTCAACAACCTGCTGGCCGACGCGGCCCACGAGACCCTGCCCGAGATCGACTTCGCCGCCCATGCCCGCAGCCTCGGCGCCCTAGCGGAAAAGGTCACTGGCATCGCCGAACTGGAGGCCGCGCTCGGACGCGCCTATGCCGCGGACCGCACCAGCGTGGTGGTCATCGACACCGACCCGGCCGTCTCGACCGAGGCCGGCGGCGCCTGGTGGGACGTCGCCGTGCCCGAGGTCTCCGACCGCGAGCAGGTCCGCGCCGCCCGGGCCGACTACGACCTCCAGATCCAGCGCCAGCGCACCGGGGAGTGACATGACCATTCGCTTCGGGGTCAGCCCCATCGCCTGGGCCAACGACGACATGCCCGAGCTCGGCGGCGACACGCCGCTGGAGTCCATCCTGGCCGACATCCGTGACATCGGCTTCGAGGGCGTCGAACTCGGCGGCAAGTTCCCACGCGACCGCGCGACGCTCAAACCCCTGCTCGAGGGGTATGGCCTGGGCCTGGTCGGCGGCTGGTTCAGCGGAAACCTGCTCGTCCAGGACGCCGGCGCGGAGATCGCCGCGCTGCGGGACCATCTGGTCCTGCTCAAGGCCATGGGCAGCACCGTGTTCGTCCACGCCGAGACCTCCAACGCCATCCATGGCGCCCGCTCGGTCCCGATGAAGGCCACCCCGGCCCTGGACGAGGCGGGCTGGAGGATCTTCGGCGAACGGCTGACGCAGGTGGCCGACGCCATCGCCGCCGAAGGCCTGCGCTTCGCCTACCACCATCACCTGGGCACCGTGGTCGAGACCGCCGACGACCTCGACGCCTTCATCCGCTGCACGGGCCCCAACGTCGGGCTGACCCTGGACACCGGCCACGCGGCGCTGGGCGGGATCGACCCCATCGAGGCGATCCGCCGCCATCCGGCCCGCATCGCCCACGTCCACTGCAAGGACATCCGCCGCGCCGTCCACCAGACCGCGCGCGAGAGCGGCATGAGCTTCCTGGACGGGGTGCTGGCCGGGATGTTCACCGTCCCCGGCGACGGCGACCTCGACTACGGCGAGGTCATGCGGGCCCTCTCCGACATCGGCTACAGCGGCTGGATCATCATAGAGGCCGAGCAGGATCCGGCCCTGGCCGATCCGAAGACCTACGCCGCCCTCGGCCTCCGGACCCTCGAACGCCAGGCCGCCGCCGCCGGCCTGAGGAGGGCCGCATGACCCTCCTGGTTCGTCCCCATGCGCCCGACGACGCGGGAACCGTCCTGGAAATCACGCCGCAGACCGCCGGCTGGGACCACGTCGGCTTCAAGGTCGTCAACCTTGAGCCCGGCCAGGCCGTTGCCCAGGCCCCGGAAGGCCGCGAGACCTGCCTGGTGGTCCTCACCGGCACGGCCGACATCACCGTCGGTTCGCAGACGCACAGGGGTCTTGGGGTCCGCCGCAGCGTCTTCGAGGACATCGCCCCCGCCGCGGTCTACATCCCGGCCGGCCAGGCCTGGTCCGTCGCCGCCGCCACGGCGGTCGAACTGGCCGTCTGTTCGGCCCCCGGCGCGGCGGGCGGCGCGGCCCGCGTCATCGCCCCCGAGACCATGAGCCGCGAGATCCGCGGCAAGGGGACCAACACCCGCTACGTCCGCAACATCCTGCCGGAGACCGAACCGGCCGACAGCCTGCTGGTGGTCGAGGTGATCACCCCCGGCGGCCACTGGTCGAGCTACCCGCCGCACAAGCACGACACCGCCACGGCCGGCGAGGAAACCGCGCTGGAGGAGACCTATTACCACCGTCTCTCGCCGCCGCAGGGTTTCGCCTTCCAGCGCGTCTACACCGATGACCGCAGCCTCGATGAAACCCTGTGCGTGCAGGACGGCGACGTGGTCATGGTGCCCCGCGGCTACCATCCCGTGGGCGCCCCCCACGGCTACGACCTCTACTACCTGAACGTCATGGCGGGCCCGAAGCGGCAGTGGATCTTCCGCAACGATCCCGCCCACGACTGGATCGCCAGGAAACCTTGAGAGCAGCCCGGGGGAGGGACGCCGTGTTCAGCGCCATCATGAGGATCTTCGGGCCCGGGCCCGACGCCGCGCCCCTGACCGACCGGGAGAAGATCGACCGGATGTTCCGCCACAACCGGCTGATGGTCATGCTGGCCATCACCGGGGGCTATGGGCTGGCCTACACCTGCCGCCTCGCCCTGGGGGTGGTGAAGAAGCCGCTGATCGACGCCGGCATCTTCTCTCCCGCCGAACTGGGCCTGATCGGCTCGGCCTTCTTCTACACCTACGCCTTCGGGAAGCTGACCAACGGCTTCCTGGCCGACCACCTGAACCCGCGGGTGTTCCTGGCCTTCGGCATCTTCATCTCGGCCCTGTGCAACATCGGGATGGGCTTCAACGTCCTCCTGTGGCTCGCCGTCGTCCTCTGGGGCCTGAACGGATGGTTCCAGTCCTTCGGGGCGCCGGCCAGCGTGGTCGGTCTCGCCGCCTGGTTCTCCAACCACGAGCGTGGCCGCTACTACGGCATCTGGAGCACCGCCCATTCCATCGGCGAGGGCCTCACCTTCCTGGTCACCGGCGCCCTGGTCGCCGCTCTCGGCTGGCAGGCCGGCTTCTGGGGTCCGGGCCTGCTCTGCATCCTGGCCGCCTTCGGCGCCTTCTGGCTGATGAAGGACCGGCCCCAGACCATGGGCCTGCCAAAGGTCTCCGTCTGGCGCCACGACGAATGGGACCAGGTTCCGGACCCGCCCCCGGCCACCAGCCTCTGGAAGACCCAGCTCTCCATCCTGGCCATCCCGGCGGTCTGGATTCTCGCGGTGGCCAGCGCCCTGATGTACGTCACCCGATACGCCATCAACAGCTGGGGCGTCTTCTACCTCCAGGAAGGCCGCGGCTACTCCCTGCCCGAGGCGGCCAGCCTGGTCAGCATCAACACCGTCACCGGCATCCTTGGCGCCCTGGCCTTCGGCTATGTCTCCGACAAGTTCTTCAAGGCCCGCCGCCCGCCGGCCAACCTGATCTTCGGGCTGATGGAGATCGCCGGCCTGCTGATCATCTTCTACGGGCCGACCAATGTCTGGGTGCTGTCGGCCGGCCTGGCGCTCTTCGGCCTCGGCCTGACCGGCCTGGTGACCTCGGTCGGCGGCCTGTTCGCCACCGACATCTGCCCCAAGCGGGTCTCCGGCGCCGCCCTCGGCATGATCGGGGTGTTCAGCTACATCGGCGCGGCGATCCAGGAGAACGTCAGCGGCGGCTTGATCGAAGCCGGCATGAAGACGGTCGACGGGGTCAAGACCTATGACTTCGGCCCGGCCATCCTGTTCTGGGTCGGCTGCTCGGTCGCTTCCCTGGTGCTCGCCACCAGCCTCTGGCGCGCGAAGCTGCGCGATTGATGACCCATCCGTCCT
>DASPLD010000248.1:0-2727 GCA_035627755.1 Caulobacter sp. | reverse complement strand
GGTGAATCCGAACCCGCGGTCGCCACCGGCGACGGCGTCAAGGAACCCCTGAACCGCCGCTCGACGATCTCGATCAACTTCTGATCCTGATCAGCGAACAGTAAGCGAAGGGCCCGGAGCAATCCGGGCCCTTTTGCTATGGGCCGCCCGCCCATGAACAAAGTTTAACCCCGTCGCCCGCCCGCCCCTGGCATGGTCCCGCCACAAATCCATCCCAGAGGCTCCTGGATCCATGAAAACCCTTCTGATGAGCGCCGCCGCGGCGGCCGCCCTGACCCTCGCCGTCGCCTCGGCCAGCGCCAACGACGCCGACCACCAGGACCATCTCTGCCTGGACGAGGCCTGCTTCACCCAGTCGCTGTTCGACTTCGCGGACGCCGCGCCAGGCGGCGCCGCCCCGACCTCGCTGGAAAGCCCCCGCTACGGGACCTGGGGCTTCGACATGACCGGGCGCGATCCGTCCGCCAAGCCGGGCGAGGACTTCTACCGCTTCGCCAACGGCGCCTGGGACGACCGCACCGAAATCCCCCCGGACCGGACCAGGTTCGGCAACTTCGACGCCCTGGCCATCCTGTCAGAGGCCCGGGTCCGCGCCATCCTCGAGGACGCCGCCGCCGGCAAGATCCAGGACAAGGACGCCGCCAAGATCGGCGCCGCCTGGGAAACCTTCATGGACGAGGCCGCCGCCGAGAAGCGCGACGCCCAGCCGCTGGCTCAAAGACTGGCCGCGATCAAGGCGGTCAAAAGCCACGACGACATGACCGCCCTGCAGGGCAGGTCCATGGCCGGCGGCGGCTACCAGTCGATCCTCGGGGTCGGCATCGCCGACGACGCCAAGAACCCCAGCCGCTACGCCGTCTACGCCGGGACCGGCGGGATGGGCCTGCCCGACCGCGACTACTACCTGGACGCCAAGTTCGCGGACAAGAAGGCCGCCTACGAGGCCTACATCACCCAGATGCTGACCATGATCGGCTGGCCCAACCCGGCCCAGGCCGCCAAGGACATAGTCGCCTACGAGACCCGCATCGCCGAAGCGACCTGGACCCGCACCCAGCGCCGCGACCGCGACAAGACCTACAATCCCAAGACCCTGGCCGAGCTGCAGGCGATGACCCCGGGCTTCGCCTGGAACCGCTACTTCGCCGAGAGCGAGCTGCCGCCCCGCCAGCAGGTGATCGTCACCACCGACACCGCCTTCCCGACCCTGGCCAAGGTCTACAGCGAGACCCCGCTCGACACCCTGAAGGCCTGGCAAGCCTTCCACATCACCGACGGGGCCGCGCCGCTGCTGTCCAAGCGGTTCGTCGACGCCCACTTCGCCTTCCGGGGCAAGACCCTGAACGGCCAGCCCGAGCTGCAGCCCCGCTGGAAGCGCGGCGTGGCCCACGTCAACGGCGTCCTCGGCGAGAGCGTCGGCCGCATCTATGTGGCCCGCTATTTCCCGCCGGAGTCCAAGGCCAAGATGGATGTCCTGGTCCAGGACATCCGCACGGCCATGAAGCTGCGCATCGAGAAGCTCGACTGGATGGGCCCGGAGACCAAGGCCAAGGCGCTCGACAAGCTGGCCAAGTTCGGGGTCAAGATCGGCTATCCGACGGTCTGGAAGGACTATTCGGCCCTGGACATCAAGAAAGGCGACCTGACCGGCAACGCCGAGCGCGCCGCCGCCTGGGACTGGCGCCGCCGGGTGGCCCGCATCGACCAGCCGGTTGACAAGACCGAGTGGTCGATGACCCCGCAGACGGTCAACGCCTATTACAACAGCGTCAAGAACGAGATCGTCTTCCCGGCCGCCATCCTCCAGGCCCCCTTCTTCCACCCCGACGCCGACCCGGCCATCAACTACGGCGGCATCGGCGGGGTGATCGGCCACGAGATCAGCCACGGCTTCGACGACCAGGGCCGCAAGTCCAACGGCGACGGCGTGCTGATGGACTGGTGGACGCCCGAGGACGCCGCCAAGTTCAAGGCCCAGGCCGACCGCCTCGGCGCCCAGTACAGCGCCTTCGAGCCGATCCCCGGCCACAAGGTGAACGGCGCCCTGACCATGGGCGAGAACATCGGCGACATGGGCGGGCTGAGCCTGGCCCTCGACGCCTATCGCATCTCCCTGCGCGGCAAGCCGGCGCCGGTTCTCGACGGGGCGACGGGCGACCAGCGGGTGTTCTACGGCTGGGCCCAGGTGTGGCGCAGCAAGATCCGTGACGAAGCGCTCAAGCAGCGCCTGGTCAGCGACCCCCACAGCCCCGGTTATTACCGGGTCAACGGCACCATCCGGAACATCGACGCCTGGTACGAGGCCTTCGGAGTCAAGGAAGGCGACAAGCTGTACGTCAAGCCGGAGGACCGGGTCCGGATCTGGTAGGTCCGGTCAGCTGAGACGGAATGGGCGGCTCGCAAGAGCCGCCCTTTTTCGTTGGGAAAGTTCGCTCCGGACCCTTCAGCAACGGGAGCAATTTCGGTGACAGTGCACTTATTGCGGCACGGGCGGCGGGGCGTTTCCCGCCGTTGATGCAATAAGTGCACTGTCACCGAAATTCGCGCGCGCTTCTGACACCATCGTCAATTTATAGAGCGCGGACCGCCAAAAGGCGTCGAGCCCGTTGCGGGGGATAATCGCAACGGGCTCGACTTTCCTCGATCACTCGATCCAAGCGGGCGTTTCCTCCCCGAAACGCCGGAGACGAGAAGCTCTTGACGGCCTCCCTGCCTCGCCCGTCGAAA
>DASPLD010000247.1:0-4976 GCA_035627755.1 Caulobacter sp. | reverse complement strand
ACCGGCTGGGGCACCATCAACGGCAAGGTGGTCTTCGTCTTCTCCAAGGATTTCACGGTGTTCGGGGGTTCGCTGTCGGGCGCCCACGCGGCCAAGATCGTCAAGGTCCAGCGTCAGGCGGCGAAGGTCGGCGCGCCGATCATCGGCCTGTTCGACGCCGGCGGGGCCCGGATCCAGGAGGGGGTCGACAGCCTGGCCGGCTATGCCGACATCTTCCTCGAGAACGTGCTGTCGAGCGGCGTCATCCCCCAGATCAGCGTGATCATGGGCCCCTGCGCCGGCGGCGACGTCTATTCGCCGGCGATGACCGACTTCATCTTCATGGTGAAGGACACCTCCTACATGTACGTGACCGGCCCCGACGTGGTGAAGACGGTCACCAACGAGGAGGTCAGCCACGAGGACCTCGGCGGCGCGCGGGTGCACGCCGCCAAGTCCGGCGTCGCCGAGGGGGCGTTCGACAACGACCTGGAAGCGCTGACCCAGGTCCGTCGGCTGATCGACTTTCTGCCCTCGTCGAACCGCGACGACGCGCCGATCCGCGAGAGCTTCGATCCGCCGCTGCGGGAGGAGCCGAGCCTCGACACCCTGGTGCCGGCCAACCCGAACAAGCCCTACGACATGAAGGAGCTGATCCTCAAGATCGTTGACGAGGCTGATTTCTTCGAGATTTCAAGCGAGTGGGCCAAGAACATCGTGTGCGGATTCGCCCGCATGGACGGGCAGACGATCGGCATCGTCGCCAACCAGCCGCAGGTGCTGGCTGGCGTTCTCGACATCGACGCCAGCCGCAAGGCCGCCCGCTTCGTGCGCTTCTGCGACGCCTTCAACATTCCGATCCTCACCCTGGTCGACGTCCCGGGCTTCATGCCTGGCACGAAGCAGGAGTACGGCGGCCTGATCAAGCATGGCGCCAAGCTGCTGTTCGCCTACGCCGAGGCCACCGTGCCGAAGGTCACCCTGATCACCCGCAAGGCCTACGGCGGCGCCTACGACGTCATGAGCTCCAAGCACCTTCGCGGCGACGTCAACTACGCCTGGCCGACCGCGGAGATCGCCGTGATGGGCAGCAAGGGGGCGGTGGAGATCATCTTCCGCGCCGACATCGGCAACCCCGAGAAGATCGCCGAGAAGGAAGCCGACTATAAGGCCCGGTTCGCCAACCCCTTCGTGGCCGCCAGCCGCGGCTACATCGACGACGTGATCATGCCGCACGGCACCCGGCGCCGGATCGTGCGGGCGTTCCGCAGCCTGCGGGGCAAGGAGCTTTCCAACCCCTGGAAGAAGCACGACAACATTCCGCTGTAGGCGCCAGGCGAAGGCCGAGGCGCGTCAGCCGGACGCCGCGAAGCTACGAACCCCCGGCCATGTAGTCGTAGACGTCGGCCGCCCGGGTCACGGCGATGCTGATCTTGTCGTCGTTGATCTGGATCTCGCCGCGGGCCACCGGATGGTTGTTGGCCAGGATCCAGACCTCGTCGGTGGCCTTGGCGTCGAGGGGGATGACGGCGCCCCGGCCCATGCGCAGCAGCTGGGCCATGGGAAGCTGCGAGCGGCCCAGGACCACCGAAATCTCGACGTTGACCGACTTGACCTGGCTCACAGAACGCCCAATCCCTCGCGGAACAGCCCCGCAGGCCCCACATTGCGCGGAACATGCTTGATCACCTGTTAAGCCCCGGGGTCACAGCCCCGCTTTTCGGTCGCGAGGACGCCGCGCCGACCGGATGGGCGGTGTCCCGAGGCCCGGTAGCCTATCCACAGGCCGTGGCGGCCATGGAGGCGCGGGCGGCGGCGATCGCCGAGGGGACAGCCGGAGAGCTGGTCTGGCTGCTGGAGCATCCGCCGCTCTATACGGCCGGGGTGTCGGCCAAGCCGGTCGACCTCATCGAGCCGGGCCGCTTCCCGGTGTTCGAGAGCGGCCGGGGCGGGCAATACACCTACCACGGGCCCGGCCAGCGGGTGGCCTACGTCATGCTCGACCTGACCCGCCGCCGGCGCGACGTGCGGGCCTTCGTGGCGGCTCTGGAGGCCTGGATCATCGGGGCGCTGGGCCGGTTCAACGTCGAGGGCCAGGTCCGCGACGGACGGGTCGGGGTCTGGGTCGAGCGCAAGGGGCCGGGCTGGGCGCGGGAAGACAAGATCGCGGCCATCGGCGTGAAGCTGCGCCGCTGGGTCAGCTTCCACGGCATCAGCCTGAACGTCGAGCCGGACCTCGCTCATTTCGCCGGCATCGTGCCCTGCGGCGTGACCGAGCACGGGGTGACGAGCCTCGTCGACCTCGGCCTGCCGGTCACCATGGACGAGGCCGACGAGGCCCTGAAATCGAGTTTCGAGCAGGTGTTCGGAGCGGTCGCCGAGGCGCCGCCCCCGCTCTGACCTACTTGCCCGCCTGGCAGGCCTTCCAGACCTGATAGGCCTTCCGGTCGCCGCCGCCGCGCAGGATCTTCTCGCCCCAGCCGAAGTCCGACTCAGGCTCCTGCGCGCCTTCATTGAGCCACAGGGTCTGGTCGGTGGGATTGACCATGAACTCGATGTCGCGGTCCGCGCCGACGCTGGCCTTGCCGCAGACGTTGCCGTCGGCGCCGACCTTCACCTTGCGGAATCGGACCTTGTCGGTCTTGGCGTACTGCTTGGCGATGGCGATGCCGGCTTCAGCCTCGGGGCTGAGTTCCTCGGCGGCGAACGCGGCGCCGGCGACCAGGGAAAGCGCCAGGGCGGGGATCAGGACGAAACGCATTGATATACTCCAGAAGTCAGACGGCTCTGAGCGGGCTGGGCCCGAAGCGGTTGGCGCCGGCTTCGCCGGGCATGACGCCCAGTTCGACGACGGCCCAGACCACGATGGCGGCGAAGATGAAGTCGAAGAAGTGCTCTGGCAAAGGCCAGACGGCGATCAGGGCGATGATCACGATCCCGGCCCACCAGCCCGACCGGCCGCGGTCGTGGAGGCGCTTGGCCAGCAGGCAGCAGCCGGCGATCAGCAGGGCTGGATAGACCACCCAGCCGGTGAACCACTGCACCACGTCGGGCACGATCCACAGGAACAGGTAGGCGATCGCGAACAGCGCGGCCCCGGCGATGACGAACGGCGTGCGCGCCAGCCGTCCCGTGGAGGAGAAGAAAAGCTCGGCCCAGTCCAACTTGCCGTTCATGCGACTCATCCGCGGGGGCCCGGTTGCGGGCCGACGGCCCTATCTAGGCGAGGGCGGCGTCGCGGGAAAGATCGGCGCGGCGCGGCGGTTCGCCATAGCGGTTGGCCTCGGCGTCGCCCGGGCCGGTGACCAGGCTGAGGAACAGCCACAGCTGGCCGATGACCGGCGGCATGGCGAACATCAGCATCCAGCCGGAGAGGTTGCGGTCGTGGCAGCGCTTCACCGCCGCCGCGTTGATCAGCCAGATGGCGTGGGCCGCGACCAGGCAGCCCGCCAGGTTGGCCGCCGCTTCCCAGGGGCCGACAACGCCGGTCATGCTGGGAAAGCCCGCGCCGCCGAATACGATCAACAGGAAGGTCAGGCAGTAGGCGGCGAAGAAGATGCCGATCAGCGTCAAGGCGAATTCGCGCCGGCCGATGCGTCCTTCAAGGCTGTAGAGATGCGGTACGCCCATCGCCTTCTGAACCCCAAGACCTGAAGAGCGTAACGCCGGTCGAGGGATTTGGATCAGGCGGCTGGCCGACAGACGCGACAGGTTGTCGCGGACTGTGGCTCCGTGGCCACAGTCGCGGATCGGCGTCAGCCGAACTCGACGAGCACCTCGTCCGCCGCGACGCTGTCGCCGGCCTTGGCGGAGACGGTCTTGACGATCCCGTCGCGCTCGGCCCGGATGATGTTCTGCATCTTCATCGCCTCGATGACGCAGACCACCTCGCCCTCGCGGACCTGCTGGCCCGGTTCGACGTCCATCGAGACGACAAGGCCCGGCATCGGGCTGATGATCATCTTGGAGGTGTCGGCGGCCTTCCGCTCGGGCAGCTTGGTGTGGAGCTCGGCCGACCGCGGGGTCAGGACCAGCACCTTCAGGCTCGTCGCGCGATGCCGGATGACGAAGCCTTCGGCGGCCGGCTTGACCGTCACCGTGAAGGCCCTGCCGTCCAGGCGGCCGCGCAGCAGCGGCTGGCCGGGCCGCCAGTCGACGTCGGTGAGCGAGAGGGTGCGGTCCTGCTCGGTCAGGGTGACGGCGAGGCCCTCGTCGGCCTCGACCAGCTTCACCGGCGTCTGGCGATGGCCGATGACCACGACCCAGTCGGTGCGGGCGCTGGCGCCCATGCGGGCGACCTGGACCCGGTGCATGGCGCAGGCGGCGGCGGTGACCAGGTCGAGGGTTTCGGGGGTCGGCGGGGCGCCGAGGAAGCCCTCGGGGTACTCGTCGGCGATGAAGCTGGTGGCCAGCGCTCCGGAGCGGAACCGGGGGTGGTCCATGACCGCGGCCAGGAAGGGCACGTTCTGGCCCAGACCCTCGATGTGGAAGTCCTCCAGGGCGCGGCCCATCCCGTCGATCGCCGCCTCCCGGGTCTTCCCCCAGGTGCAGAGCTTGGAGATCATCGGGTCGTAGTACATCGAGATCTCGTCGCCCTCGCGCACCCCGGCGTCGTTGCGGACGACATAGCCGTCATGCTCGCCTTCGACGGGCGGGTCGTAGCGGACCAGCCGGCCGATCGAGGGCAGGAACTTGCGGTAGGGATCCTCGGCGTAGATGCGGCTCTCGATGGCCCAGCCCTTGATCTTCAGGTCGGACTGCTTGAGCGGCAGCTTCTCGCCATAGGCCGAGCGGATCATCAGCTCCACCAGGTCCAGCCCCGTGATCAGCTCGGTGACCGGGTGCTCCACCTGCAGGCGGGTGTTCATCTCGAGGAAGTAGAAGGAGCGGTCCTGACCGGCGACGAACTCCACGGTGCCGGCGCTGTCGTAGTTCACGGCCTTGGCCAGGGCTACGGCCTGTTCGCCCATGGCCTTGCGGGTGGCTTCGTCGAGCAG
>DASPLD010000246.1:0-2322 GCA_035627755.1 Caulobacter sp. | reverse complement strand
GACCCCAAGGGCGTTCTCTACAGCCACCGCGCCGTGGTCCTGCATGGCATGGCCGCCGGCCTGGCCAGCGCCTTCGGCCTGACGGCCTTCGACGTCGTGATGCCCTGCTCCAGCCTCTACCACGCCACCGCCTGGGGCCTGCCGTTCATCTGCCCCATCAACGGCTGCAAGATCGTCCTGCCCGCCGAGAAGATGGACGGCGCCTCGCTCCAGGAGCTGATCAGCAACGAAGGGGTCACCTTCTCGGGCGGGGTGCCGACCATCTGGACCATGTACCTGGCCCACCTGGACCAGACCGGCGGCTCGGTCGGCACGCTCAAGCGGATCATCATCGGCGGGTCGGCCGTGCCCCGCGCCATGGCCGAGACCTTCAAGCGCCGCCATGGCGTCCAGGTGCTGCAGATCTGGGGCATGACCGAGACCTGCCCGCTCGGCGTGGTCGCCACCCCCACGCCGGCCCTGGCGGCCGGCGGCGAGGACCACGTCGACGAGGTGATCTGGACCCGCCAGGGCCGCCTCCAGTTCGGCATCGAGCTGAAGATCGTGCAGGAAGACGGCACGGAAGCCCCCCGGGACGGCGAGACCAGCGGCGCCCTGATGGTCCGTGGTCCCTGGACCATCCAGCGCTACTACCGCAAGGACACGGACGCCGCCGACGCCGACGGCTGGTTCGACACCGGCGACATCGCCACCCTCGACGCCGACGGCTTCATGCGCATCACCGACCGCGCCAAGGACGTCATCAAGACCGGCGGTGAGTGGATCAGCTCGATCGACCTGGAGAACATCGCGGTCGCCTGTCCCGGCGTGAAGATCGCCGCCGTGTTCGGCGTCCCCCACCCCAAGTGGGAGGAACGGCCCCTTCTGGTCATCGAGCCCCACGAGGGACAGGCGGTCACCAAGGAGGCCGTCATCGCCTTCCTCGAGCCGCGCATCGTCAAATGGTGGATGCCCGACGACGTCCTCTTCGCCTCCGTGCCCCTGACCGCCACGGGCAAGATCGACAAGAAGGTGCTGCGCGAGGCCTACAAGGGCCACCTGAGCTAGCCGACGCTCAGCGCCAACGTCCGACTGATATGGGCAAACGGCGCGCCGCTCTCGGCCGCCCAGCCGCTGAACGCCGCCTGGATCGCCTGTCCGGCCCTCTTCGAGGTCGGCGGCCCATCAATCACCCCGGCCTCCGCCAGCGCCTTGACCACGTCCGGCGAGAGCACCCAGCCGTCGCGCCCCATGAACCGCAGGCTGATCGCCCCGGCCCCGCCGCCCAGCCGGTCGCCCCGACGCTTCAGCATCTCCAGCAGGCCGATATAGTCGTCCGCCGGCCAGTCGGCGAAAGCCCGGGCGGCGCTGCCGTGCTCGGCGGCCAGGTCGAGCAGCAGGGCGGCGTTGAGCTGTACGCTGCGCACCTTGGCCCCGTTGCGGATGATCCTGGCGTCTTTCAGCAGGGCGTCGAAGGCCTCGTCGCCCATCGCCCGGCATCGGCCTGGATCGAAGCCCCAGAAGGCCGCTTCGAACCCAGGCCACTTCTTGTCAACCACGCTCCAGGAGAAGCCCGCCTGGAACACGCATTTGCTGATCATCGACAGCCAGCGGTCGTCGGGAATGGCGGCCAGCTCGGCCGGCGTCCTGATCGTCGGCATCAGGGCGTCGAGCGCCGCTTCCCCGCCCTTGCGGGCGGCGGCGCGGGCGCGGATTTCGGCGAAGGACGGGCTCAAGCCGCCAGCCTCGCGAACCCGGAGATCATGGAAGTCCCTCCCCAGGACGGATTCTGTTCCTGCGACATCCTGGCGTCGGGGGCCAGGGCAAGTCAAACCCGCCACGCCGTCTCGGTCCGCTTGAGCAAACAACTGTGAATTGACCTGCGTCTCCCGGCGCCCACCGGTGTCTGCATCTGCGGGTGGAGGGTTCCATGACCAAGCTCCGTCGCGTTGCGTCCCATGTCCTCGATCAGGCCGCACAGCTCCGAGAGGCCTATCCACCGGAGGCGGCCGTCCTTGCCGCGGCCGTGGAAGGCAAGCCGGTCGAGTTGCAGGTGATTGTCCGCAACGCCGTGTTCGACCGCCTGTCGATCGGCTTCACCCTCGATGGGGTCTTCGCGGGCGAGGAGCCCTACGTCCCGCTGGGCCTCGAACGGCGCCTGGGCGAGCTGGCGATGACATCCGGCGACCGTACGCTCGGGGTGCAGATCATCGCCTCCGGCGCCTTTTTCCATCTGTCCGGTCCGGTTCGGGTCCCGCCGGAGGGCGGCGAACTGGTCATTGACGTCTGGAACCGCCTCTATCCTCCCCGCCTCACCCTGGATGGGCGGCCGCTGAACCCCGC
>DASPLD010000245.1:0-5657 GCA_035627755.1 Caulobacter sp. | reverse complement strand
CAGCGTCGGATTGCCGACCGCAAAGCCGCCCCACAACCAGGTGACGATCGTCTCCCCGACGACCGGGATCGCGGAGAAGAAATTGGTGATGACGGTCGCGCCCCAGAAGCTCATCTGACCCCAGGGCAGCACGTAGCCCATGAAGGCGGTCGCCATCATGAGCAGGAAGATGATCATGCCCAGGATGTAGAGGATCTCGCGCGGCGCCTTGTAGGAGCCGTAATAGAGATTGCGGAAGATGTGCAGGTAGACGGCCACGAAGAACATCGAGGCGCCGTTGGCGTGCATGTAGCGCAGCAACCAGCCGTAATTGACGTTGCGCATGATGTGCTCGACGGAGGCGAAGGCGTCCCGGGCGCTGGGGGTGTAGTGCATCGCCAGCACGACGCCGGTGATGATCTGCACGCCTAGGCAGAGGCTGAGGATGCCGCCGAAGGTCCACCAGTAGTTCAGGTTCCGCGGCGTGGGGTAGTCCACGAAGCTGTCCCAGACCAGGCGGCCGACGGGGAGGCGCTGGTCCAGCCAGCGGGTGATGCCGGATTTCGGCTCGTAAGTGGAATGTCCGCTCATCGTCAGCCGATCTTGACCTTGGTGTCGGAAAGGAAGGCGTAGTCCGGAACCACGAGGTTCGTCGGCGCCGGGCCCTTACGGATGCGCCCCGAGGTGTCGTAGGTCGAGCCGTGGCAGGGGCAGAACCAGCCGCCGAATTCGCCGCCGCCGACCGTGGGCACGCAGCCCAGGTGGGTGCAGCTGCCGACCAGGATCATCCACTGGGGCTTGCCCTCCTTGTGGCGCTGGGCGTCGGACTGCGGGTCCTTCAGCTCGGCGGCGTCGTCGCGGACCGCGGCGTCGATCTGGGCCTGGGTGCGGTTGCGGATGAACAGGGGCTTGCCGCGCCAGTTGATGGTCACCTGCTGGCCCGGCTCGATCTTGGTCAGGTCGTATTCGACGCTGGCCAGGGCGAGGGTGTCGGCCGAAGGGTTCATCTGGCTGACCAGCGGCCAGACGACCGAAGCGGCCGCGCCGCCGGCCGCCGCGATGGCCGCGATGTGGATGAAGTCGCGCCGGGACGGATCGTCCCCGGCTGGTGTCGTATGAACGGCGCTGTCGGCCACCTGCAGGTCACCCTTCGCAAGACGCCGGTCCCAGAGGAAGCGGGACCGGACCAGTAAATCCGGGGTCTGCTTGGAGCGGCCTACCACCCGACGCCTCGAGGCGCGCGCGATTCGACGGGCCGCCCCAGCAAGGCCCCGTGGCCGGATCGCTTAGAACCTACCCGACCCTTTTTCAACCGGCTGTGATCGGAAAAGGCGCGGGCTCTCTCCATGGACGCCGGGCGCGCAGGCTGTAAAAGGCCTGCCCATGACCGACACCGCCCTCCTCGAGCCCCGCAAGCAGCGCGCACAGGCCTGGTTCGAGACCCTCCGCGACCGCCTGCTGGCCGCCTTCGAGGCCCTGGAGGAGACGGCGCCGGCCGACCTCTATCCGGGCGAGCCCGGACGCTTCGAGAAGAAGCCCTGGGTCCGCGCCGCCGGCGGCGGCGGGGTGATGTCGATGATGCACGGCCGCTTCTTCGAGAAGGTCGGGGTCCACACCTCGGTGGTGTTCGGCAGCTTCACCCCCGAGATGGCCAGGACCATGCCGGGCGCCGAGGAGGATCCGCGGTTCTTCGCCACCGGCGTGTCCCTCATCGCCCATATGCGCAGCCCGCGGGTGCCGGCGGTCCATATGAACACCCGCTTCATCTGCACCACCAAGGGCTGGTTCGGCGGCGGGGCCGACCTTACCCCCCTGTTGGCCTACCAGCGCGAGCAGGACTTTCCGGACGCACTGGCCTTCCACGCCGCCCTGAAGGGCGCCTGCGACGCCTTCGACCCGGCCTGGCACCCGAAATACAAGGCCTGGTGCGACGAGTACTTCTTCCTGCCGCACCGGAATGAGCCGCGCGGCATCGGCGGCATCTTCTACGACCACCACGACAGCGGCGACTGGGAACGGGACTTCGCCTTCACCCAGGCCGTGGGGGAGGCCTTCCTCGATGTCTATCCCAGGATCGCCGCCGGCAGGGCCGCGGAACCCTGGACGGAGGCCGAGCGGGAGGAGCAGCTGGTCCGCCGTGGACGGTACGTGGAGTTCAACCTGCTCTACGACCGCGGCACCATGTTCGGGCTGAAGACCGGGGGGAACGTCGAGTCGATCCTGAGCTCCATGCCGCCGACGGTGAAGTGGCCCTGAGCGGAGGCTAGTAGACCATACCCTGGGCCACCGCCTTCAGCCGCTCCACGGCCGCCAGCTTGTCGTCCATGAAGTCCTGGTCGATCCACCACTCCTCGACCTCGCGCATCACCTCGCCCACCATCGGGCCCTTGGGCACGCCGGCGGCGATCACCTCCTCGCCGGTCAGCGGGAAGGCCGGCGGGGTCCAGGTCTCGGCCAGGGCCAGCAGGCCGCGCCATTGCGAGGTGCTGGACGGCCGGGTGGAGGCGGCCCAGGCCAGCTTCACCCGGTCGGTGAAGGCGCGCAGCCCGATCCGGTAGACGGAGCGGCGGGCCTCGCGCGGACTCATCCAGGAGACGATGCGCGGCTCCTTGCCGGCCGCCTCGACCAGCCGGTCCTTCAGGGCGTTGGACAGGCGAAGCCGCTCGGCGGTGTCGCGGGCGACGAGGGGATCGTCGGGCAGCAGGGCCGCCAGCCGCAGCTCGGCGTCGGTCTCGAACAGCTGCTCGGTCTGGATGGCGACCAGGGCCTCGAACCGGGTCAGGGCCCTGACCTGCGGCAGCACCGAGGACAGCACGCTGGTCGCCGCCATCAGCCGCAGGGCCGCCCGCGGGTCCTCGGCGCCGAGCAGCTTGAGCAGCTCCTTCTGGGTGCGTTCGGCCGCCCGGCCCGACAGCATGCCCTTCAGCGCCTTGCAGGCGGTCAGCGCCGGCTGGTCCGGCTCGCCCTTGCCGTACCAGGCGTGGAACCGGAAGTAGCGCAGGATGCGAAGGTAGTCCTCGCGGATGCGGGTCATCGGATCGCCGACGAAGACGATCCGGCCGGCCATGCAGTCGGCGACCCCCTGGCCGGTCGGGTCGAACAGCCGGCCCTCGCCATCGGCGTAGAGGGCGTTGAGCCGGAAGTCGCGCCGCTGGGCGTCCTCTTCCCAGCTCTTGGTGAAGGCCACCACGGCCCGGCGCCCATCGGTAGAGACGTCGCGCCGCAGGGTGGTCACCTCATAGGGACGGCCCTCTGACACGGCCGTGACCGTCCCGTGGTCGACCCCGGTCGGAACCACCTTGATCCCGGCCGCTTCCAGCGCCTCGGTGACCTGGTCGGGGGTCAGGGTGGTGGCGATGTCGATGTCGTCGGCCTCGGTCTTCAGCAGGGTGTTCCGCACGCACCCTCCGACGAACCGGGCGCAGCCGGCGAACCCCTTGGCCTCCAGCGCCGCGATCACGGCCTGGGTGGCGGGCAGGGTCATCCAGGCGGGCTTGCCGATGCTTTCTGGGAGGGTGGCCATGACGATGTCGATATAGCGCGGGACAGCCGGTGAGAAGGGGGCTTCAGGCCACGGCCGCCCCATAGAGCCGGTCGTAGAGGGCCCGCAGCATCCCCGCCGTGGCGCCCCAGATCAGCTCGTCCTCCCAGGTCATGGCGTAGAACCGCCGCCGCTGGCCGTCGGGCATGTCGTAGTGGCGCTCCTCGTAGTTGGCGGGATCCATCAGGAACCCGAACGGGGTCTCGAAGATGTGGGCCACCTCCGCCTCGCTGGGGACCAGGGGCAGATCCGGGGGCACGAAGCCGACCACCGGGGTGACCAGGTAGCCGGTGCCGGTGCGGTAGGGGGTGGAGAGGCCGGCCAGCTCCACATGGTCCGGATGCAGGGCGATCTCTTCGTGGGCCTCGCGCAGGGCGGCCTGGACGGCGGTCTCGCCGGGGTCGATCCGGCCGCCGGGAAAAGCCACCTGGCCCGAGTGCCGCCGCAGGGACGAGGCCCGCCGGGTCAGCAGCACCGACAGCCCCGCCGGCCGTTCCACCAGGGCCACCAGCACGGCGGCCGGGGTGATGGCGGCCTCCGCGCCAGGCGCCATGCCAGGATTCATGTCGAAGTCGGAGCGATAGGGCCGGCCGACGTCGCAATCGTCGATCGGGTCCAGGTGGTGGCTGATCCACTCGCGCAGCTCCGGGCCAACCTTCACGCCAGGTGCGCTCCGACCGGGCCGAGGTGAAAGACGGCCCCGCCGCTTTCCACCGCCAGCACGGGACCTTCGGCGGTCGCCTGCTCGCGGGCCATCTCGACCAGCTCGTAAAATACTGGCCGGGCGATCCGAGCTTCCAGGCCGCGGCGCACGTGGACGTAGGGGCGCGGTTCGCCCGTCGCCGGGTCGACTTCGACGCGGATCGGGTTGTCCGGCCCGGCCGCCACCTCGTCGCCGACGTTGGTGAGGAACCTCAGGTCGGCGCCGTCGCGGTCGACCCGCACGGCGAGGAACGGCGCGTCCTCTACGGTGATCCGCATCTTCTCCACGGGCGTGACCAGGTGGAAGCCGTCCGGGTCCTTGCGCAGCACCGTGGAGAACAGCCGCACCAGCGCCTCGCGGCCGATCGGGCTGCCCTCGTGGAACCACAGCCCGTCCTTGCGGATGACGATGTCGATCTCCCCGCAGTGTTCAGGATTCCACAGATGCACCGGCGGCGGGCCCTTCGCCGTCCTGCCCCCCGCCGATTGGGCGGCCGCGATCACGCTGTCCAGGCCTGGGGGCGATGTGGTCATGCCCCTGATGTAGGGGGCTTCCGTGGGGGCGTTCAAGGCGGCTGCCGCAACCAAACGCCCCCGCGCCGGGTTCCACAGGCGTGTCACGAAGGGAGGCGCCGTCGATGACGCCGAACGATCCGCCGGCCGTTGCGCCGCTGCACGCCATCCTGCTGGCCTTTCCCATCGCCCTCTTCACCTTCGCCGTGTTCACCGATCTGGCCTATCTCGGCACGGCCCAGATCCAGTGGACGAACTTCTCGGCCTGGCTGATCGCCGGGGGCTTGCTGTCCGGGGGTCTGGTCGGGCTGTGGGCCATCGTCGACCTGGTCCGCGGACGGCGCCGGGCGCTGACCTACCTGCTGTTGCTGGCCGCCATGTGGGTCGCCGGCCTGGTCAACGCCTTCCAGCACAGCCGGGACGGCTGGGCCTCGGTCGGCGCGGCCGGACTGATGCTGTCGCTGCTGTCGGCGGGTCTGGCCCTCGCGGCCGGCTGGGTGGCCTTCTCGCGCCGGGAGAGGAGCTCATGATGGGCCGTCTGCTTTGCGCCAGCGCCCTGGTCCTGACCCTCGCCGCCTGTGGCGACGGTGAGCAGAAGCTGAACCAGACCGGTCCCAGCCCGGCGATTCCGGACCGCAGGGAGACGCTGGTCCCGCCGATGAAGATCGCCGAGCCCACGGCCTGGAACGGCGAGAAGCCGCTCGCTCCCGCCGGCTTCACGGTCACCGCCTTCGCCGGGGACCTGAGGATCCCGCGCCAGATGCTGGTGCTGCCCAACGGCGACATCCTGGTGGCCGAGGGGCGTGGCGGCGGTGCGCCCAAGCTCAAGCCCAAGGACGTCCTCGCCGGCCCGATCAAGGCCGCCGGCACCACCTCGGTCAAGGGCGGCAACCGCCTGACGCTGCTGCGCGACGCCGACGGC
>DASPLD010000244.1:0-25250 GCA_035627755.1 Caulobacter sp. | reverse complement strand
TCGATCACGCTCAGCGGGTTCGACACCCCGCCGGCCCAGAAATCGTTCCAGATGCTGTCGATCTGGTTGCGGATGTCTCCGACGAGCACACTAGCCTCCAATACGGATTTTGGGCGCGCCCCCCCGGAATCGCCACCTGGGGGAATTGACCACGGCCCGGCGGGCGCCGAAAGGGGCAGAGTGGCCCCTCAAGCCGAGGCAGGTCGGCAACTACTCCCCCGCTCGCGCCTTTTCCCACGGCAAGCGTCGCCAGCCTGGCGGCGCGCCAACAGAAAGGACACCCCCATGAGGATGCTTCTTCCCCTCGTCGCGGCGTCGGCTTTGGCGGCCGCGGCTGCGCCTTCCTTCGCCGCCCCCTGGCAGAACATCAACGCCCGGCAGGCCGAGCTCGACCGGCGGATCGAGGCCGGGGTGAACAGCGGGGAGCTGACCCGGGTCGAGGCCCGGCGGCTGCGGGCCGAGTTCCGGGAGCTGGCGCGGCTGGAGGCCAAGTACCGGCGGGGCGACGGGCTGCAGCCCTGGGAACGGATCGACCTCGACCAGCGGTTCACGGTGCTGAGCGCGCGGGTGCGGTGGGACCGCAACGACGGCCAGGACCGCGGCTGGCAGAACATCAACCAGCGGCAGCGGACCCTCGACCACAAGATCGACGTGGGCGTGCGGAACGGGACCCTGACCCAGACCGAGGCGGCGCGGCTGCGGGCCGAGTTCCAGGCGCTGGGGCGGCTGGAGGACCAGTACCGCGCCAGCGGAGGGCTGCAGGCCTCCGAGCGGGCCGACCTCGACCGGCGGTTCGACGCGCTGAATGCGCGGATCCGGTACGAGCGGCGGGACGGGGAAGGCTATCGGCGGTAAGCCTGGCGCCAACCCCCAACCGGAGCAGCCTGCCCCCCCTTTCCGTCATCCCGGAAGGTCGCCAAGCGGGCTGCCCGGGACCGGGGGCGCGCGTGATCCGGCGATCGAACGCACCTTTGCGGCCGGTGCGCTGCAACCCCTGGGTCCCGGACAAGCGCTGCGCGCTTTCCGGGATGACGGCGCCGGCTCCTAGCCGTTGAGCTTGTCCGCCGTCTTCATCTCGAAGTCCGAGGCGTCGTGGCGTTCCCAGAGCTGGCTCGCGGGGTCGCCGAAGGTGCGGTTGACCATGCGGCCGCGTCTGACGGCCGGGCGCTGGCCGATCTGGTCGGTCCAGCGCTGGACGTGCCGGTAGTCGCCGACCTGGAGGAACTCGCCGGCCTCGTAGACCAGGCCCTTCGCCAGGCTGCCGTACCAGGGCCAGACGGCCATGTCGGCGATGGTGTACTCGGGCCCCGCCAGGTACTCGCTCTCGGCGAGGCGGCGGTCGAGGACGTCGAGCTGGCGCTTCACCTCCATGGCGAAGCGGTCGATGGCGTATTCGATCTTGAACGGGGCGTAGGCGTAGAAGTGGCCGAAGCCGCCGCCGAGGTAGGGGGCGGCGCCCATCTGCCACATCAGCCAGGAGAAGGTCTCGGCGCGGGCGGCCGGGTCGACGGGAAGGAAGGCGCCGAACTTCTCGGCCAGGTGGAGGAGAATGGCGCCGGACTCGAAGACGCGGACGGGCCTGACCGGATCGCTGCGGTCGACCAGGGCCGGTATCTTGGAGTTGGGATTGGCGGCGACGAAGCCGCTGGAGAACTGCTCGCCCTTGTTGATGTTGATCAGCCAGGCGTCGTACTCGGCGCCGGCGTGGCCCAGGGCCAGCAGCTCCTCCAGCATGACCGTGACCTTGACCCCGTTGGGGGTGGCCAGGCTGTAGAGCTGCAGCGGGTGCTTGCCGACCGGGAGGTCCTTGTCGTGGGTCGGGCCGGCCACGGGCCTGTTGATGGCGGCGAAGCGACCGCCGTTGTCCTTGTTCCAGGTCCAGACCTTGGCCGGGACGTAGCCCTCGGGCTGGTTCGGCGGGGCCTCATTGCTCTGCTGGGGGGCTTCGTCGGTCATGGCGGGTCCTCGTTGCGGCGTGCGTCCTCAATTGGGATGCTATCCGCAACAATGCCAGTGGCGAAGTCCTGGAGCGGGTTCGGCGCGCGGACCGGCCCACGGTCCGCGCGCCGGGCGCTCGGGGGGAGCAGGGGGCTGCCTACTCGTCCCGCAACGCCGACCCGGGGTCGGCCCCGGCCACCTTCAGGGCCTGGCCGGTCACCGTCGCCAGGGCCACCGCCACGGCCAGCAGGGTGGCGCCGATCCAGTAGAGGGGGGTCAGGGCGATCCGCTGGTCGAACTCGGCGAGCCATTCGCGCATCAGCCAGAAGGCGACCGGCCAGGCGATCAGGTTGGCGACCACCACCGGGCGCAGGAACTGGCCGACCAGCAGGCGGAAGACATCGGCCGTCGAGGCGCCCAGCACCTTGCGGATGCCGATCTCGCGGGTGCGGCGTTCGGCGGTGAAGGCGGCCAGGCCGTAGAGGCCGAGGATCCCGATGAGGGCCGCGACGACGGCGCCGAGGGTGACCAGCAGGCTGCGCCGCTCGTCCGGCTCGTAGAAGGCGTCCAGGGAGGTCTCCACGGTCTCGGCCTTGAACGGGTAGTCGGCCACGGTCGCGCGCCAGGTGTCACGCAGCCGGGCAAGCATCGCCTGGGGCTCGCCGCGGTAGCGCAGGGTGATGGTCTGGTCGCCGGTCAGGTCGGCGCCGGGCGCCGTGTTGCGCAGGTAGAGGATCGGCGGGGCCTTTTCGCGCGGGCTGCCGAAGCGGCTGTCGGCCACCACCCCGACGATGGTCAGGGGCGTGCCGCTGGCGCCCGAGCGGATGGTCTTGCCGATGGCGTCGGCCGGCCGCTTGAACAGCAGGGCGCGCGAGCCCGTCTCGTTGATGATGACGTTGAGCCCGCTGGCGGCGCCCTCGCCGGCCGGCTGCCCCTCGAGGCTCGGCCGGTACATGTCGTCCATCCGGTTGGCGGCGTCGAACCGCCGGCCGGCCAGCAGCCGCATCCGGTAGGTCTCGAAATACTGGTCGCTGATGAACTCCATCGACAGGCTGGCGCCGCGCGGGTCGGGGAAGCCCGGCCAGGCGAACGAGGAGCTGCGCCCGACGCCCCCGCGGCCCGGGTAGCGGCCGGACACCGTGGCGCTCTCAACGCCAGGGGTGCGGCGCACCGCCTCCAGGATGCGACCGGTCTGGGAGACCAGTTCCGGCGCGCCCAGCTGGCGGATGTTGATCAGCTTCTCCCGCTGGAAGCCGAGGTCGGCGCGGCGTACGAAGTCGGACTGGGCGAAGACCACGGCGGCGCCGATCAGGAGGGCGATGGCGACGCTGAACTGGACCACCACCAGCGCCTCGCGGACCCTAGCCGCGTTGCGGCCCCCGCCCGGCGAGCGGCTAGCGGCCAGCACTCCGGCCGGCTCGAAGCCGGACAGCACCAGCGCCGGCCAGACCCCGGCCGCCAGCCCAACCAGCACGGTGACCATGGCGAACACCGGCAGAACGCCGCCCTCGCCGACATAGTCGAGCTCCAGCGGGCTCCCCAGGGCGGTATTGACCAGCGGCAGGGTCAGCTCGACCAGGGCCAGGGCGATCAGGGCCGAGACCAGGGTCACCGCCACCGCCTCCAGCAGGAACTGGCCGGTCAGGGCGCCGCGGGTGCCGCCGAACACCTTGCGCAAGGCGACCTCGCGGGCCCTCAGGCCGGACCGCGCGGTCGATAGATTGACGTAGTTGATCACCGCCAGGGCCAGGGTCAGCACCCCGATGATCTCCAGCATGGAGACGAAGCCGCGGTCGATCCCCGGCTTCCAGGCGCCGAGCGGTGCGGTGTTGAAGTGGATGTCGGTCAGCGGCTCGAGCTTCAGGCTCAGCCACTCGTGGGTCTCGCCCGCCCGCCGCTGCATGATGTCGCCGAGTCGGGCGTCCAGGGCCTTGGCGGCGTCCCGGCTCTTCATGCGGATGTAGGTCGCGTAGTTGGTGGCGTTCCACTGGTCGATGAATTCGGCCATGTCGGGGGTCACCGACCGGTCGAGCCGGGCCAGGAAGCCGATCTTCAGGTGGGTGTTCTCGGGCAGGTCCTTGAGGACCCCCGAGATGCGGTAGTCGCGTGGCGTGCCATCGGTGACCAGGGTGATCCGCTGGCCCAGCACGTTGTCTCCGCCGAAGTACTTCCTGGCCATCGCCTGGCTGATCACCAGGCCGGAGGTGTCGGCGATGGCCTGGCTCCGCTCGCCGGCGACCAGCGGCAGGTCGAAGATCTCGAAGAAGGTCCCGTCGGCGAACAGCACCTCCTCGTAGTCGGAGAAGCCGCCGCGCCGCACCGGCACGCTGCCGGTCAGGATGCGCACCCCCGCTTCGAGGTCCGGCGCCTCGGCCTGCAGGGCGGGCAGAACCGGACCGGGCACGACGCCGAGCGTCTCCCTGGCCCGTCCGGGAATGTGCATCAGGCCCTGCACGCGGTAGGTGGTCTCGGCGTCGGGGATCCAGCGGTCGTAGCTGGTCTCGAACCGCACCGCGATCCACAGCACCAGGAACACGGCGAGGCCGACGGCCAGGCCAAGGATGTTGATCGCCGAGAACAGGGTGTGGCGGGTCAGGGAGCGGTAGAGGGTGAGCAGGTAGCTGCGCAGCATGGCGGAGGGTCCTTCAGACGGCGCGGCGGCTGGAGGCGACGATGCGGCCGTCCAGCATGTTGACGACCCGCTTGGCCTGGTCGGCCTGGCTGGGGCTGTGGGTGACCATGACGATCGTCGCGCCCTCGTCGTTGAGGCTCTGGAGGATGTCCATCACCTGGGCGCCGTTGGCGGTGTCGAGGTTGCCGGTCGGCTCGTCCGCGAGGAGCAGGCCCGGCTTGCCGACGATGGCCCGGGCGATGGCCGCCCGCTGCTGCTGGCCGCCGGACAGCTGGTGGGGGTAGTGGCGGGCCCGGTGGCCGATGCCGACCCTGTCCATGGCCTCGGCGACCCGCTCGCGGCGGTTGCCGGCGCTCTTTTCGCGGTAGGCGAGGCCCAGCTCGATGTTCTCGGCGACGGTCAGCTCGTCGATCAGGTTGAAGCTCTGGAAGATGAAGCCCAGGTGCCGGCGGCGCATCTTCGCCCGGTCGGCCTCGCTCATCTGGCTGACCTCCTCGTCCTTGAGGAAGTGGCGGCCGCTGGTCGGCTTGTCGATCAGGCCGAGGATGTTGAGCAGGGTCGATTTGCCGGAGCCGGAGGGCCCCATGATGGCGACGAACTCGCCCTCGTCGACCTGCAGCTCGACCTCGCGCAGGGCGGTCGTCTCGACCTCGTCGGAACGGTACAGGCGGTTGATGTCGGCCAGGGTGATCATGCGGGATCCTTCAGCGCAGGATGAGACGGTTGGATTTGGCGAAGCTGTCGTAGGAGGAGGTCACGACCCGCTCCCCGGGCCTGAGCCCCGAAAGCACCTCGATGTCGTTGGGATTGCGCCGGCCGATGCGGATGGCGCGGCGCTCGGCGCGGCCGCCGCCCTTGTCGAGCACGAAGACCCAGGACCCGCCGGTGGCCTCCACGAAGGGGGCGTTGGGCAGGACCAGGGCGGGCCTGGTGTCTCCCATGGTGATCTCCAGGTCGAGGGTCTGGCCGCGGCGCAGGGCGGGGGGCGCGGCGCCCTTGAACTCCAGCTCGATGCGGAAGCGGCCTTCGTTCACCTGCGGCAGGATGCGGCTGACGGTGGCCTGGTAGGCCTTGCCGTCGAGGCGGGCCGAGGCGGTCTGGCCAAGGCTGATGCGGCTGAGGTGGAACTCGTCGATCAGGGCGGTCAGCTTGTAGGCTCCCTCGGTATCGACCTGGCCGATGCGGTCGCCAGCCTTCACGGTCTGGCCGGGCTGAAGGGTGAAGGCGGTCAGCCGGCCGGAGGCCGGGGCGCGGATGTTCAGGGCGTCGAGGCTGCCGCGCACCGCGGCCAAGTTGCCGCGCAGCTGTTCGAGGGTGCGCAGCATCTCCTCGGACTGGCGCTGGGCCAGGCCGCTCTCGCGGCCGATGGCGCTCTCCAGGGCCTCGGTCTGCTCCTTGCGGAAGCGGGCCTCGGCCTGGACGGTGCTGAGCTCGAGGTCGGAGACGTAGCCCTTGTCGTGCAGGCCCTTGCGGACCTGCAGATTGCGCTCGGCCCGCAGGCGCTCGTAGCGCGCCGTCTCCAACTCGCGCTGGCGGTCGGCCCGGCTGCGCTGGAGGTTGAGGAGCTGGCCCTGGACGTCGCTCATCCGGCCCATCACCTCGGCCTCGCGGGCCCGGACCTCACGCTCGAGCTGGGGGTTGGACAGCACGGCGATCACGGTTCCGGCCTCGACCAGCGCCCCGTCGGCGACCGGCAGGGCTGCGACCTGGCCCCCCTCGAAACTGTCGACGAAGACGCTCTGGGCCGGCGTGACCTCGCCGCGGACCGGCACATAGTCGTGGAAGGGCGCGCGACGCGCCTCGCTGATCTCGATCTCTTTGCGGTCCACCGCCTTGGCTCCGCCGCCGGGAGCCAGCAGGATCCAGGCGCCGGCGACCCCGGCCAGCAGGCCGCCGCCCAGCACCAAGGGCAGGGCTCTGCGCCACTTCTTCCTGGGTACGCGCCGGTCCATCTCGGGGCCGGGGACTGAAACGGGTTGGTCCATGCATCGATTGGAACCCGCAATGTCCGTCTCGCCAAATCCCTTGAATTCCCTCGCTTTTCCGCGAGGCAGCTGTTAGCAGGTGTCCGGAAACGAACAGTTGGGTGATCGCTTGCGGACAGGTCAGGACAGCGCGACTCGCACCGCCAGGGTGTTGTTCATCGACGACGACCCCGATGTGCTGACATCCGTGCGCCTGCTCCTCGGCCGCTACGAGATCGAGACCCTGACCGCCACGACCCCGGCCGAGGGTCTGCGGCTGCTGGCGGCGGCGCCGGTCGACGCGGTGCTGCTGGACCTCAACTTCAGCCGTGGCATGACCACGGGGGAGGAGGGGCTGAAATGCCTGGCCGATATCCTTGAGCAGGACCCCGACACGGCCGTGGTGGTGGTCACCGGGCACAGCGGGATCAACATCGCGGTGACCGCCATGCGGGCCGGCGCCAGCGACTTCGTCACCAAGCCCTGGAACAACGAGCGGCTGGTGGCCACCGTCCGCACGGCGGTGGAACTGCGCCAGCGCCGCCGCCAGACCAGCGGCCTGCGGGCCGAGGCCTCCGCCCTGCGCGGGGCGGCAGGCGCGGAAGGGGCGATCCTCGGCGCCTCGCCGCCGATCCGCCGCCTGCGAGCCCTGATCGAACGCGCCGCCCCCACGGAGGCCAACGTCCTGATCCTGGGGGAGAACGGGGTCGGCAAGGAACTGGCGGCCCGGGCGGTGCACCAGGCCTCGGCCCGGGCGCGGGGACCGTTCGTGCCGGTCGACCTCGGGACGATCCCGGAGAGCCTCTTCGAGGCGGAGCTGTTCGGCCACCGGCAGGGCCTCTACGACTCGACCTCGGACCGACTTGGCCGCTTCGTGTCGGCCCAGGGCGGCACCCTGTTCCTCGACGAACTCGGCAACCTGCCGGGCCCCCTGCAGGTCAAGCTGCTGTCGGCCTTGGAGCGGCGCCAGATCACCCCGCTGGGCAGCGACCGGCCGGTCCCCATCGACGTGCGTATCGTCGCCGCGACCAACCTGCCGCGGGAGGACCTCTACGCCGACCAGGCGGTGCGCGCCGACCTGCTGTACCGGCTCAATACGGTGGAGATCACGGTTCCGCCGTTGCGCGACCGCGGCGAGGACATTCTCGAACTGGCCCGCCACTACCTGAAGGCCTACGCCCGCCGCTATGGCCGCAAGGACAAGCCGATCTCGGAGGCGGCCGCCCAGGCCCTGCTGGCCGACCCCTGGGCCGGCAACGTCCGCGCCCTGCGCCACGCCATGGAGCGGGCGGTGATCCTCAGCGAGGGGCCCGCCTATGAGGCCAGGGACTTTCCCCTCAGCGGCGGTCCGGCCCCGCGCCGAAAGACCCCGACCGGCGCCGCGCCGGACGACCTCAACCTCGCCCGCAACGAGAAGGCGATGATCGAGCGGGCGCTGCAGAAGCACCACTACAACGTCAGCCACGCGGCCAGGGACCTCGGCCTCACCCGCGCGGCCCTCTATCGGCGGATGGAGAAGCATGGACTCTAGGTCGCTTCCCCGTCTGGGGTTCTGGGCCCTGTTGATCTTCCTTGGCGGGGCCGGCGCGCAGGCGGCATGGACGGCGGGCTATTGGGGCAGCATGAGCGTCTGCGGGCTGATCGCCCTCTGGTCGGCGGTCCACCTGCTGGTCAACCTACGCAGCGCCGACAGCCTCGACGGGACGGCCGACGACCGCTGGCTGGCCGCCGTCCTGGCCCGCGAGCGCCAGGCCCGGGCGCTGGCCGCCTACCTCGACCACGCGCCGGTTCCGTTGCTGGCCATGGGTCAGGAGCGGGGGCTCTACGCCCTCAACCTGGCCGCCCGCCGCGCCTTCGTCACCGACGACCTGGTCGCCGATCCGCCGGCCGCCCTGACACAGGCCATCGAAGCCGCCCGCCCCGGCCAGCCCCAGGCGGTGAGCCTGGAGCTCGAAGGCGCCCGCCGCGCCTACGCCCTCACCGTCGCCGACCTGGAGAGCGATGAGACCTTTGCCCGCATCGTCGCCCTGGTCGACATCCAGTCGCAGCTCCAGGCGGCCGAGGCCGCCACCCTGCGCGAGCTTCTACAGGTGCTCAGCCACGAGATCATGAATTCCCTGACGCCCGTCACCTCCCTGGCCCAGACCGCGGCCGAGCTGCTGCGGACCGAGGGGGACGGCGAAAAGGCCCGCGAAGCGGTCGAAAGCGTCGCCCGCCGTTCCGAGGGCCTGCTGCGCTTTATCGCCGCCTACCGCGAGCTGGCCCGGCTGCCCGAGCCGCGGTTCGAGACCGTCAGCCTGCGAAGCCTGCTCGACGAGGTCGCCCTGCTGTTCCGCAGCCGCTGGTCGCCACAGGGGGTGGTCCTCGACTGCCGGCCGCCGGCCGATATCACCGCCAGCCTCGACCGCGACCTGATTTCCCAGGCCCTGCTCAACATCCTGGCCAATGCCGCCGAGGCCGCCCTCGAGGGCGCGGGCGAGCCCCGCGTCGCCCTGTCGGCCGAACGCACCCGCCAGGGACGGCTGGTCCTGCGGGTGGCCGACAGCGGCCCGGGGGTGAACCTGCCTGATCCATCGATCATCTTCCGCCCCTTCTTCACCACCAAGCCGACGGGCACGGGCGTCGGCCTCTCCCTGGCGCGGCAGGTGGCGCTGGCCCATGGCGGCGAGATCGCGGTCGAGGCCGGGGGGCCGGGCGCGACCGTCGTCATGACCTTCTGAACTGGCTGGCAAGCCCGCCGGGACGGGGCTGACTTCCCCTCCGGCAGGATTTTTGCTCCGTCGCCGGACGAATCTGCGGTTCATGCGCTAAACCTCCCCGACATCGTCCGTCGAGGCACGCCATGCTGCGCTGGTTCCAGGCCCTGCTGCCTAAGGAAGAGAACTTCTTCCGGCTGTTCGCCGCCCATGCCGACACCCTGGTGAAGGGGGCCGACGCCCTGCGCCACCTGCTGGACGGCGGGGATGACACCCCCAAATGGTGCGCCGCCATCGTCGAATACGAGCATGAGGCCGATGCGGTGGCCCGCGAGGTGCTGCTGGCGGTGCGGCGCAGCTTCATCACCCCCTTCGACCGGTCGGACATCCGTGAGCTGACCAACAGCCTCGACGACGCCATCGACCAGATGCAGAAGACCGCCAAGGTCGTCACCCTCTACGAGCAGCGGGTGTTCGCCTCCCACATGCGCGAACTGGGCGACGTCGCGGTCCAGGCGGCGGCCCTGACGGTCGAGGCCGTCGGGCTGCTGCCGGCGATGCACAAGGAACGCACCCGGCTGAACGCCCTGACCGAGCAGATCGCCCGGCTGGAGAGCCACAGCGACGACCTCTACGACGCTGGCATGAAGACCCTCTACCAGGCCAGCAAGGCGGCCGGCGGCCAGACGCTCGATTTCCTGATCGGGGCCGAGATCTACGACCACCTGGAGAAGGTCATCGACCGGTTCGAAGATGTGGCCAACCGCATCAACGGCGTGTTGGTCGAGCACCTCTAGGACGGCGCCGGTGGACCACGCCTTCATCATCCTGGTCTTCCTGATCGGCGTCGCCCTGCTGTTCGATTTCCTGAACGGCATGCATGACGCAGCCAACTCGGTGGCCACCATCGTCGCCACCCGGGTGCTGCCCCCGATGTACGCGGTCGGCTGGGCGGCCTTCTTCAACTTCATCGCCTTCCTGTTCTTCGGCCTGCACGTGGCCAGCACCATCGGCAAGGGGATCATCGACCCCGGCATCATCAGCGACGCGGTGATCTTTGGAGCGCTGATGGGGGCCATCACCTGGAACGTCGCCACCTGGCTGTGGGGCATACCCTCGTCGAGCTCGCACGCCCTGGTCGGCGGCCTGCTTGGCGCGGGGATCGCCAAGGCCGGCTTCGGGTCGATCGTGGTCGGCGGGGTGGCCAAGACGGTGGCGGCCATCTTCCTGTCGCCGGCCGTCGGGTTCGGCCTGGCGCTGCTGCTGGTGCTGGCCGTCAGCTGGATTTTCGTGAAGGCCAACCCGGCCTTCGCCGACAAGGTGTTCCGCCGGCTGCAATTCGTCTCGGCCAGCTTCTACAGCCTCGGCCACGGCGGCAACGACGCCCAGAAGACCATGGGGATCATCGCGGTGCTGCTGTTCTCTCGGGCCCCGGAGGGCGCCGAGTTCCACGTCCCCTTCTGGGTGGTGATCACCTGCCAGGCGGCGATCGCGCTCGGAACCCTCTGCGGCGGCTGGCGCATCGTCCACACCATGGGCTCGAAGATCACCCGGCTCAGCCCTCAGCAGGGATTCTGCGCCGAGACCGGGGGCGCCATCACCCTGTTCCTGGCCACCGGCCTCGGCATCCCGGTCTCCACCACCCACACGATCACCGGCGCGATCATCGGCGTCGGCGCCTCGCGGCGAGCCTCGGCGGTGCGCTGGGGCGTCGCGCGGGGGATCGTCACCGCCTGGTTCATCACCATCCCCGCCTCGGCGGCCATCGCGGCGCTGGCCTTCTTCCTGGGCCGGCTGTTCCTCGATTGATGGCCGCCCCGGCCCACCAGATCGGCGCGCTGCCCTGGCGGCGGCGGGAGGGCGCGCTCGAAGTGCTGCTGGTTACCAGCCGGGAGACCCGGCGCTGGGTGATCCCCAAGGGCTGGCCGATGATCGGCCGGAGCGATCCGGAGGCGGCGGCCACCGAGGCCTGGGAGGAGGCCGGGGTGAAGGGGATGATCGGCCCGGTCCCGATCGGCGGGTTCACCTACGAGAAGCGGCTGAAGGACGACAGCCACCGCGCCTGCCGGGTCAAGGTCTATCCGCTGGAGGTCACTGCCGAGCGTGAGGACTGGCCCGAGGCGGACGAGCGCGAACGCCGCTGGATGGACGCCGCGGCCGCAGCCGCCGCGGTCGCCGAACCGGAGCTGGCGGGGCTGATCGCCGCCTTCGATCCCGACTAGGGCTATCCCCGAAACGGGCACGCCCCAGTTCTGCCGGGCGCCGGGTAGTTGTTGCCGTCGGCGTGGGCACTCCTCCGATTAAGCCAACAAAATCAATGCCACGACATTGGCCCGGCGTTTGCGATGGGCGAGGCGGGCCAGAAGGCCCACCGGCCGAAGCGCCGGATTTCCCTGCCAGAATGGAAGGACTAACCGATGGCTTTGTCGGTGAATACCAATGTGGGCGCGATGGTCGCGCTCCAGAACCTCAACGCGACCAACACGGAACTCGGTCAGACCCAGAACCGCATCAACACCGGCAAGCGGGTGGCGAACGCGAAGGACAATGGCGCCATCTGGGCTATCGCCCAGGGCCAGCGTGCGACGTCGCAAGCCCTCAATGCCGTGAAGGACTCGCTCAATCGCGGCACCTCCGCGATCGACGTGGCCATCGCCGGCGGTGAATCGGTCTCCGACCTCCTGTTGCAGATGAAGGAGAAAGCCCTCGCCGCTTCGGACACCAGTCTGGACACGGCGGCCCGCTCCGCGCTGAACGAGGACTTCAAGGCCTTGCGCGACCAGATCGCCAAGGCCGTGTCCAACGCCGACTTCAATGGGGTCAACCTCATCAAGACCGGCGCGACGGCCATTGCGGCCCTCGCCAATGCGGATGGATCCTCCAAGCTGACCGTGAACGCAGAAATCATGGCCCTTGGCGGATCGATCGTCACCGTCTCCTCGACCAATACCATTGGTACGGTCACCACGGCGGCGGCGATGGTCACGGCGGTCAACACCTCCATCGCCAACACCAGCGCGGCTCTCGCGCGCCTCGGCACCAAGGCCAAGGCCTACGAGATGCACACGTCGTTCATCGGCAAGCTGCAGGACAGCCTCGATGCCGGCGTGGGGAACCTGGTCGATGCGGATCTGGCCAAGGAAAGCGCCAGGCTCCAGGCTCTACAGACCAAGCAGCAGCTGGGGGTCCAGGCTCTCTCCATCGCCAACCAGACCCCGCAGACGATCATGTCGCTGTTCCGGAGTTAGCGTCGCGACGCCGGGCGGCCCTCGCAAGGGAGCCGCCCGGCAGACCTTTTGCCCGGGCCAGGCCTCGCGCGGTCCTGGGGAACCGCGCCGTCACGGGCCTTGTTTCCTGGGCATGAACTGGCTCGATCCGCACATCCTCTGGCCCGTCGTCGGCTCGATCGTGGCCGGGGCGGTGATCGGCTTCGAGCGCGAGTACCGCTCGAGCCCGGCCGGGTTCCGCACCCACATCCTGGTCTCGCTCTCTTCCGCGCTGCTGATGCTGGCGGCCGTCCACCAGGTCCGCTGGCTGAGCGACACGCCCTTCGAGATCATCCGTATCGACCCGGTCCGCATGGCCCACGGCATCCTCACCGGCATCGGCTTTCTCGGGGCCGGGGTGATCTTCCGCCAGGGGTTCAACATCCGCGGCCTGACGACGGCCGCCTCCCTGTGGATCACCTGCTCGCTCGGCATCCTGTTCGGGGTCGGCTTCTACGTCCTGGCGGTGATCGGCGCGGCGGCGACGGTGGTGGTGCTGGCCGCGGTCCGCCTGACGGAAGCGCGGCTGCCGCAGCGGTCCTTCTTCGAGGTGGTCATCCGCTATCGCCGCGGACCGACAGCCACCCTCGACCGCTACCGCGAGGTTCTGTCCGCGCAGGGCCTGGCTCCCGGGCCGGTCAGCGTCGAACTCGACGAGCAGGGGGCGACCTTCAGCGCCTCGGTCAAGGATTTCGGCCAGCCGCAGGCCGCCGCCCTCGCCGCCGCCCTGTCGGTCGATCCCGACGTCCTCGGCCTCAAGGTCCTGCCCCACGACCGCTGAACGCCTTCCCTTAAGACAATCTCAGGCCCTGTTCCCCGATAGTCCGGAAAACGGGAGGGCCGGGGACGATGCATCCTCTGCTGGACGAGGGGCTGGACGAGCTGGCGGCGCATTCGCATCGGGCGCTGCCGGCCCGGGTCTGCGTCACCGTCGGCGTCGGCGTCGTCTCGCTCAGCCTGGTCTCCTGGCCGCTCGCCGCGACCTGGACCCTGGTCACCCTGGGCCTGGAGGTCTGGAGCTGGTTCGCCACCCGGCCGCAGTTCCTCGGCGCGACGGCCGGGCCCAGTCTGAGGCTCAACCACTTCGCCAACCTTGTCGCGCTGGCGCTGACCTGGTTCGCCATCGGGGCGATGTTCTGGCTGACCGGCAAGTCCGACGGGGCGATCTGCGCGGTGACCATCTGGCTCAGCCTGATCGCCTACGGCCAGGCCTTCGCCTTCCAGTCCCCGATCGGCTATGTGATCAGCGGCGGCCTGCCGGCCTTCGGCATGCTGGGGCTGACCCTGGCCTTTCGCGAAGGCCAGTCGCTGGCCGTCTGGCTGATCCTGCTGATCGCCGCCGCCTTCGCCGGGGCGGGGTTCAAGCAGATGCTGGACTCCCGCCGCCGTTTCCTGGGCGCCCAGGAGAACCTGCGTCGCAGCGAGGCCGGCTACCGGATGCTGGCCGACAACGTCACCGACGTGATCTCGCGCCACGGGCCGGACGGCGGCCTGACCTACGTCTCGCCCTCCTCGGAGCGGGTGGTCGGCTACACCCCCGCCGAACTGATCAGCTACGGCCGCGACTACATCCATCCGGACGACGCCGGCCTGATGACCGCCGCCATCGCGAAGGCCCGTGAGACGGGGGTGGCCCAGACGGTCGAATACCGCATCCGCCATCCCGAACGCCTGGTGGTCTGGATCGAGTCCAGCATCGCGCCGCTGGCGCCCGGTTCCGGAGAGCAGGTGGTGGTCTCGCGGGACATCACCAACCGCAAGCGGCTGCAGGCCGAGTTGGAGGCCACGGCCGAGCGGGCGGAGGCCGCCGCTGCCGCCAAGGCCGACTTCCTGGCCAACATGACCCACGAGCTGCGCACTCCGCTGACAGCCATCATCGGCTTCTCCGAAGTGCTGGGCCGATCGCGGGGGATGGATCCGGTCGACGCCCGTCACGTCAGCCTGATCCGCGACGCCAGCACCACCCTGCTTGGGGTGGTCAACAGCGTCCTCGACTATTCCAAGCTGGAGGCTGGCGGCCTGGAGTTCGATCCTCAGCCCTTCGATCCGGCCGCCTTGGCCCTGTCGGTCATCTCGCTGGTCCACGACCAGGCCGCCGCCAAGGGCCTGTGCCTGACCCTGGAGCCGGGCGGCGCCGGGGCGCCGGGGACCGGACTGCTTGGGGATGGCACGCGCATCAGTCAGGTGCTTCTCAACTTCCTCTCCAACGCCATCAAGTTCACGGCCGCCGGCACGGTGCGGGTGACGGTCGACCGGCGCCCCTCGGCTGGCGGCGAGCGGCTGCGCATGGAGGTCGAGGACAGCGGCATGGGCATCGCCTCCGACAAGCTGGAGACCCTGTTCGAGCGGTTCACCCAGGCCGACGCCACCGTCTCGCGCCGCTATGGCGGCACGGGCCTGGGGCTGGCCATCGCCCGGCGGATCATCGAGGGCATGGGCGGGCGCATCGGCGTCGAGAGCCTCGACGGCGTGGGCTCGACCTTCTGGTTCGAACTGGAGCTGCCGACCACCTGTCTGGCCAGCGCCGCCGAGGCCGCCGAGGCGGCGGGTCCGGGACGCCCGATGCGGCTGTTGCTGGTCGAGGACAACCCCATCAACCGCGAGCTGGTCAGCGCCCTGCTGGACCCGTTCGATATCGACATCACCATGGCTTGCGACGGGGCCGAGGGGGTGGAGGCGGTCGCCACGGGCGATTTCGACCTGGTGCTGATGGACGTCCAGATGCCGGAGATGGACGGCCTGACCGCCACCCGCCGCATCCGGGCCCTGCCGATCGCCCAGCCGCCGATCATCGCCATGACGGCCAATGTCCTGCCCGAACAGGTCCAGCGCTGCCGCGACGCCGGCATGGACGACCACGTCGGCAAGCCGCTCAGCGCCGCCCGGCTGATCGACTGCCTCGTGCGCTGGTCGGGGGGCGCCAAGACCGTGGCCGGCCCGCTGCGAGCTGACGCGGCGGCGTGAGGGTCCCAGGCCGGCGGAACCTCCCCAGGAGCTGCGACCTCCGCCGGCTGTCCGTTCCGCGCAAACAAAAACCCCGCGCCGGTCGCCCGGCGCGGGGTCGTTGCTGACGCAGCCTGTGGGCTGATCAGAACTTGACGCGGAAACCGATCTTCGCGGTGGTCCCGTTGAAGTCTTCGTTCCAGCGGTAGCCGGCGTTGACGAAGGCCGTCAGGCCGCCGTCGCTGAAGATGTTCAGCTGGCCGCCGACGTCGCCCCAGCTGCCGCTGAAGTCGTCCTGGACGAGCAGGGGCGTGCCGGTGTTGGTCATCGTCGTGCCCTCATCGCCCTCGAACTCGTTCCAGTAGCGGCCGTAGACCGTCGGCTGGACCTGGAAGCCGGCGACCGTGAAGGTGGCGCCGGTCCGCAGGCCGAGGCTGGCGCGCAGGCTGTCCACGTCGTCGAACTCGACCGAACCGCCGGGGATGGTCATCTCGTCGAAGCTGGTGCTGGCCCAGGAGACGGTCGCCATCGGCTCGACGAAGGCCGTCTCGCCGAAGCCGAAGCGCCAGCCGGTCTCGAACTGCACGCCCCAGGTGTCGACGCCGCCGGCTTCGACGAAGGTCGCGCCGGGGGTGAAGTTCGGGGTCGAGTAGTCGGCGTCCAGCCAGTTCCCCGAGAGGTTGGCGTCGACATAGAAGCCCGTCGTGCTGACGTAGGAGCCGTAGATCCCGCCGGTCAGGCCGCTCAGGTTGAGCAGCGAGCCGCTCTCGTTGAACGACAGGTCGGAGTCGACGTAGCCGATGGAGACCCCGGCCAGCCAGCCAGAGCCGTCGCCCGCGTTGCCGATCAGGTCCAGGCCGCCGATGACGCCGGCGGTGGTCTGCTCGTAGCCGGTGTCGAAGGTGAACACCGTGCCGGCCGAGGTGAAGGAGGCGCTTTCATCGCGCTCCAGCCGGTCGCCGAACAGCCGCACCCAGCCGCCGCCCCGGTCGCCCGACTCCAGCGCCACCCGCAGGTCCGCCTGACGGTCGAACCAGGTGCCGGTGGTCAGATGCCAGACTTCGCTGGCGGCCGAGCCGAACTGCACGAACTCGAACGCCTCGGCGTCCGGCGCGCTCACCAAGCCCACGCGGCCGGCGCCCAGCGGCGCCACCCGGTAGAAGAAGAAGCCCGTGTCCACCGCCCCGGCGCCGCCGCGGGTGACGTAGCCGACGCTGGCCGGATCGATGACCAGCGAGCCGGCCCCGATCGTGCCGGCTGCGCCGACGTCCACCAGCACGATGCCGGTGGTGTTCAGGCCGCCCGGACCGGAGTTGGTGTTGTTGACCCGGACCCGGTTGGCGCCCGTGAAGGACCCGCCCGGCAGGCTCAGGCAGTCGGCGACGACGGCCGCGGCGCAGGAGGTCTGGGTGGCGACGCCGAGGTTGACGTCCATGAATAGGGTGCTGGCGCCGGAGCCGACGAAGCTCGTGCCGCCGCCGGTGGCGGTCATCACGATGCGGTCGTTGGTCTGGCCGTCCGAGCTGGCCCCGTTCAGGCTGCCGAAGAAGATCGATCCGGAGTTGTTGAAGGTCTCCAGGCCGCTCAGGGTCAGGGTCGAGGCCCCGGTCGTCTCGCCGGCGACCAGGCGGCCGCTGTTGGTGAAGACGTCGCGGGGGGCCGCCCCGGTATCGGCGCCGAAGTCCAGCGTCGCCGTCCCGGAGGAGGCGATCAGGCCGCTGTTGGTCACCGAGTCGTTGCCGCCGCTCAGGGTGGAGGTTCCGGTGAAGTGCCAGTTGCCGGCGCCGCTGACGTTGATCTGGGCCCGGCTGGTCCCGGTCAGGCCCGCGAAGTTGAGCCGCCCGTCGATCCGGCCGGTGTTGTTGAGGTTGACGCTGCCGACCACGCCCTGGATGGCCAAGTCCGCCGCCGCCCCGGCCACCGTAGCGTTGGTGGAGCGGATCGTGCCGGCATTGTTGATCGAGGTGGTGCTGCCGGCGAGGGTCTGGACCTGCACCGCCGCGGTGGTGGCGCTGGTTCCAGGAGCCCGGACGACCGAGGCCGCGCCGATGTTGATCGTGGCGTTGCCCGGGCCGGTCACCGTGCTGTTGATGGCGTTCGCGTTGGCGGTGACGGCGCCGACGGTGGTGATGGTCACCCCGGTTTGGCCGCTGGCCAGGATGCCGTTGCTGCCCGTTCCAGTGGCGTTGATGGCGCCGTTGGTGACAATGCTGACGCTGGAGAGGTCGCTGACGGCCTCGATGGCGTTGCTGCCCGCGCCGCTGGTGGTGATCGCCGCGCTGGTAATGGTCACCGCGCCATGCGCGCCGACGTCGATGCCGTCGCTCTCGGCGCCCGTGGTGGTGATGGCGCCGGTCGTGGTGATGGTGGTGTTGCCGGCGATGCCGAACACCCCGCCCACGAAGATGCCGTCGGCGTAGAGGCCGCTGGTGGTGATGGCCCCCGAATTGATGGTCACCGCGCCGGTGGTGTAGGCCGAGATGCCCTTGCCGCCGCCGAGCACGCCGCCGGCCTGGGTCACGGTGACCGAGCCGGTGGTGATGTTGATCGACGAGCCGCCGGTGTTGATGGCGTAGACGCCCCAGGCGTAGCCGCCGGCCGCCGTGGAGGTGATCGGGCCGGTCTGGTTGATGACGATCGCGCCAGGGCTGCTGGCGTAGATGCCGACGGCGAAGTTGCCGGCGGTGGCCGACACCGCGCCGGTCCCGGTGACGGTCACCGCCCCGCCGGTCACCGAGACGCCGTAGCTGTTGTTGCCGGCGCCGGTGTTGGTGCTGGTGACCGTGGCGGCGCCGAGGTTGACGGTCGCGGTGCCGGTGGGGCCGGCGTGCGCGACCAGACCGTTGCCGGCCTGGCCGGTGATCGAGCCGTTCGACAGGGTGATGGCCACGTTGCCGGCGCCGCCGGTGGTGGCGACCAGGCCGCTGGCCGATCCGGTGATGGACATCGGCGTGTCGCCGGTGTCGACGTCCGTCAGGTTGACGGTGATGTCGCTGTCGGGGCTGGTCAGGGTGACGCCGTTGCCGGCGCCGTTGACGATGGTCAGGTCGCCCGTGCCGGCGGAACCCGCCCCGGCGTTCAGGCTGCGGCCCAGGGTGATGGTGTCGCCCGGAAGGGCGTCGACCTGTACGCCGCCGGTGGTGGTCACCACGGCGCCCGCGGCCGATTCGTCGAACACCAGGGTCAGGTCGCCCAGGGTGATCGGGTAGACGATCCCGGTCGGGTAGGTCCCCGGGGCGCAGGTGAAGGTGTCGGGCGCCGCGCCGTTTGCCGCCGGATTACCGCATTCATCGGCCGCCAGGGCCGCGCCCGGCGCGAGGCTGACCGCCCCGGCGCTGAGGATCGCCGCGCCAGCGGCGACGAGAGAAGAGGAGGCAAACAGGCCGATACGGCGCCGCAACCGGGTGGAATCAAACATTTGGAAGAGCCCTCAAACAGCACAAAGCTGCCGTCGTTGAGGCACAGTTCAAATAACAACGTCAACTAATTTCTTGCGACGTCGAGATTTTATTATGCCGAGAATGAGTATTTTTCATGACAATATTTGCCGATTGCCGGAGGTAATCGGCTAAGTCGTGTATACGACATAGTAAAACACTATCACGCGTTCCGGGGGTCATAACCGCCAGAGTGCGGTTCTGTTCCTGGCAGTTTCAGGAAATCTGCGAAAAACGCGGTTGGCGGCTCAGCAGGAAACCAGCGGCCCGAAGTCCGGATCGAAGCTGATCATGGTCTGCATCTCCGGGGAGTCCACCCCGATCGCCATTGGGCAGGCGGCCCCCGGCATGGCGCCGATATCGAACAGCTCGGTGATCGCCCCTTCCAGCCGGATCCACTCGACGGTGTCGCCGGTGCGAGTGTCGACGATGAAGACGCCGCACCAGGGGTCGGCGTCCTTCGCGGCCAGGGTGTCCGCCAATTCCAGCCCGGTGAAGGTGGCCTCATGGCGCGGCAAGGAGACCGTCACCAGCGCGTAGGGCCCGTGGAAGGCCAGGCCGCGCAGGAAACCCGGGCAGAAGGCGACGATCTCGGACGCCCCGGTGTCACGGTCGACGCGGATCAGGTGGCCCCGGCCGGAGTCCAGCGCCCACAGCTGGCCGTCGTGGATCCGGGGGCTATGCGGCATCGACAGCTGGTCGGTGAGGATCCTGTCGGTGCGGACGTCGACGATCACCCCGCCCTCGTGGCGGCGATTGCGCCAGCCGGTCAGCACGTCGCTGCGGCTCACGGCGGTGACATAGGCCGGCGCCTCGTCCTCCATGGCCAGGCCGTTGAGGTGGCAGCGGTCCTCTGGCGCGAGCCTGGAAATGAAGGGCGGCTTCCAGATCGGCTGGAAGCTGTGGGTCGGGCTGACCGTCGCCAGGCAGCTGTACTTGGTGTTGACGAACACCAGCCGGCCGCCACGGTCGACCGCCACCTCATGGATGTCGACGTCGCCAACCGTCTGGGCGTTGCGCGGAACGAACAGCCGGTCATGGTGCTCGTTGGCCAGCTGGTCCGGGGCCAGCATGTTCTCCAGCCGCCAGATCTGGTGCAGCGCCCCCAGGTAGAGCCGGTTCGGCCGCACGTGCAGCCCCATGGCCCGCTGGAAGTTCTGCTGGTGGAACGACACCACCCCGGCCGGGGTGGTCCCGACCAGGAACAGCTGGCCCGTCTGGTAGGAGGTGAAGGCGAGGCTGCAGCGGTGCTGCTGCATCCAGCCGGCCAGGCCGCGGGAAACCGACAGGGCGGTGGAGGGCGGCGGGGGCGTCGACATCGACTGGTACTCGTCCTGGGGCGACCTGGGGCGCGAGCCTCTGCCCCCGCCCAACGTCCCTGTCAACGCGGGCCGGCGCCGGGCGGTTTCTGCCCACCCGCGCCCGGCAGAATTTGCCGGGGGCCGGCGCCGCTCGGCAGCTTTTGCCGGGCGGGGGCATGCCTAACAGACCCATAATATCATGAAATCAGTAGCTTAGGCGACAAGTCCGCAGGCGCCGTCTGGCCCGCCGTTTGCAGCCTGAGGTTCCGAGCAAAACGCTCCCGGCCGTCAAAACGACGCCGGACACCTTGAATAGGAACTATCGTCATGGCGCTGAACAGCGTTAACACGAACACGGGCGCTATGGTCGCCCTGCAAAACCTGAACGCCACGAACCGCGAGCTGGATACCGTCCAGAGCCGGATCAACACCGGCAAGAAGGTTTCCTCGGCCAAGGACAATGGCGCGGTTTTCGCCATCGCCCAGGGCCAGCGCGCCACCTCCAACGCCCTGAACGCCGTCAAGGACTCGCTGCAACGCGGGATCTCGGTGGTCGACGTGGCCATCGCCGGCGGCGAGTCGGTTTCCGACCTGCTGTCGCAGATGAAGGAAAAGGCCCTGGCGGCCGCCGATACGTCCCTGGACACGGCTGCCCGCACCGCCCTGAACGAAGACTTCAAGTCGCTTCGGGACCAGATCGCCAAGGCCGTCACCAACGCCGACTTCAACGGCGCCAACATGATCAAGGCCAGCGGCAGCACCATCGCCGCGCTCGCCAATGCCGACGGCTCCTCGAAGCTGACGGTCGCGGCTCAGTCCCTGGCCCTCGGCGGCGCGAACGTGACGGTCACCGCGACCACCTCGTTCTCCACCGCCACCACGGCGGCCTCGGCCCTGGCCCTGGTCAACGCGTCGATCACCAACGTCTCCGCCGCCCTGGCCAAGCTGGGCACCGGTTCGAAGGCGCTGGAGGCCCACGCGACCTTCATCGGCAAGCTGCAGGACAGCCTGGACGCCGGCGTGGGCAACCTCGTCGACGCCGACCTGGCCAAGGAAAGCGCGCGTCTGCAGGCGCTGCAAACCAAGCAACAGCTCGGTGTGCAGGCCCTGTCGATCGCCAACTCCTCGGCTTCGTCGCTGCTGGGACTGTTCCGCTAACAGCTCAATGAGAGGGGGCGGGCGCTTCGCCGGCCGCCCCCGATCATGCGCGTTCGCCTGGGACGTAATCCCCAGGCGCCTCGGCAGGAGACGCCGTCCCGAAAGGGACCGGCGATTTGGGAGAGATGAGCAACAGCATAGGATCTATCCGAAACGTCCCGGAACCCGTCGCGGCGATGATCGCCCGGCCGGTCGAACCCACCGCCGAAATCGCCGGCCAGGCCCGTCAGGGTCAGACCGCCGACCTCAGGCTGGTGATCGAGGAGGACGAGGCCACCGGCGCCTTCGTCTACAAGACCCTCGACCGCCGCACCGGCGAAGTGGTCCAGCAGCTGCCCCGCGAAAGCGTCCTCAAGGCCATGGCCTCTGACGACTACAGCCCGGGCCTGGTGGTCGACACGCGGGACTAGCGCTCTCCGGCCGCCCGGGCCGGCCTGGACCTTTCAACCGACGTCGCTTCAGCGACGGCGGCCATCGTGGTTTCCGCGCCATTAACCATACGCACACCATCGCCCCTTAGCCTGAGAGGGAACAGGCGTCCGAATCGGCGGACGCCGCGCGCCGGACGGCGCACCTGGAGACGGTCCATGACCATCGGCGTGCACACCAATCAGTCGGCCCTGATTGCCCTGCAGAACCTCAACAAGACCAACGACAACCTCGACAGCGTCCAGGGCCGGATCTCGACCGGCCTGAAGGTGCAGGGAGCCAAGGACAACGCCTCGGTCTGGGGCATCGCCCAGGCCCAACGGGCGGACATCGGGGCCTTGGCGGCGGTCAAGATGAGCCTCGACCGGGCGACCTCGATCTCCGACGTGGCGCTGACCGCCGGGGAATCGGTCTCGGACCTGCTCAACACCCTGAAGGAGAAGGTCACCGCGGCGATGGACCCGTCCATCGACGCCCAGGCCCGCGCCACGCTCGACGCAGACTTCAAGGCCACGCTGAAGCAGATCACCCAGGCCCTGACCAACGCCAACTTCGACGGCGCCAACCTGCTGAATGGTTCGCTGACCAGCAACATCCGTTTCCTGGCCAACGCCGACGCCAACGCCTACATCACCCTGTCGGTGAAGAACCTTTCGCTGGGCGGCTCGATCCTGACGGTGCCCGCCACCGCCTCGATCACCACTGCGACCCTGGCGACCAGCGTCATGTCGGCGATCAACACCTCGATCAACAACGTCAACCAGGCGCTCGGGGACCTGGGCGCCCAGGCCAAGCAGATCGACGCCCACAACACCTTCATCTCCAAGCTGACCGACGTGCTGAACAGCGGCATCGGCAACCTGGTCGACGCCGACCTCGCCAAGGAAAGCGCGCGGCTGCAGGCCCTGCAGGTGCAGCAGCAGCTCGGCGCTCAGGCCCTGTCGATCGCCAACCAGGCGCCGCAAATCGTGCTCAGCCTGTTCCAGGGCGGCTAATCCTTCGCTAGACGGGCGGCATGATCGATCTTCGCGACCTGCAGCCCTCGGACGAGGAACAGCTCTACCGCTGGCGCCAGGAGCCGGAGGTCGACCGCTGGATGTCCGACGCCGCCGTCCCGGACGAGGCGGCCCATCGCCGCTGGTACGAGAGCCTGCTGTCCGACCCGGACGGCAGGGGCTGGATGATCACCCGCGACGGCGCCCCGGCGGGCCTGATGACCCTCACCGGCCTGACCAGCCACCACCGTCGCGCCAGCTGGAACTGGTTCGTCGGCGACGCCGAGTCCCGCGGCCGGGGCGTTGGCCGGGCGGCCCAGGTGCTGGGGCTCGACAAGGCCTTCTGTGAACTGGGCCTGGACAAGGTCTGGGCCGAGGTGATGGCCGACAACGACGGGGCCCTGAAGCTGCAGACCGCGGCCGGATTCGTGCGCGAGGGCTATCTGCGCGATCATGTTCTGAAGGCCGGCCGGCGGCGCGACGTCGTGCTGCTCGGCATCCTCGCCGCCGACTGGCAATCGAGGCGGGAGAAGGCGAGGGCGGCCCTCGTGGAGGCCAGGCTCATCGCCGCCTGACCGAGAGGGACCAGGAAGGCCCGGCTGAGGTTGCCCCAGCCCGACCGCAGGCTTCCGCGGAGGGAACCCGCGTCCTTAAAGCAGCCAGCCGGCCGTGTCGGCGCGTACGTCCCCGTTGATCTTCATCCGGTAGTCGGCGGCGCCGTCGCCGTCGATGTCGAGCGACAGGGTGGTGGTTCCGGAGGCGAAGGAGAGAACCAGTTGGCCCGCCTCCCGGGTGAAGGCGGCTACGATGGAGAAGACATCGTCTGTTCCCCCGGCCACGGCGTCGATCGCCGACAGGTCGATGATGTCCTGGCCGATCGCATAGTCGCTGACCGTATCCGTCTCGAGGACGCGGCCCTGGGGGTCGGCGCTTGAGTACGCCGACTCCTGGCGGACCACGAAGATGTCGATCCCGTCACCGCCGGTCAGGGTGTCGCTTCCCGTCCCGCCGATCAGGGTGTCGGCCCCCAGGCCGCCGTTGATGATGTCGTTGCCGCCGGCGCCGTCCAGGGTGTTGGCGCCGGCGTTGCCGGTCAGCAGGTTGGCCGCCCCGTTGCCGGTCCCGCTCAGGCTCGCCCCGCCGTCAAGGGTCAGCCGCTCGAAGTTGTCGCCGAGGGTCCAGCTGACGGAGGCCCGGACCACGTCGGTCCCCTCGGCCGGGTCCTCGGTGATCACGTCGCCCGCGTCGACGAAGTAGGTGTCGTCGCCGGCCCCGCCGGACATCACGTCGGCGCCCGCGCCGCCGTTGAGGACATCGTTGTCCGCGCCGCCGCTGAGGGTGTCCGCGCCGTCGCCGCCGTTGAGCTGGTCGGCCCCCGCCGATCCGGCCAGCGTGTCGCTGTCCGCGCCGCCGTCGAGACTGTCGATGCCGCCGCCGCCGGTCAGGCTGTCCATCCCCGCGCCGCCGCTGAGGATGTCATTGTCGGCCCCGCCGTCGAGGGTGTCGTCCCCATCGCCGCCCGAGAGGTTGTCGAGGCCCGCGTCGCCGTTCAGGGTGTCGTTTCCGAGCCCGCCGTTGATCAGGTCGTTACCGTCGCCGCCATTGATGATGTTGGCTCCGCTGTTGCCGGTGATGATGTTGGCCAGGCTGTTGCCGGTCCCGCCGATGTCGGCGGTTCCCTCGAGGATCAGCCGCTCGATGTTGGCGCCCAGAGCGGCGATGGTGATGCTGGCGCGGACGGTGTCGGTGCCTTCGCCGCTGGCCTCGATGGTCGTGTCGCCCGGGTCGTTGACGTAGAAGACGTCGTCGCCCGCGCCGCCGGTGAGCTCGTCGGCGCCGAGGCCGCCGTCGAGGATGTCGTTGTCGGCCCCGCCGTTCAGGATGTCGGTCCCGGCCCCGCCGAACAGCTGGTCCGTCCCGGTCCCGCCGTTGAGGGTGTCGTTGTCGACCCCGCCGTCGAGGATGTCATTGCCCGTCCCGCCAGCCAGGGTGTCGTTTCCGTCGCCCCCCTCAAGGCGGTCGTTGTGGTCGACGCCGTTGAGGGTGTCGGAGCCCGTGCCGCCGAGCAGCTGGTCGGCGCCCGCGTCGCCGTTCAGCACGTCGTCTCCGCCGCCGCCCTTGATCAGGTCGTTACCGTCGCCGCCGTTGAGGGTGTTGTTCCCGGTGTTGCCGTTGAGGCTGTTGTTGGCCCCGTTGCCGGCCCCGTCGATGTCGGCGGTCCCCTCGAGGATCAGGGTCTCGATGTTGGCGGGGAGGGGGGCGACGGTGACGGTGGCGCGGATCACGTCCGAGCCCTCGCCGCCGGCCTCGGTGGCCACGTCGCCCGGATCATCGACATAGTAGGTGTCGTCGCCCGTGCCGCCCGCCATGCTGTCGGCGCCCGCGCCGCCGTTGAGCGTGTCGCTTCCCTCGAGGCCATGCAGCACGTCCGCATCAGCCCCGCCGGTCAGCGTGTCGGCGCCCGCGGTGCCGGTCAGTGTCATGCCGCTCG
>DASPLD010000243.1:0-2752 GCA_035627755.1 Caulobacter sp. | reverse complement strand
GGTCTGCGCCTTGATGGTGATCCCGCGCTCCTTCTCGATGTCCATGTTGTCCAGGACCTGGCTGGTCATCTCACGCGCGGTGAGGCCGCCGGTCGTCTGGATGAGACGGTCGGAGAGGGTCGACTTCCCGTGGTCGATGTGGGCGACGATCGAGAAGTTGCGGATGCGGTCGAGCGGGGTGGTCATGTGGGGGCCGCCCCTACCATGTGACCCTTGTAACGCCAAGGCTGAGCGGCCATTGAGGCCCCTTCGCCGCAGGGAGCGCCCGCCATGTCCGAGACCCAGCGCCGCTTCGGGCGCATCGCGCCGGAGGAGATCGAGGGCCTTTCGGGGCTCGAGCTGCTCGAGCGGGTGATCGACGGGCGGCTGAACCAGCTGCCCATCGGCCAGACGCTGGACTTCGCCATCGTCGCGGCCGAGCGCGGGCGGGTCGTGGTCGAGGGGCGGCCGAGCGAAGGCCACGTGAACCTGATCGGCACCATCCACGCCGGCTGGACCGCGACCCTGCTCGACACCGCCATGGCCTGTGCGGTGCTCTCGACGCTCGGTCCCGACCAGACCTTCACCACCATGGAGTTCAAGCTCACCCTGCTGAAGCCGGTCACGGCGGGCATGGGGACCCTGCGCGGGATCGGGACCATCCTCCAGGCCGGCCGCCGCGCCGGCTTCGCCGAGGCGCGGCTGGTGGACGAGGCGGACCGGCCCCTGGCGCACGCGACCACCACCTGCATCGTGCTGCCGAAGGGCTGAAGCCCCCTCGACCGCTCCGGCCAACGGCCCTAGCCTCGCGGCCCGAGGGAGGGCCGCCGATGTCCGAGGTAACCAACGTCGACGCTTCGACGGCCAGGCCGCTGAACCGGCTGAGGTCGATCATCGGCGGGTCGGCGGGGAACCTGGTCGAGTGGTACGACTGGTACGTCTACGCCGCCTTCTCCCCCTTCTTCGCCAAGGCCTTCTTCCCCGAGGGGGACACCACGGCCCAGCTGCTGAGCGCCGCGGTGGTGTTCGCCGTGGGCTTCCTCGCCCGCCCGGTCGGGGCGTGGCTGATGGGCCTCTACGCCGACCGCAACGGGCGGAAGTCGGCGCTGACCCTCTCCGTCGCCGTGATGTGCGGCGGGTCGCTCGCCATCGCGCTCTGTCCCGACTTCGCCAGCATCGGCGTCGCCGCCCCGGCCATCCTGGTGATCGCCCGCCTGGTCCAGGGCCTGAGCCTCGGCGGCGAGTACGGGGCCAGCGCGACCTACCTGTCCGAGATGGCCGCCCGGAAGCATCGCGGCTTCTGGTCCAGCTTCCAGTACGTGACCCTCATCTCCGGCCAGCTGCTGGCGCTGGCGGTGCTGCTGGTGCTGCGGGCCTTCCTCGGCGAGGCCGAGATCGAGGCCTGGGGCTGGCGCATCCCGTTCGTGATCGGCGGGGTGCTGGCCGTGACCGTCTTCTGGCTGCGCCGGGGGCTGAACGAGACGCCCTCGTTCGAGGCCGCCAAGGGCGAGGAGCGGACCAAGACCCTGTGGCTGTGGCTGCGCCACCCGAAGGAGACCGCCATCGTCATGGGCCTGACGGCCGGCGGCACCTTGGCCTTCTATACCTACACGACCTACATGCAGAAATTCCTGGCCAACACGGCCGGGTTCTCCCGCGACGCGGCGGCGCAGATCATGACCGGCGCCCTGTTCGTGTTCATGCTCCTCCAGCCGCTGGTGGGCCTCCTGTCCGACCGGATCGGGCGGCGGCCGGTGATGATCGGCTTCGGGGTGCTGGGCGTGCTCGGCACCTGGCCGATCCTGACCATGCTCGAGTCCACCCGAGATCCGGGCCTGGCCTTCGCCCTCGTCATGGCCTCGCTCATCATCGTCTCCGGCTACACCTCGGTGAACGCGGTGGTGAAGGCGGAGCTGTTCCCGACCCGGGTGCGGGCGCTGGGGGTGGCGCTGCCCTACGCCATCGCCAACGCGATCTTCGGCGGCACCGCCGAGATGGTCGGGCTGTGGTTCAAGGACATCGGCCACGAGCGCTGGTTCTACGGCTACGTCACGGCGATGATTGGCGTCTCCCTCCTCGTCTACGTCTTCATGCGCGACACCCGCGACCACAGCCTCATCAAGGAGGACTAGGCGGTCGCGGCGGCCGGCTGGCCCTCGCCGCCGAGCTTCGATCCGGCCAGCTCCCCGTCCTGTTCGCGCAGGTGGTTGTGCATGGCCGTCGCGGCGATGGCGGCCTCGGCCTGGGCCACGCTGATCTGGTTCAGCCCCCTGACCGCGTCGCCCGCGGCCCAGATGCCCGGCACGGCGGTCTCCTGGTGCGCCTGGCCGGCGACGAGGTAGCCCTGGTCGTTGGTCGCGACCCCGGCGCGGGCCGCCAGCTCCGCCCGCGCGCTGCAGCCCAGCGCCGAGTAGAGGTGCTCGAACGGCTCGGCGCCGGCGAGCACGACGCGTGAGCGCTCCAGCGTCAGGTCCGTGAGCGCCGCCTCGAGCACCCGCACGCCGAAGGCGTCCAGCGCCGCCCGCTCCTCGCCTCCCAGCGCCTCCGGCGGCCCGACGTGCAGCAGGGTCACGTCCGGCGTGTAGGTGGTCAGGAACCTGGCCTCCCGCCCGCCCAGGTCGCTGTCGCCCACCACCGCCACCCGCTTGCCGATCACCTCGTAGGCGTCGCAGATCGGGCAGATGCGCACGAGGCCCCGTCGGATCGCCGGCTCCACCCCGGCCAGGGGCGGATGGTTGTCGTGCACCCCCGTGGCGAGCAGCACCGTCCGCGC
>DASPLD010000242.1:0-11651 GCA_035627755.1 Caulobacter sp. | reverse complement strand
GCCTCCACCCTCTCGGCCAGCCTGGAGCTGGTCAAGGAAGGCGCCCTGGAGGCCCGGCAGCTGGAGGCCTTCGCCGACCTCTACCTGAAGGTTCGCCAGGCGCGGCCGGAGGCGGCGTGAGCGAGCAGGATCACATCGAGCGCTGCGTCGAGGCCCTGCTGTTTGCCGCCGCCGAGCCCCTCAGCCACGCCGACCTGGCGCGGCGGCTGCCCGAGGGCGCCGACGTCGCCGAGGCGATCCAGGCCCTGCGCCGGCGGTTCGACGGCCGCGGCGTCGAGCTGGTCGAGGTCGCCGGCCGCTGGCGCATCCAGACCGCCCCCGACCTGGCCTTCCTGATGACCGAGGAGCGGGAGGAGCCCCGCCGGCTCTCCAAGGCCGCCCAGGAGACCCTGGCCATCATCGCCTACCACCAGCCGGTGACCCGGGCGGAGATCGAGGCCGTGCGCGGCGTCCAGGCCAGCAAGGGCACCCTCGACGTGCTGCTGGAGCTCGGCCTGGTCCGCATGCGCGGCCGTCGCCGAACGCCGGGCCGCCCGGTGACCTACGGCACCACCGACCTGTTCCTGGAACACTTCGGTCTGGCCTCCCTCGCGGACCTGCCCGGCATGACCGACATGAAGGCCCTCGGCCTGCTTGATATGAACCTTCCCCCCGGCTTCTCCGTCCCCGACCCCAGCCTGGCGACCGACGCCTCCGAAACCGAGGACGAGCTGGACCTGGAAGGCGCCGATACGCCGGAGTTCGTGCAGGACTTCGTCGGAGAGGAGTAGGCCCCGGCTTCTCCCGCTCTTGGGGCGGAATGGAGAAATCTGGCGACCCATCGCCGCTTACGGCGCTTTCATTTGGCCCCCCGCCCCATGAACGCCTATATAGCGGCGCAAGACAGACAGGCGCTGGTCGGCCGCACCCTTCGCGGCGGCTCCGGGCGCATCGGATTGGAGACGGGTAATGGGTGGATTTGGCTCCTGGTGGCATTGGATCATTCTGATCGCCCTGGTCGCCCTGCTGTTCGGCGGCCGCGGCAAGCTCTCGGGACTGATGGGCGACGCCGCCAAGGGCATCCGCGCCTTCCGCGACGGCCTGAAGGGGGACGATGAGCCCAAGGTCGACGACAAGCCGGCCACCCCGCTGCCGCGCACCGAAACCGCCGAGAAGGACAAGATCGTCAGCTGACGCTGGCGGCCTGGCCCTGCACAATTCCAACGCCCTAAGGCGCGCCCATGCTTTCGCCTGATATCGGCGTCTCCGAAATGCTGATCGTGGCCGCCCTGGCCCTGATCGTCGTGGGACCCAAGGATCTGCCGCTCTTGATGCGCCGGGTCGGGCAGTTCATCTCCCGGCTGCGCAATATGGCGTCGGAATTCCGCGCCAGCTTCGACGACATGGCTCGCCAGTCGGAGCTCGAGGAGCTGCGGCGCGAGGTCGAGGCCATGCGCTCCGGCCAGATCGGGGGCGACGCCACCATCAGCGACCCGAGCGTCAACCAGGTGTTCGCCGATATCGAGACCGGCCTGCACTCGGGTGAGGTGACCTTCTCCCCGGCCATGGCCTCGACGCCCTATGAGGCGCCGGAGCCCGAACCCGCCAAGCCGAAGACGCCCCGCAAGCCCCGCGCGCCCAAGGCGCCGGCCGCCGCCGAAGCCGCCCCGGCGCCCAAGCGCAAGGCGGCGACCAAGGCCAAGCCGGACCCCGAGGCCGCCCTCGTCGAGGCGCCCAAGCGCCGCCGCAAGTCCGGGACCGTCACGTGAGCCTCGACGACGAAGCAGAGATCGAGGCCTCGCGGGCCCCGCTGCTGGACCATCTGGTCGAGCTGCGCGGCCGGCTGATCGTCTGCATCCTGGCGCTGATCGTCGGGTTCGGCGTCTGCTTCGCCTTCGCTGATCCGATCTTCCAGTTCCTGATCCATCCGTTCGAGACGGCCAACAACCTGTTCACCGCCCAGAAGACCGGCGGGGACACGCACGGCCCGTTCGACCTGATCCAGGCCCTGATCAACCAGACCCGGACGAGCGGCGGCCAGCTGACCCTGATCTACACCGGGGCGCTGGAGCTGTTCTTCGCCAAGTTGAAGGTGGCCGGCTTCGGCGCCCTGATCATCACCTTCCCGGTGCTGGCCTGGCAGCTTTACCGGTTCATCGCGCCCGGCCTCTACAGGCGCGAGCGGCACACCTTCCTGCCCTTCCTGCTGGCCTCACCGGTGCTGTTCACCCTCGGTGCGGCGCTGGTCTACTACGTCATGCTGCCCTTCGTGCTTTGGTTCTCCCTGTCGCAGCAGATCAACACCGCCGGCGTCTCGGTCGAACTGATGCCCAAGGTCGACGAGTACCTCAGCCTGGTCACCGCCCTGGTGCTGGCCTTCGGCCTCTGCTTCCAGCTGCCGGTGGTGGTCACCCTGGCCGGGCTGGCGGGCCTGGTCAGCTCCAAGGCCCTGCGCGCGGCGCGCCGCTACGCGATCGTCGGCATCGCCGCGGTCGCCGCGGTGGTCACCCCGCCGGATCCGATCAGCATGCTGATGCTGACCCTGCCCATCGTGCTGCTCTACGAGATCTCGATCTGGTGCGTCTGGCTGATCGAGCGTCGGCGCAAGGACGACGAGTCCCGCGACCTGGTTGCGACCTGACTCGAAGCCTGCGTTGCGCCCCACAAGGCGAGCCTATAGGTTCCGCCTCCACAAAATCCCTCCCAGCGGAGTCTCTCTTTCGTGGTCGATGTTTTCGAAGAGGTCGAAGAACAGCTTCGCACCGAGCGCTACATGGCCATGGCCAAGCGGTCGCTGCCGTGGGTCCTGACAATCGGGGCGGCGGTGATTGTGGTCGGCGGCGGCCTGTGGGGCTGGACCGCCTGGCAGGACCAGGTCCGGGCCAAGGCCTCCACGGCCCTGTTCCAGGCCATGGAAGCCCAGCAGCAGCGCGACCCGGGCAAGGCCACCACCCTGCTGGCCGAGACCGCCAAGAGCAGCAGCCCCGGCTACAAGACCCTGGCCCTGTTCCAGCAGGGCGGCATGCGGCTCGAGGCCGGCGACACCGCCGCGGCCGTGAAGTTCTTCGACGAGGCGGCCAAGGCCGCGCCCGATCCCCTGCTGGAGGATCTCGCCCGGCTCCGCTCGATCTACGCCTTGATGGACACCGCGCCCTACGCGGACCTCGAAAAGCGGATCACGCCCCTGACCGGCGACAAGCGGCCCTACCGGATGCTGGCCAAGGAGGCCCTGGCCTTCCTCAAGCTGCGCGACGGCAAGATCAAGGAAGCCCGCACCGACTTCGTCGTCCTGAGCCAGATCTTCGACGCCCCTCCCGGCATGCGCGAGCGCGCCCGCCAGGCGGTGCAGCAGATCGACCGTGGCGGGGCCGAGGTGGTGGTCAAGGCGGCCAAGCAGGCCGTCGAAAGCCCCCCGCCGCCGCAGATGGGCATCCCCGGCCTGCCGCCGGGCATGACCCTGCCCGGTCCCGAAGGGGCGCCGCAGTAATGGCGAGGAAAGGCGGACCGGGGCCCTGCCTCAAATCCGCCTTGGCCCTGCTCGATTCCAACCTCCCGGGGGCGGGGGCGTCCGTCCTCCAAGTTTCCGTGCGCCCAAAGGCAATTCCATGATCGCAAGTCGCGGCATCCTGACCGCTCTCTTCATCGGCGTCGCGGCGGTCTCCGCCGGCTGCTCGACGGTCTCCGGCACGGTCGACCGGCTGAACCCCTTCAAGGAGAAGGAGGTCAAGGACGAGGCCGCCGACGGCCGGCGCATCTCGGTCATCGCCTTCGACGAGAAGGTGGCCGTGGCCGAGGGCCTGCAGGGCGTCGACTTCTTCCTTCCCCCCGCGGTGGGCCAGCCCGACTGGCCGCTGCCCGGCGGCCCGACCGAGGTGGTCATCGAGCACGTCGAGGCGGCGCCCGCGTTCGAGATCGCCTGGCGCAAGGGCTTCGGCAAGGGCTCGACCGTCAAGGTCCACGTCACCGCCCCGCCGGTCCTGGCCGACGGCCGGGTCTATGTGATGGACGCCGAGGCGGACGTGGTCGCCCTCGACGCCCGCACCGGCAATCAGGTCTGGAAGCGCCGCCTGAAGGCCGAGAACCGCCGCGACAAGGTCGGGTTCGGCGGCGGCGTCGCCTATGCCAACGGCAAGCTCTACGTCACCTCCGGCTACCGCTTCGTCGCCCAGCTCGACGCGGCCACCGGCGAGGTCGGCTGGCGCCAGGACGTCGCCTCGCCGATCCACGGCGCCCCGACGGTCGCCGGCGGCAAGGTGTTCGCCATCAGCACCGACAACGAGCTGCTGACCTTCGATACGGCCACCGGCGCCCCCGCCTGGAACTTCCAGGCCCTGGTCGAGCCGGCCCGCATCCTTTCGGCGTCCAGCCCGGCCATCGCCGGCGATGTGGTGGTCGCCGCCTTCGCCTCGGGCGAGCTGGTCGCGCTGCGCTCCGGCAACGGCAATGACCTCTGGAACAATGCCCTGTCGCGCGCCAGCCGCACCAACGCCCTGTCGGAGATCCGCGACGTGGCGGGCCGGCCGGTGATCTTCAAGGGTGACGTGTTCGCCGCCAGCCACTCGGGCGTGTTCGCGGCCATCGACATGCGTTCAGGGCAGCCCCGCTGGTCGCTGCCGGTCTCCTCGATCACCACCCCCTGGCCGGCGGGCGATGTCGTCTACATCATCAGCCGGGCTGGCGAGCTGGTCTGCGCCTCGCGCGAGACCGGCCAAGTCTACTGGATCAAGGACCTTAACGCGGGCATCAAGAAGACCAAGGACAAGAACCTGTTCTTCGGCCCGGTGTTGGCGTCGGACAAGCTGGTCGTCGTCTCCAGCGACGGCCGCGCCCTGGCCCTCAACCCCAAGACCGGCGAGGTCACCAAGACCCTCAAGCTGGGCGGCCCTGCCCTGATCACGCCCGTCGCGGCGGGCGGCATGGTCTATGTGGTGACCGACAAGGCGGAACTGGTCGCGATCCGCTAGCTCTACGGAAACCTTGTAAAGGGGCGGCGGTTCTGCGAAGAGCCGCCGCTCTTTGCATTTGACCTGCCCCCTTTGTCCGCGCCGGATAGACTAGGGTATCCGGAAAGACCCTCATGGCCCTGAAACTCGCGATCGTCGGACGCCCCAACGTCGGCAAGTCCACCCTGTTCAACCGGCTGGCCGGCAAGAAGCTGGCCATCGTCGACGACCGGCCGGGCGTGACCCGCGACCGCCGCTTCGCCAGCGGCAGCATCGGCGACATGAACCTTTCCCTCGTCGACACCGCCGGTTTCGAGGACGTGGACGACGACACCCTGGAGGCGCGCATGCGCCGCCAGACCGAACTGGCCATCGACGAGGCCGACGTCTGCCTGTTCCTGATCGACGCCCGGGAGGGCGTCACCCCGCTCGACGAGGTGTTCGCCGAGATCCTGCGCAAGCGCGACAAGCCGGTGCTGCTCGGCGCCAACAAGGCTGAGGGCAAGCAGGGCGACCCGGGCATCGCCGAGGCCTGGACCCTGGGCTTCGGGGAGCCGATCCCGATCAGCGGCGAGCACGGCGAGGGCATGGCCGACCTCTATGCGGCCCTGGTCGCCATCGCGCCCGAACACCAGGACGACGAGGCCGAAGACGAAGGCGACAAGCCCGTCCGCCTGGCCATCGTCGGCCGCCCCAATGCCGGCAAATCGACCCTGGTCAACGCCTTGATCGGCGAGGACCGCATGCTGACCGGCCCCGAGGCCGGCATCACCCGCGACAGCATTTCCGTCGAGTGGGAATGGAACGACCGCAAGATCCGGCTGGTCGACACCGCCGGCCTGCGCAAGAAGGCCAAGATCCAGGAGAAGCTGGAGCAGCTGTCGGTGTCCGACAGCATCCGCACCATCGTCTACGCCGAGGTCGTCCTGCTGGTCATGGACGCCACCCATCCCTTCGAGGTGCAGGACCTGCAGCTGGCCGACCTGGTCGAGCGCGAGGGCCGGGCCCTGGTGTTCGTCCTGGCCAAGTGGGATCTCGTCGAAGATCAGGCCGAGACGCTTCGGAACTTCAAGGAGCACGCCGAGCGCATGCTGCCCCAGGTGCGCGGCGCCCCGGTCGTGGCGCTGTCGGCTGAGACCGGGTATGGCCTCGACAAGCTGATGCCGGCGGTGATCAAGACCTACACCAACTGGTCGACCAAGGTGAAAACCCGCGACCTGAACGACTGGCTGGCGATGGCTGTGCAGCGCCACCCGCCGCCTGCGGTGAACGGCAAGCGGATCAAGCCCAAGTACGTCGCCCAGACCAAGGCCCGCCCGCCAACCTTCGTGCTGTTCTCCAGCCGCGCCAACCAGATGCCCGAGCATTACCGGCGCTACCTGATCAACTCGATCCGCGAGAGCTTCGACCTGCCCGGCGTGCCGATCCGCATCACGGTCAAGTCCGGCGCCAACCCCTATGCCGACGCCCAGGGCGACAAGCGTCCGATGGGCTCCGGCAAGATGCTGGGCCCCCGTCCCAAGCCCAAGAAGCTCGGGGTCACCGGCAGCGCCAAGGAAGCCAAGCAGCTGCGCGTCAAGCGCGCCACCAAGGCCAAGCGCCAGGCCAAGGAAGGCGCCGCCGCCCCGGTGATCCGGGCGAGGGGCGGCAAGCCGGGCCGCTCGAAGTAGCGGTCTAGGTCAGCCCTCGCTGGATTGGCTACGCCCGGAAGACGATCGTCTCCGGCATCGCCGGTAGGTTGCTCCGCCCGGCCAGCTCCACGATCAGCGGCTCGATCGCCGCCGGTTCGGGCAGGTCCAGCGGATCCTCGCCAGGATAGGCCTCGGCCCGCATCCGGGTCCGCATCGCGCCCGGATCCAGCAGCACGGCCCGCACGCTGGTCTGCTCCAGTTCGTCCGCCCAGCATTTCACCAGCGCCTCCATCCCCGCCTTGCTGGCCGCGTAGGGGCCCCAGAAGGCCTTCGGGCGCGCCACCCGGCCGGTGGTGACGAAGATCGCCCTGCCGGCCTCCGAGGCCCGCAGCAGCGGCTCGAACGAGCGGATCAGCCGCCAGGTGGCGGTCAGGTTCACCGTCAGGGTCTCGTCCCAGCGCCTGGGGTCGATATGGCCGGTCGGCGACAGCCCGCCCAGCACGGCGGCGGCGTGCACCACCACGTCCAGCCGTCCGAACCGTTCATGGAGATGCGCCCCGAGCGGGTCGAGGTCCTCGGGCTTGCGCAGGTCGATGGGGACCAGGGTGGCATGCTGACCGGCAGCGTCGAACACCGCGTCGTCCAGCGCCTCCAGCGCCCCCTGGGTGCGGCCGAGCGCGATGACATGGGCGCCGGCCCTGGCCAGCCCAAGGGCGGCCGCATTGCCGATGCCGCGGGTGGCCCCGGTGACGAGGGCGATCTTTCCGGAGAGGTCGGTCATGGCGCGGTGTCTAGCCGATCCATGGCCTGTGTCACCCCTCTTCGGGCCTCGCCGCCCAGCGTTGCGCCAGCCAGGCGCAGGCGAGCAGTTGGAGCTGATGGTAGATCATCAGCGGCACGATCATCATCCCGGCCACGGCGGGCGCGAACAGGATGGCGGCCATCGGGGCGCCGGTGACCAGGCTCTTCTTCGAGCCGCAGAAGACCAGGACGATGCGGTCCTCCAGGGCGAAGCCGAGGCGCCGCCCGAGCCACAGGGTGAAGGCCAGCACGGTCGCCAGCAGCAACAGGCAGAGGACGGCCGTCAGCGCCAGCTCGACCGCCGACACCCGGCTCCATACGCCGTCCAGGACGGCACGACTGAACGCGGCGTAGACGACCAGCAGTATCGCCCCCCGGTCGACCAGGCCCACCAGCCGCTGGCGCCGCTCCAGCAGCGGCGCCAGCCAGGGCCGGATCAACTGCCCCGCCAGGAACGGCAGCAACAGCTGGACGACGATATCGACCGCCGCCCCCAGCCCCGGCCCGTCCCCCTGCACATGCAGGGTCAGCCCCACCAGCAGCGGTGTCGCCGCCATCCCCAGCAGGTTGGAGGCCGAGGCCGCGCAGACGGCCGCCGCGACATTGCCCCGAGCCAGGGCGGTGAAAGCGATCGACGACTGCACCGTCGAGGGCAGGCAGCAGAGGAACAGCATGCCCATGGCCAGCGGGGAGGGCAGCAGGCTCTCCGGCAGCTGGCCCATGGCAAGGCCGAGCAGCGGGAACAGGCCGAAGCTCACCGCCAGCACCGCCAGGTGCAGCCGCCAGTGCCCCAGCCCGGCGATCACCGCCTGACGCGACAGCTTGGCCCCGTGCAGAAAGAACAGCAGGGCGACGACCGCCTTGGTCGCCGGCCCAAGCGCCTCCCCCGCCGCGCCCCGCGCCGGCAGCAGCGAGGCCAGCGCCACCACCCCGAGCAGGGCCAGGATGTAGGGATCGAACCGGAACTTCACTGCGGCGCCCGCGCCACAGGGCGAGGATCTGTCGGAATTCCGACGGATGGTCCGAAACCTGAATCGATACGGGGCGTTAGGTCGGGCGAAGGAGGCATGTGCGGTCGCGATGACAGCCCGAGTTCTGATTGTCGAGGATGAAATCCTCACCGCTCTTGAGTTGGAGTACGTGCTCACGGAGCAGGGCTACGAGGTGGTCGGCATCGCCCAGGATTCCGCCAGCGCCCGCGCCCTGGCCGCGTCCAATCCCATCGACCTTGCCCTGGTGGACGTGAACCTGCGCGACGGCCGGACCGGCGTCGGCCTCGGCGCCGAACTGGCCCGCAAGTGCGCGGCCAAGGTCATCTACCTCACGGCCCATCCCCTGCCGCCCCATGAGCGCCCCCAGGGCGTCGTCGGCCTGCTCACCAAGCCCAGTGACGAAGCCTCCGTGGTCGGCGCCCTGGATTTCGCCCTCGGCGGGCGCGGCGGCGACCTGCTGTCTCCGCCGCCGGCGCTGCAGCTGTTCTACTAAGCGCATTCCGCTGGGCGGGATCCGATCGTCGGATCGAACGTCGGACGGCGAAGAACCTGGAGCAGCTGTATTCGCCCCTGGTCGCCTTCTCCCCGGCGGGATTGAGGGGCGCTCACGGCGGCTGCCCCCTTGCGGGCCCACAGCGGCGCAGGGCGCCAGAGCCGGCCGCGACCGACCGCCCCCTCAATCCCGCCGCAGACTCCCCAGCGGCAACACCAGGGTCACCACCAGCCCCTCCGGCCTCCAGTCCTTGGTCAGCCGGCCGCCCAGCTGGGTCTCGGTGCTCAGCTGGGCCAGGGTAGAGCCGAAGCCCTCCTCGGCCGGCGGCCCCTTCACCGGCGGCCCGCCGGTCTCCGCCCATTCGACATGGAGCGCGTCCTCGCCGGCCCGGCTGGTGATGGTCACCCGGCCCTCGGGCCGCGACAGGGCCCCGTATTTCGCAGCATTGGTCGCCAGCTCGTGGAACACCAGGGCCAGCGGAGTGGCGGCCTGGTCGTCGATGTCGGCCTCGTCGCCCTCGATCCTCACCCGATCGGCGTCCTCGGTCCGGTAGGGCTTGAGCAGTTCCGCCAGCAGCTGCGACAGCCGCGTCAGCCGCCGTGCCTGGCCCGCCACCGCCTGGGGCCGAACGAAGTCGTGCGCCCGTCCCAGCGCGACGATGCGCTCGCGCAGGTCGCCGGCGAAGCCGGCGGCGTCCGGAAACCGCCGCGCCGACAGCGCCACCAGTCCGCTGACCACCGAGAAGATGTTCTTGATCCGGTGGCTCAGCTCTCGGCTCAGCAGGCTCTCCTGCTCGGCCAGCTGCTTCTGGTCGTGGATGTCGGTGCAGGTGCCGAACCAGCGGGTGATGGTCCCGTCCAGGTCCCGCACCGCCCGCGCCCGGCCCAGGGTCCAGCGGTAGGCGCCGTCATGGCGGCGCAGCCGGTATTCGATCTCGTAGGGCTCGCCCGTGGCGAGCGAATGGCGCCACCGCTCCCAGGCCCGTTCCTGGTCGTCCGGATGGAACATGCGGTTCCAGCCCTCGCCGTCCGTGGAGCCGGCCGGGGCGCCCGTGAACTCGTACCAGCGGGCATTGTAGTAGTCGTGATGGCCGTCCGGCCGGCTCGACCAGACCATCTGGGGCATGCTGTCGGCCAGCGCCCGGAACTGCGCCTCCCGTTCGGCCCGCCGGGTCAGCATCTGGCGCAGTTCCAGGAGGCTCATCACCTGCCGCGCCAGGGTCCGCAGCGCCTGGCCCTCGGCCTCGCTGAGCCCGTTGGGCCGCGGTTCCCGGTCGAGGACGCAGAGCGTGCCGAGCGCGTCGCCGTCCTCGGTGCGCAGCACCGCCCCGGCGTAGAATCGGAACCGCTCGGGCCCGTTGACCAGCGGCCCGTCGGCAAAGCGGGGATCGGCCGCCATGTCGGCGATCACGTAGAGCGGCTGGTCCTGCGCCACCGCATGGGTGCAGACCGAGATGTCGCGCGGCGTCTCGCGCTGGTCGAAGCCGCTGGCCGACTTGAACCACTGCCGATCGGCGGTCACCAGACTGATGAGGGCGACGGGAGCACGACAGACCATCCGGGCCAGTTCCGTCAGGTCGTCGAACGTCGCCTCCGGCTCGGTGTCGATTATCCTGTAGCCGTCAAGCGCGTTGAGCCTGCGAATTTCCAGCGCGTCATCGAGCATGAGGCCTCAGAGTCGTCCCTACAGAGCTCTACAATACCCGGATGCACCCAAGGTTGCCTGTCGGGGAAGCGACTGTTCAGGCGCTGACAAGGAAGGAAAGTTGCCGTCCCGGGCCGTCGGCGTTGGCCAGCAGGCAGTCGCGGTCGGTAAGTCGGGTCGGATAGTCGCCAGTGAAGTAGTGGTCGGTGAACTGCGGGTTGGCGGTGTCCCGCGGCCCCACGCCCAACGCCTCGTAGAGGCCTTCGATGCTGAGGAAACCGAGCGAATCCACCTCCAGGAAGGCGGTCATCTCCTCGAGGCTCTTGGTCGCCGCCAGCAGCTTGTCCCGGTCGGGCATGTCGATGCCGTAGAAGTCCGGCCACTTCAGCTGCGGCGAGGCGCTGCGCAGGTGCACTTCCGTCGCCCCGGCCTCGCGGACCATCCGCACGATCTTGCGGCTGGTGGTGCCCCGCACGATGGAGTCGTCGATCAGCACCACCCGCTTGCCTTCCAGCACCGCCCGGTTGGGGCTGTGCTTCATCCGCACGCCCAGTTCCCGCACCCCCTGCGTCGGCTGGATGAAGGTGCGCCCCACATAATGGTTGCGGATGATGCCCATCTCGAACGGCAGGCCGCTCGCCTGGGCATAGCCGATCGCCGCCGGCACCCCGCTGTCGGGCACCGGCACGACCACGTCGGCCGCCACCCCGCATTCCTGCGACAGCCGCGCGCCCATCGCCTTGCGCACGTCATAGACCGAGCGGCCGTCGATAATGCTGTCGGGACGGGAGAAGTAGACGTACTCGAACACGCAGGGCCTGGCGCGCAGGGCCGGGAAGGGCCGCAGGCTCTCCACCCCGTCGTCGGAGATGATCACCATCTCCCCGTGCGCCACGTCGCGCACGAACCGGGCGCCGATCATGTCCAGCGCGCAGGTCTCGGAGGCCAGCACGGCCTTGCCGGCCAGCTCCCCCAGCACCAGCGGCCGGATGCCGAGCGGGTCGCGCATCCCGATAAGCTTCTTGTTGGTCAGGGCGATGAGGGCGTAGCCGCCCTCGATCTGGCTGATGGCGTCGATGAACCGGTCGACGAACTTGGCCTTCCGAGAGCGGGCCAGCAGGTGGAGGATCACCTCGCTGTCGCTGGTCGACTGGAAGATGGCCCCGTC
>DASPLD010000241.1:0-4916 GCA_035627755.1 Caulobacter sp. | reverse complement strand
GGCGACGGCCGCGGCGAGCAGGAACGACTTCATGGAAGGGGAGACTCCGGACAAACCTTGCGCCGCGGAACCTAGCCGCGCGACCGCCGTGCCGCCAGGGGCGGAATTGGCGGAAGCGTCAAACGTTGTTCGGCGAAGGAGCGCTGAGCCTCCCTCCCCACGACGGGGAGGGAGGGGTAGTCTCACCGCCATGCGCCGTCGTGACGTCATCGCCGGATTGGCCGCGGCGCCCTTGATGGGAGCCGCCAGGACCGCGCCGCCGGCCGCCGATTTCGAAGCCGCCTGGCGAGGCGCCGTCGCTGACCCGCGCCAGGGCCGCACCGACGCCCTCCTCGTCCTGCAGGACGGCCAGACCGTGTTCGAACGGTATGGTCCGGACCACGGCCCGGACACGCGGCACGTGTCCTGGTCCATCGCCAAGGCCGTCACTCACGCCCTGGTCGGGGCGGCCGTCCTTCGCGACCTGGTCGACATCGACGCCCCCGTCTCGGTGATCCCCGAGAACCGCGATGTCACCCTGCGCCACCTGCTGACCCTCACCGACGGCCTGCCCTGGGACGAGGACCGCAAGCCGCTCGCCGTCGCCTCGGACGCCAGCCGCCTGCTGTTCGGCCCCGGACGCTTCGACGGCGCCCGCTATGCCGCCAGCCGGCCCGGCGCCCGCCGGCCGCCCGGGACGGCCTGGAACTACTCCACCGGCGCCTACCATCTGGCCGCCGCGGAATTGACCACCCGGCTGTTCCCGGACCTCGCCGACCCGGGCCTGCGTCGGCGGCGACTGGCCGACTGGGCGGCGGAGGCGCTGTTCGCCCGGGCGAAGTTCGACATGGTGCTGGAGTTCGATCCCAGGGGAATCTTCTACGGCGGTTCGCTGATGTGGGCGACGGCGCGACACTACGCGGCCTTCGGGCGGCTCTACCTGGACGGGGGCGGAGGGGTGCTGCCCGACGGCTGGGCCCGCTTCGCCCGCACCCCCACGGTCGAGCCGACCTACGGCGCCGGCTGGTGGCTGGAGGGTGCGCCGGGCCCCGGCGCGGGGCCCTCCCTGCTCGGCGGGGAGCCGGCCGACGCCTTCCACGCGCGGGGCCTCGACGGGCAGGTCCTGATGGTCGTTCCGTCGCGGCGGCTCGTCATCGTCCGGCTGGGATATACCCCCGATACGGGGATAGGCTGGCCCGCCATCGCAGGTTGCCTGCGACGGATCATCACGCTGTCGTCATAGGGCAGATTTAATGTTCCGGGGGAACGCCCGGCCCTGTTGGGTTTGCGACGATTGTGCGACCCTTCGTCAACAGCTTGTTAACGAAAAAGTCGCTCCGCGCGGGTCCGACCCCGTTGACGAGTCGTTAGCCCTCGTGGCCCCATATAGTGGGTTCAGGGGGCGCTTCGCCCACTACATATAGGGTCTTCGGGCGGAGTGACCGGTCGAAGTGGCTGTTTAGATTACGGGTTTTTGGGCACATGATGGGTGAAGCCGCACGTCAGATTCCACTCGGTGAAGCCGCCGGCTCCGAGCCGTGGCTGGCCGACCGTCCTCAGCTGTCCCTGGTCCGCAAGGTCGAGGTCGATCGCAGCCGCGACGCCCTGCTGACCGACTTCGGCAAGACCACCCTGGAGGACCGCTACCTGCTGCCAGGCGAGTCCTATCAGGACATGTTCGCCCGGGTCGCCACGGCCTTCGCCGACGACGCCGAGCACGCCCAGCGGGTCTACGACTACATGAGCCGCCTGTGGTTCATGCCGGCCACCCCGGTGCTGTCGAACGGCGGCGCCGACCGCGGCCTGCCGATCAGCTGCTTCCTCAACGCCGTCGGCGACTCGCTGAACGGCATCGTCGACACCTGGAACGAGAACGTCTGGCTGGCCGCCAACGGCGGCGGCATCGGCACCTACTGGGGCGGCGTCCGCTCGATCGGCGAGAAGGTCAAGGGCGCCGGCCAGACCAGCGGCATCATCCCCTTCATCCGGGTGATGGACAGCCTCACGCTCGCCATCAGCCAGGGCAGCCTTCGCCGCGGCTCGGCCGCGGTCTATCTGGACATCCACCACCCCGAGATCGAGGAGTTCCTGGAGATCCGGAAACCCTCGGGCGACTTCAACCGCAAGTCCCTGAACCTGCACCACGGCGTCAACATCACCGACGAGTTCATGTTCGCGGTGCGCGACGGCGCCAAGTTCGGCCTGCGCTCGCCCAAGTCAGGCGAGGTGTTGCGCGAGGTGGACGCCCGTTCGCTGTGGCAGAAGGTGCTGGAGCTGCGGCTGCAGACCGGCGAGCCCTACCTGATCTTTTCCGATCATGTGAACAACGCCATGCCCGCCCATCAGCGCGAGCTGGGGCTGAAGGTCCGCCAGTCCAACCTGTGCAGCGAGATCATGCTGCACACCGGCAAGGACCACCTGGGCAATGAGCGGACCGCCGTCTGCTGCCTATCGTCGGTGAACGCCGAGACCTTCCTGGAGTGGCGGAACGAGCCGAAGTTCATCGAGGACGTCATGCGCTTCCTCGACAACGTGCTGGAGGACTTCATCCAGCGCGCGCCGGTCGACGCCAAGAACGCGGTCTACGCCGCCAAGCGCGAGCGGTCGGTGGGGCTGGGCCTGATGGGCTTCCACAGCTTCCTGCAGGCCCAGAACGTGCCGTTCGAGAGCGCCCTGGCCAAGAGCTGGAACATGCTGCTGTTCAAGCACCTGCGCCGGGAGGCCGACAAGGCGAGCAGGACCCTGGCCGAGGAGAAGGGCCCCTGCCCGGACGCCGCCGACCGCGGCGTCATGGAGCGGTTCAGCCACAAGCTGGCGATTGCGCCCACCGCCTCGATCAGCATCATCTGCGGCGGCACCAGCGCCGGCATCGAGCCGATCCCGGCCAACATCTACACCCACAAGACCCTGTCGGGGTCCTTCGCGGTCAAGAACCCCTACCTGGAGCGGCTGCTCGAGGCGAAGGGCCAGAACACCGCGGCGGTGTGGGACTCGATCCTCAGCCACGAGGGCTCGGTCCAGCACCTGGACTTCCTCGACCAGGACGACAAGGACGTCTTCAAGACCGCCTTCGAGCTCGACCAGCGCTGGGTCATCGAACTGGCCGCCGACCGGACGCCGGAGATCTGCCAGAGCCAGTCGGTCAACGTCTTCCTGCCGGGCGACGTCGACAAATGGGACCTGCACATGCTGCACTGGACCGCCTGGGAGCGGGGCATGAAGAGCCTCTACTACCTGCGCTCCAAGTCGGTGCAGCGCGCCAGCCACGCCGGCGAGGACAGGGCCGAGGCCATCCATGAAGTGGCCGAGCGCACCGACTACGAGGAATGCCTGGCCTGCCAGTGAGGCGAGCGTGAGAGGGTGACTATCCTCCGGCGCAGCCGGATGACTGTCACCGTCCGGCGTCCACGGCCGGCGCAGTCCTGAAGTTTCCCGGCGGACGGTGACAGTCACGCTTCGCGAGGCAGTCACCGGCGCGACTCCGCGCCCTCATTGTCCCTCCCGATCTCGGCGCAACGGCAGGGTCGGACGCCAATTCCCCACTCCCGACCCTTGACTCGCCTCCGCCGCCCCCCTACCTCCCGCGGACCGTTGGCACTCACGGGAGAGGACTGCTAACAGCTCCTCCCGCGCGCCGGCGATCCAACAACGATCAACCGTCACGACGGAGACGACCCGATGAATTTTCGCCCGCTTGGCGACCGCGTCCTGGTGAAGCGCGTCGAAGAAGAGTCCAAGACCAAAGGTGGGATCATCATCCCCGACACCGCCAAGGAAAAGCCGCAGGAGGGCGAAGTCGTCGCCGTTGGTCCCGGCGCCCGCGACGAGAGCGGCAAGGTCCAGCCCCTGGAACTGAAGGCCGGCGACAAGATCCTGTTCGGCAAGTGGTCGGGCACCGAGGTCAAGATCGACGGCGAAGACCTGATCATCATGAAGGAAAGCGACGTCCTGGGCGTGCTCCAGGCCTAAGCGCCACGCGCTCCTTTCCCCGTTTCAATCCCATCTGAAAGAAGGCAACCGACATGGCCGCCAAAGACGTCTATTTCTCCTCCGACGCGCGCGACAAGATGCTGCGCGGCGTCAACATCCTCGCCAACGCCGTGAAGGTGACCCTGGGCCCCAAGGGCCGCAACGTGGTCATCGAGAAGTCGTTCGGCGCCCCGCGCTCGACCAAGGACGGCGTCTCCGTCGCCAAGGAAATCGAGCTGAGCGATCGCTTCGAGAACCTCGGCGCCCAGCTGATCCGCGAAGTCGCCTCCAAGACCAACGATAAGGCCGGCGACGGCACCACCACCGCCACCGTCCTGGCCCAGGCCATCGTTGTCGAGGGCCTGAAGTCCGTCGCGGCCGGCATGAACCCGATGGACCTGAAGCGCGGCATCGACAAGGCCGTCGCCAAGGTCGTCGAGGAGATCAAGAACACCTCCAAGAAGGTGACCACCAACGCCGAGATCGCCCAGGTCGGCACCATCTCGGCCAACGGTGACAGCGAAGTGGGCGAGATGATCGCCCGGGCCATGGAAAAGGTCGGCAACGAAGGCGTCATCACGGTCGAGGAAGCCAAGACCGCCGAGACCGAACTCGACGTCGTCGAAGGCATGCAGTTCGACCGCGGCTACCTGTCGCCCTACTTCATCACCAACGCCGACAAGATGGAAGTCGTGCTCGAAGAGCCGATGATCCTGCTGTTCGAGAAGAAGCTGTCGGGCCTCCAGCCCCTGCTGCCGGTCCTCGAGGCCGTGGTGCAGTCGGGCCGCCCGCTGCTGATCATCGCCGAGGACATCGAAGGCGAAGCCCTGGCCACCCTGGTGGTCAACAAGCTGCGCGGCGGCCTGCGGGTCGCGGCCGTCAAGGCTCCGGGCTTCGGCGACCGCCGCAAGGCCATGCTGGAAGACATCGCCATCCTGACCGGCGGTGAAGTGATCAGCGAGGACCTG
>DASPLD010000240.1:0-12700 GCA_035627755.1 Caulobacter sp. | reverse complement strand
GGCGCATGCGTTCGCTGTCGCCGAACCCGGTCTCGAGGGCGATGTCGTCGACCTGCAGGGGCTGGGAGTCGAGCAGGGCGCGGGCCGCTTCCAGCCGCAGGCGCTCGACCGCCTTGGCGGGGGTGAACCCGACCTCGGCGGAGAAGGCGCGCAGGAAGGTGCGCTCGCTCATCATCGCCTGTTCGGCCAGCTCGGGCACGGTCAGGGGCCGGCGCAGGTTCTCGCGCATCCAGGCGAGCAGGGGGTCGAACCGGCCGCCGGCCTCCATCTCCAGCAGGGCGGAGAATTGCGACTGGCCGCCGGGGCGGCGGTGGTAGACGACCAGCTGCTGGGCGGTGCGGCGGGCAATGTCCTCGCCCAGGTCCTCTCCGATCAGCGCCAAGGCCAGGTCGATGCCGGCGGTGATGCCGGCGCTTGTCCACACCGGCCCGTCGCGGACGAAGATGCGGTCGGGCTCCAGCTTCACGGCCGGATAGGTGCGGCGGAAATGGTCGGTGCGGCCCCAGTGGGTGGTCGCCCGGCGGCCGTCGAGCAGGCCGGCCTGGGCCAGGATGTAGGCCCCCGAGCAGACGGAGGCGATGCGGCGCGCCTGGCGGGCGGCGTCGCGGACGTAGGCCAGGGTCTCGCCGCAGATGGCCGGGCCGCGGGTCCCCTCGCCTCCGGCCAGGACGAGGGTGTCGAACCGGTCGGCGGGGTCGAAGGGGCGGCTGCCGAGGGTGACGCCGGAGGAGCTGGCGACGGGGCCGCCGTCCTTGCTGACGGTCTCCAGGGCGTAGGCGCCGGGCTGCAGGCGCCCGGCGATCTCGAACGCCGAGATCGGCCCCGCGGCGTCGAGCAGCTGGAACTGGTCGAAGATGAGAAAGCCGATCCGTTTCATCGACTAGGGGCCCACGGCGCGCACGCTCCGTCATCCCGGGCGTAGCGCAGCGAAGACCCGGGACCCAGGGGCGGCGGGCAGGACGATGAAGCCGCCGCCCGTGCGGTGGCCCCTGGGTCCCGGCTCTCCGGGCTACGCCCTGCGGCCGGGATGACGGAAGGGAATAGGCGGGGCCGGCAGGTGGTTGGCGAAAAATGAGGGAACAATGTCATTTCGGCCAGACGCTAGGTCGGGCAGGATGACGCCGTCAAGTCTTTCCTCCCCCTGCCGCCCGGAGCCCGCCATGACCGCCCAGCCGTTGCACATCGTCTTCGCCCTCTATCCGGGCGTCACCCACCTCGACTTCACCGGACCGCACCAGTTCCTCAGCCGCCTGCCGGGCGCGAAGGTTACGGTCGCCTGGATGCAGGGCGGCGAGCTGGAGGCCGACGGCCTGACCTTCGCAGGCTTGGCTCGGCTTGGGGAGATCGAGGCCTGCGACATCCTCTGCATCCCCGGCGGGTTCGGGACCACCGAGGCCATGCAGGATCCGGCCTTCCTGGACCAGGTCCGGCGGCTGGCAGGGATGTCCCGGTATGTGACCTCGGTCTGCACGGGTTCCCTGATCCTGGCGGCCGCCGGGCTGCTGAGGGGCAAGCGGGCGGCCTGCCACTGGGCCTGGCGCGACCAGCTGGCCCTGTTCGGGGCCATCCCGGACCCCTCGCGCGTGGCGCGGGACGGCAACATCTTCACCGGCGGCGGCGTGACGGCCGGCATCGATTTCGCCCTGACCCTGGCCGCCGAGGTGGCCGGGGACGACTTCGCCCAGGGCCTGCAGCTGGGGCTGGAGTACGCCCCGGCGCCGCCGTTCAGCGCCGGCCGCCCGGAGACCGCCCCGCCAGAAATCCTTGCGCGGGTGCAGAAGATGTACGGCCTTGCGATGCCCGAGCGGCTGGCCGCGGCGGAGAAGGCCGCGGCGCTGGTCTAGGGTTTGGCCCGCTGGACGCTGTTTTCCTCGGTGTCCCGCTTGGCCCTCACGTCATGGCCATGATGGCGGTCGCGTTCGCCGCCGCCGCCGGAGACATGGCTGAAAGGGGTGTTGGTCGGCTCGCCGGGCGCGCGGGGATCACGCTTGGGCGGCTGGGGCTCGGTGGCGTCTTCATGCGCGGCGCCGGGGCCGCCCCAGCGTTCGGTGTTGGGATGCTTCTGGGGCATGGCTAGCGGTCCTGGACCTTGTGCTGCACGTCGTCGACGTTCTGGCGGCGATTGCCGAACCGGCCCTGCTCGTCGAGGTTGGCGTCGGCGTCGCCCTCGGTGGCCGATTGCAGGCCGGTCTCGGCGTCGCGGCGGCCCTGGTTCGAGCCTTGGATGTCGGGGCGCTGGCCCTTGAAGGCGCGCTGTTCTGGGGGGATGGGCGGGGCTTTGGACATTTGGCTCCTCGTACGCTGGCCCCCGTGGGACAACGGAGGGCGGCGCAGGCCGTTCCCACCCGCCCGGCCGGGGAGGTGGGTGCGGACCCTGGTCAGAGCTGCGGCGCCCCGAAGCTGATGGAGGTCATCGAGATGCCGGCGAAGACGTCGTCGTTGAAGAAGCCGACCGGCTCGTCGGGGTGGCTGGCGCCCAGGACGTAGAGCAGGGGCAGGTAGTGCTCGGCGCTGTTGATGGCCACGGCCCCGTCCTCGCCAAGCCCGGCATGATCGATCAGGGGGTCGTGGTCGCGGGTCAGGATCAGCCGCTTGGCGGTCTCGTTGAAGCGCGGCGCCCATTCCGGCGTCTCGGGGCGGCGGAAGTCGGCGGCGCGCAGGTTGTGGACGATGTCGCCGCTGCCGACGATCATCACCCCCTCGTCGCGCAGGGCCGACAGCCGGCGGCCGGCTTCGTAGTGCCAACGGTCGGGGCGGGCGCGGTCGATGGACAGCTGCACGATGGGGATGTCGGCGGCCGGGTACATGGGGCGCAGCACGCTCCACACGCCGTGGTCGAAGCCGCGGCCGGGATCGAGCACGACCGGATCCGGCGACAGCAGGTCGGCGACCCGCTCGGCAAGCGCGGGCTCCCCCGGCGCCGGGTACCGGACGTCGAACAGGGCCTGGGGAAACCCGAAGAAGTCATGGATGGTCTCGGGGGCGGTCCCGGCCGTGACGGCGGCGCCGCGGGTCTCCCAGTGGGCCGAGACGATCAGGATGGCGCGCGGACGGGGAAGCCGCGCGCCGGCCCGGGCCCAGGCCCGGCTCCAGGCATTGTCCTCGATGGCGTTCATCGGCGAGCCGTGGCCGAGGAAGAGGGCGGGCATCCGGGTCATGGGATCGGTCCGTAACAAGATATGGTACAGATAGAGACCGGCGCGGCGGTTGCAACCCAAGCCCCGAAACGGCCCGACGCTGGGCCCGACAGGGGTGTTCCATGTCCGATGCGAGCCAAAACGGGACGGAATCGCGCCCGGGGCGAACCGGGGTTGTCCAGGGACGGGGCGGGGCCCTCGACGCCCTGCGCTTCCTGGCCGCCCTGCTGATCGTCCTCTACCACTATGGCCAGGACGCGCCGGTGGCCCTCGAAGGACTGCACCCGATCTTCTCGCGCGGGTATCTGGCCACAGACTTCTTCCTGATCCTGTCAGGCTATGTGCTCGGCCGGGCCTATGGGCGGCAGGTGCTGGAGGGCCGCCTTCGTCCGGCGGCCTTCCTGGGCAAGCGGATCCAGCGGCTCTGGCCCGCGCAGCTCATCATCCTGGCGTCCCTGGCGGCGGTGGTGTTCGCCGCCAGCCTCATCGGGGCCCAGCCGCGCCACCCCGAGAACTACACCCCGCAGGCCTTCGTCATGCAGGCCCTGTTCGCCCAGGCCTGGGGCGTGCCCGGCGGCGGCGGCTGGAACCACCAGAGCTGGTCGCTGTCGGCCCTGGTGGTCTGCTACGGCGCCTTCCCGCTGGCCTGGGGCTGGGTCAGCCGGCTGAAGAGTTCCACCGCGCTCCTCTGCCTGGGCATGCTGGCGGTGATCGGCGGCGACCTGCTCTGCATGGGCCTGCTCGGCCGGCCGATCTATGACCTGGAGTTCCACTTCGGCCTTGTCCGCGCCCTGCCGCTGTTCCTGCTCGGCCTGTGCATCGCCCGGGTGGTGGAGGAGGCCAAGCCAAGCCTGATCGTCGCCCATGCCCTGGGCTGGCTGGCCGCCGGAACCTTGGTCATGCTGCAGATCGCCGGCCGCTTCGACCTGGCCAGCATCGCCGCGATCGCCGCGATCATCCTGGCCTGCGGCCGGACCCCGGTGGCGAGGCCTTCCGCGCTTGTCGAGCAGGGCGCCAAGCTCTCCTTCGCCCTGTTCATCACCCATGCCCTGACCGGCCTCGGCTGGTTCGGGTCCCTGCATGTGCTGGAGGCCCGGGTGGCCCTGCCGGAGGCGGCGCGCTGGGCCCTGTGGGCCGGCTCGATCCCGGCGGCGCTGGTGGTCTCCATCGTCTTCCACCATTGGGTGGACGCACCGGTGCAGGCCTGGCTGAAGCGGGCCCTCAAGTCCGGCCGGCGAGAGCCCGCGGCGGCCTAGAGGGCTTTGGAGGCGGTTGCGCCGCCGATCAGCAGCACGGCGTCGAAGCCATGCACCACCCGCGACAGGGTCGGGCTCGCCGTCTCGGTCACCGAGCCCGGCATCAGGGGGCGCAGGGGGCGCAGATCGACCAGGGTCGAGCCCTGCGGGAAGACCAGGTCGCTCATGAAGCCGAGGCCCATCTCCGCCATGCCTTCGCTGGGCGTGTCGTCGTATGTCCAGGCGACCGGGTTGAACACCGCCCGGCGCCCGCCAGGCCCACTGATGGCCAGCAGGTGGAAGCTGGTCCCGCCGGCCAGGGCCGCGGCCTCCGGGATCAGGGCGCCGAGATCGTAGACCTCGGTCATGCTGCGGCCGCGCACCATGTGGCCTGCCCCGAACTTGAACAGGGTCTTGGGCCCCCCCTCGGTCCGCCACCTGCGGACCAGGTTGGCACGGTTGAAGGCGGCGCGGGCGGCGTTGGACTGGAAGTAGCGGCGGGCAGTCTGGTGCTGGTTGATGACCAGGGACTGGCGGAGGGTGTCGAGGATCTCGGCGCTGGCCGGATCCGGCCGGCGCCAGGCGGCCTGCACCGCCGACACCAGGGCCGGATCCCCGCTGAAGCAGAACAGCAGGCCGGGATTGCGCTGGGCCTCGAAGGCCGCCCAGGCGTCGCGTGAGGCCTTTTCCAGGGCAGCCAGCGCCGGGTGGGCGCGGGGCGGGGCCTTGGACTTGAGGCGCGCGATCAGCCGTCGGTCCATGACGATCTCATAGTCGAGGCCCCAGAACATCGGACCCTGATCCGGGAAGGCCCGGCGAACCTCGGCAAGCATGCGAGCCTCGGCGTCCATGGTGTAGAAGGCGGGACCCGGGGGATGCTGCCGGTAGTAGGCCTTCAGGCCCTCCAGGCCGCGCCGGGCGGCATGGTCCAGCTCGGGGGCGACCGGCGGGGAGATCTCGAGCGCCATGCGGCTGTAGCCGGCCGGCTTGAGGGCCTTCATCAGGGCCCCGGCCACGACGGGGACCTGGGCGATGCCGTGGTCCTCCCCGAGCGCGAAGGCGTGGGCGGCGCGGCCCTCGGCGACCAGCCAATCCCAACCGGGCCCCGAGACCCCCGTCCCGTCGATGGCTAGCGGCCGGCGCTGTTCCAGGACGGCCTTGCGCAGCTTCTCCCGCAGGGCCGGCTTGGTCTGGTCCTGGGCGGGGGCCGGCGCAGCGGCGGCCAGTCCGGCGCCCGCGAGGCCCGCGAACAGCATGCGGCGATGGATGGTCATGGCGCTCCCCTCGAAGGTTGTCTCGAAGGGAGAGGCGGCCCGGGACCGATTTGGATGCGGATGACCGCGATTTAACCCTCGGCGTCGAGGCCGATGTCGAGCACCGGAGCCGAGTGGGTCAGGGCCCCGACGCTGATCACGTCCACGCCGGTCTCGGCGATGGCGCGGACGGTGTCGAGGCTGACCCCGCCGCTGGCCTCCAGCACCAGGCGGCCGGCGTTTCGGGCTACGGCGGCGCGCAGGTCCTCGAGGCTGAAGTTGTCGAGCATGATGACGTCGGGGCCGGCGTCCAGGGCCTCGTCGAACTGATCGAGGCCATCCACCTCGCACTCGACCTTGACCAGGTGGCCGGCGAAGGCGCGGGCCCGTTCGATCGCCGCCCGCACCCCGCCGCAGGCGGCGACGTGGTTGTCCTTGATCAGGATGGCGTCGTCGAGCCCGAAGCGGTGATTGACCCCTCCGCCGCAACGGACCGCGTACTTCTCCAGCGCCCGCAGGCCGGGGGTGGTCTTGCGGGTGTCGGCGATGCTGGCGCCCGTGCCGACCACGGCGTCGACGTAGGCGCTGGTCAGGGTGGCGATGCCGCTCAGGCGGCCCAGCAGGTTCAGCGCCGTGCGCTCGGCCGACAGGAGGGCGCGGGCGTCAGCCTCGACGCGGGCCAGGATGGCCCCGGGCTCGACCTCCTCGCCGTCGCTGACCAGGGCCTCGAAATGGGCGGTGGGGTCCATGGCCAGGATGGCGAGGCGGGCGCAGGCCAGGCCGGCGATGACCCCGGCCTTGCGGGCCCCAAAGCTGGCGCTGAGCCTGGCTTGGGCGTCGATGCAGGCCAGGGCGGTCAAGTCGCCGCCCCGGCCCAGATCCTCGGCCAGACTGGCGCGGACGACAGGCTCGATCAGCAGCTCGGGCAGGGGAGCGATCATATGCGCCTCAGGCGGCCGCCTGACGGCGGGCGTCGAGGGCGGCGAGGGTGATGAAGGTGCGCTTGGCGGGCAGCGCGGCGGGGAAGTCGCGGCGGAAGTGGCCGCCCCGGCTTTCGCGCCGCTCCAGGGCGCAGGCGGCGACCAGCCGCGCGGCGACCAGCACCGGGCCTTCGCCGTAGAGGTCGCGCAGGGTCTCGATGCGGCCGAGCAGCCGCTTGAGCCCCTCGGCGTCGCGGACCACCCCGGCGTCCTTGCTCATCCCCTGGCGCAGGCCGGCAAGGGCTCCGGCCGGCAGGTCCCCCCAGGGGGCGGCGGGCAGGGGGTCGGTCGCCGGATCGGCCGCCTCGCGCAGCACGGCGCCGGCGCGGGCGCCGAACACCGCCGCCTCCAGCAGCGAATTGCTGGCCAGCCGATTGGCGCCGTGGACGCCCGGGCTGGCGCACTCCCCGGCGGCCAGCAGGCCCGGCAGGCTGGTGCGCCCGTCGAGGTCGGTGGCGATGCCCCCCATGTGATAGTGGCAGGCGGGGGCGACCGGGATGGCCTCATGGCGCGGGTCGAGGCCGGCGGCCCGGCAGGCAGCGAAAACCGCCGGGAACTCGTGCGGGAAGGCCTCCCCGACGGCCGCGGTGGCGTCGAGCAGGACGCCCCGGCCGGCCAGCCGCTCGCTCTGGATCGCCCGGGCGACGACGTCGCGCGGCGCCAGCTCGGCGGCCGGATGGTAGTCCCGCATGAAGGCCCGGCCGTCGCTGTTGCGCAGGATGGCGCCCTCGCCTCGCAGGGCCTCGGTGGCCAGGGGGGCGGGATCGGCCTCGATGTCGATCGCCGTGGGATGGAACTGGACGAACTCCGGATCGGCGATTACGGCCCCCGCCAGGGCGGCGAGGCCCAGGCCCTCCCCCCGCACCTCGCGCGGGGTGGTCGTCACGCCATAGAGGCCGCCGAGGCCGCCGGTCGCCAGCAGGGTGGCGGCGGCGGCGATCTCGGTGAGGGCCCCGGCGTCGTCCTCGACCAGGGCTCCGCGCACCCGGCCGGCGACGTCCTGCAGCAGGGCGCGGGCGCGAAGGCCGGTGCGGACCTCGATATGGGCCGAGGCGAGCACGGCGGCGATCACGGCGTCGTGGATGGCGCGGCCGGCGCCGTCGCCGCCGACCCGGGCGACGCGGGCGCGGCCGTGGGCGGCCTCCAGCCCCTGCGAGAAGCCGCCGTCGGCGGTGCGGTCGAACGGCGCCCCGAGCGCGGCGAGGGCCCGGACCGCGTCCGGCCCCTCTCCGGTCAGCACCGCCACCGCCTCGGGATCGCAGAGCCCGGCCCCGGCGGCGATGGTGTCGGCGGCGTGCAGGGCGGGGCTGTCGTCCGGGCCCAGGGCCGCGGCCATGCCCCCCTGCGCCCAGGCGCTGGAGCAGCCCTCGCCGAGCGGGGTCGGGCTAAGCAGCAGCACCTTGCGCGGGGCGGCGGCCAGGGCGGCGGTCAGGCCGGCCAGGCCGGCGCCGAGGATCAGGACCCCGTCATGATCGATACGGTCGGTCATCTCAGCTCCTGGGCGGCCCGCATCGGGTCGCACTCGAACATGGCGTCGTAGGCGGCGTGCAGGCTGGCGCCGTGGCGGATCAGCTCCTCGACCACCTCGCGGGCGCCGAGCGGCATCAGGCTGGACCAGTCCCTGGGCACGTCCGGCCGTGTGGCCTTGACGCGATAGACGGGGCCGAACTTGCTCACCTTGATCATCGCGAGCCTCCTTTCGGCTCAGATCAGTTCCACGGCGACGTGGTGGCCGCGCGCCTTGACGAGGTCGTAGCGGGCCGGGATGGCGGGGGGCGGCAGGTCGATCATCCGTTGCACCGCCAGGCGCGCCCGCTCGGCGATGGCGGGGTCGACCGTCACCTCGAACTGGTCCTTCTGCAGGGCGTCGAGGATGTTGCGCAGGGTGATCCGCTTCATGTGCGGGCAGAGGTTGCAGGGGCCGATGAACTTCACCCCGGCCACGTCGCCGGCGATGTTGCTGGCCATACTGCATTCAGTGATCAGCACCACCTGCCTGGGCCGGCGTGTCTCGACATAGTCGGTCATGGCGGCGGTCGAGCCGGCGAAGTCGGCGGCGTTGAGCACGTCCTCCGGGCATTCGGGGTGGGCCAGGATCTCTGCGCCCGGGAAGGCGGCGCGCATCTCGGCGATGTCGTCGACCGTGAAACGCTGGTGCACCTCGCAGGCGCCCTTCCAGGCGATGATCTTCACGTCGGTCTGGGCGGCGACGTTGCGGGCCAGGTACTCGTCGGGGATCAGGATGACCCTGTCGACGCCCCATTCCTTCGCCGCCCACTCGACCACCTGCACGGCGTTGGCGCTGGTGCAGCAGATGTCGGTCTCGGCCTTCACGTCGGCGGTGGTGTTGACGTAGGTGACCACCGGCAGGCCCGGATAGCGCTGCTTGATCAGGCGCACGTCGGCGCCGGTGATCGAGCTGGCCAGGCTGCAGCCGGCGCGCAGGTCGGGGATCAACACGGTCTTGTCGGGGCAGAGCACCTTGCTGGTCTCGGCCATGAAGTGGACGCCGGCCTGGACGATGATCTTCGCATCGCTGCGGGCGGCTTCGCGGGCCAGGCCAAGGCTGTCGCCGACATAGTCGCCGACCCCGTGGAAGATCTCCGGCGTCATGTAGTTGTGGGCCAGGATGACCGCGTTCTTCTCGCGCTTCAGCTGGTTGATCTGCGCGATGAGGGGGGCGTGGACCTGCCATTCCAGCGGGCTGACGGTGTCCTGGACCTTGGTCCACACCGGGGCGGTCAGGGCTTCCACCTCGGGGGTGAAGCTGAAGAGCAGCGAACCGTCGGCCATATCCGCACTCCTTTTGCTCAATGTGAGCATTAGTGGGGCCTCGAAAAGGCCGGGCCTGCAGGCTCCGGCCACCACTTTTGCTAAGGTTGAGCATAAGTGGTGGCCGACATATAGGCCTGCGCCGGCCCGGGGGCAAGGCCGATTCGTGCCTGGCTGCGGAACTTCGATGCGCCGGGCGACTTTGAGCCGCTCCGGGCCCTCCGCGGCGTCTTGTCACAAGTCCCGACGTTCATAACTATGGGCCCCAGCCAGAGGAACCGACATGGCGAGCAATTCCGAGACCGTAGAGGGCCTGACCAAGGTGCTGGCGGACAGCTACGCGGCCTATATGAAGACCCATGGCTATCACTGGAACGTCCGGGGCCCGAACTTCAGCAGCTACCACGCCCTGTTCATGAGCCAGTACACCGAGATGTGGACGGCGCTGGACGAGATCGCCGAGCGCATCCGCGCGCTGGGGGCCCTGGCGCCCCAGGGCTATGCGACCTTCGCCAACCTGACGTCGATCAAGGACGGCGACCCCGAGCAGCCGGCCGAAGGCATGATCCGGGAGCTGATGCGCGACCATGAGACGGTGGCCAGCACCGCCCGCAAGGTGCTCAAGCAGGCCGAGGAAGCCGGCGACGACGTCACCGTCGACCTGCTGACCCAGCGACTGGCGGCGCACGAGAAACACGCCTGGATGTTGCGCGCCACCCTCGGCGAAAAATAGGGACACCGGTTGCGGCGACTATCCCTCCTGGCCCTGGCGGCAGTGGCGCTGATGGCGGCGGCGGGTTGCGCGACCGACTACCGGCGCGTGGCCATGTCGGGACGGCCGGAGGCCGCCGCCGCCCTGACCCGGGGCTATGGAGACCTCGCCTTCCGACGGCTGACCGCCGACATGGACCCGGCGATGATGTCCCTGGCCCGGCGCCACGACGGCGTGCCGAGCAAGGACTACTGGGGCCGGGTGCCGGGCTGGGAGAGCTACAATCTGGCCCGGCTGCCGATCCTGGGGGTTGGGGCGCTCAGCGAAGAGGAGGCCCGCGCGATCAACGCTTTGCATGCCGCCGCCAGCGAGCCGCCGCCCCCGGCCAGGCCGTTCATCCTGAAGGCCAGTCCCGAGGACCGCGCGGCGGCCGTGCAATGCCTGACCCAGGCCATCTACTACGAGGCGGCCACCGAGCCGCTCGAAGGCCAGCAGGCGGTGGCCCAGACGGTGCTCAACCGGGTGCGGCACCCGGGCTACCCGAAATCGGTCTGCGGGGTGGTGTTCCAGGGGTCGCTCCGGGCCACCGGCTGCCAGTTCAGCTTCACCTGCGACGGCTCCCTGGCCCGGGCCCCGATTCCGGCCATCTGGAGCCGGGCCCAGCTCATCGCCAACAAGGCCCTCAATGGCTTCGTGATGACCCGGGTGGGGACCGCCACCCACTATCACGCCGACTATGTCGCTCCCTACTGGGCGCCGACCCTCTACAAGATCGTCCAGATCGGGCGGCACATCTTCTATCGCTGGACCGGGCCTTGGGGCCTGCCGCCGGCCTTCAACGGCAAGTACGCCGGCGGCGAGGCCTCCCTCTCGCGGGCGATCCTGGAGGGCCTCGACGCCCGCACCCAGGGCGAGGGCCTGCTGCCCGGCGACCAGTCGGGGATCGGTCCGGGCCTGATCAGCACGGCCACCCGCACCGTCATCCTCTCGGTCGACGGGGTGGAGCAGACCTACACCGTCGCCGGCCCGGCCGAGCCCGGCCAGGAAACGCTGCGCACCCCGGGCGTCCTCACCCCCAGCCGTCGCCAGCCGACGCCGGAGGAGATCGCGGACATCAACGCCAAGCTGAAGGCCATCGAGGACGATCCCGACGCCCCGATCAGCACCGCGCCAGGCCCCCGCCGCCGCCCCGCGCGCCGGACCCGGGGGCGCCGCCGCCCGCCCAGGCCGGCGACCTGCCGATCGGGCGGCGGCAGGAGTAGGTCAGAGGCCAAAGGCCTTGGCGTACTTGATCGTCACCGGTTCGGCGAGCGCGCCGGGAACCAGTTCCAGCGCCATGAAGCTCGGGCCGGAGAAGGGCGAGGTCACCGTCTTCGCCAGGTCCGCCGAATACCCTGCGCGCGGGTAGTAGGCCGGATGCCCCAGCACGATCACCGCCTCGATTCCGGCCGCGGTCAGCCGCCGGTGGCCCTCCGCCATCAGCGCCGCGCCCAGGCCGTCCCTCTGGCGGCCCGGCCGCACAGCCAGCGGCGCCAGCGCGGCCAGCCGCCGGCCGTTGTCGGTCCCCAGCGGGCTGAACAGGACGTGGCCGACAATGACGCCGTCTTCCTCGGCGACCAGTTCCAGCAGGACGTCGCCGTCCGCGCGCAGGGCGTCGACCAGGTCGGCCTCGTCGGGCTGGCGGAAGGCGGCGGCGACCACCGCGCGGACGGCGGCATGGTCTGCGGGCGCCGCCGGGCGGATCACCACGCGCCGATCTTCTGCGCTTCCTGGTGGCTGATCGGCTGGTGGGCCTTCTCATGGTCCTGTTCGGCGAGGAAGCGGACGGCCTCCAGGGCGGCCATGCAGCCCATGCCGGCGGCGGTGACCGCCTGGCGGTAGATGTCGTCGGTGACGTCGCCCGCCGCGTAGACCCCTGGGATGGCCGTCGAGGCGGTGCCCGGCTTGACGGTCAGGTAGCCGCCGGCGTGGGTCTCCAGCTGGTCCTTGAACAGCTCGGACGCCGGGGCGTGGCCGATGGCGATGAAGACGCCGTCGGCGGCGACCACCTGGGTCTCGCCGGTCTGCGTGGACTTCAGCCGCACCCCCGTGACGCCGCCGTTCTCGCCGAGGATCTCGTCGACCGCATGGTTCCAGATCACCTTGATCTTGGGATGGGCGAACAGGCGCTCCTGCAGGATCTTCTCGGCCCGGAACTCGTCGCGGCGGTGAACCACCGTCACCGTCTCGGCGAAGTTGGTCAGGAACAGCGCCTCCTCGACGGCGGTGTTGCCGCCGCCGACCACGGTGACCTGCTTGCCGCGATAGAAGAACCCGTCGCAGGTGGCGCAGGCGCTCACCCCGCCGCCCTGGTAGGCGGCTTCGCTCTCCAGCCCCAGCCACTTGGCCTGGGCGCCGGTGGCGATGATCAGGGTCTCGGCCAGCCACTCGGCGCCGCTGTCGCACTTGACCAGGAAGGGCCGGCTGGAAAGGTCGACCGAGGTGACGATATCGCCGACGAACTCGGTTCCCACATGCTCGGCCTGGGCCTTCATCTGGTCCATCAGCCAGGGGCCCTGGATGACGTCGGCGAAGCCCGGATAGTTCTCCACGTCTGTGGTGATGGTGAGCT
>DASPLD010000239.1:0-7880 GCA_035627755.1 Caulobacter sp. | reverse complement strand
GAGGCGATCCTGAGCCCGGAGGGCGAATCGCTCGCGGCACCGACGGCGGCCTCCGGCCCGGTCGAGCGGGCGGCGAGCGCGGCGGAGGCGGCCACCCGCGGCCTGGTCGGGCGCACCGTGGCGGATGTCGAGCGCGACCTGATCCTCGACACCCTCTCGCATTGCCTGGGCAACCGCACCCACGCCGCCAACATCCTGGGCATCTCGATCCGCACCCTGCGCAACAAGCTCAAGGAATACGGCGACGCCGGTGTGTCCGTGCCGCCGCCGCAGGCCGGCCTGGGCGCCAACGCCGCCTAAGCTGACGAATGAGCGACCTCGCCCCCACCTCGGCCGCCAATCCGATGACAGCCCGTCAGGTCTGGGGCTGGGTGGCGCGTGGCGATGTCGGCCTGGCGATCGGAATCGTCGGGATCATCGTCCTGCTGATCCTGCCGATCCCGCCCTTCATCCTCGACTTCCTGCTGGTGCTGTCGATCACCTCCAGCGTGCTGATCCTGATGACCTCGCTGCTCATCAAGAAGCCGCTGGAGTTCACCGCCTTCCCGACCGTGCTGCTGGTCACCACCCTGTTCCGCCTGGGGCTGAACCTCGCCTCGACGCGGCTCATCCTCAGCCACGGCCACGAGGGCACCCACGGGGCCGGCAAGGTCATCGAAGCCTTCGGCGAGATGATGATGAGCGGCAACTTCATCATCGGGGTGATCGTCTTCGCCATCCTGATCCTGGTGAACTTCGTGGTGGTCACCAAGGGCTCGGGCCGCATCGCCGAGGTGGCCGCCCGGTTCACGCTCGACTCCATGCCCGGCAAGCAGATGGCCATCGACGCCGACCTGTCGAGCGGCCTGATCGACCAGGACGAGGCCAAGAAGCGTCGCAAGGAGCTCGAGCAGGAGAGCACCTTCTTCGGGGCCATGGACGGCGCCAGCAAGTTCGTGCGCGGCGACGCCGTCGCCGCCCTGATCATCACCGCCATCAACATCGTCGGCGGCATCCTGATCGGGGTGATCCAGCACAAGCTGCCGATCGGCGAGGCCGCCAGCAGCTACACCATCATGACCATCGGCGACGGCCTGGTCAGCCAGGTGCCGGCCCTGGTGATCTCGATCGCCGCCGGCCTGCTGGTCTCCAAGGCCGGGGTCGACGGGGCCGCGGACAAGGCCCTGGTCGCCCAGCTGGCGATGAACCCGGTCGGCCTCGGGATGGTCTCAGCCGCCTCCGGCGTGATGGCCCTGGTCCCCGGCATGCCGATGATTCCCTTCGTGGCGGTCGCCGGGGCGACAGGCTGGCTGGCCTGGAAGCGGGCGCAGGACGCCAAGGCGGGGCCCGCGGTCGACGTCTCCGCCCTGCCCGTCGCCGCCGAACCGGAGGAGGAGCCGATCGGCGCATCGCTGGCCATCGACGACATCAAGATCGAACTCGGCTACGGCCTCCTGACCCTGATCAACGACCTCGAGGGCCGCCGGCTCACCGACCAGATCCGCGCCCTGCGCAAGACCCTGGCCACCGAGTTCGGCTTCGTCATGCCGGCGGTGCGCATCCTCGACAACATGCGGCTGCCGACCCAGGGCTACGCCATCCGCGTCAAGGAGATGGAGAGCGGGTCGGGCGAGGTGCGGATCGGCTGCCTGATGGCCATGGACCCGCGCGGCGGCCAGGTCGACATCCCGGGGGAGCATGTCCGCGAGCCGGCGTTCGGGCTTCCCGCCACCTGGATCGACGACGCCCTGAAGGAGGAGGCCACCTTCCGCGGCTATACCCTGGTCGACCCGGCCACGGTGTTGACCACCCACCTGACCGAGATCCTCAAGGACAACATGTCCGACCTGCTGTCCTACGCCGAGGTCCAGAAGCTGCTGAAGGAACTGGGCCCCGAGCAGAAGAAGCTGGCCGACGAGTTGATCCCGAGCGTGATCTCCGCCTCCACCCTGCAGCGGGTGCTGCAGTCGCTGCTGCGCGAGCGGGTCTCGATCCGCGACCTGGGGACCATCCTGGAGGGCATCGCCGAGGCCGCGCCGCACACCAGCAGCCTTACCCAGCTGACCGAGGCGGTGCGCGTGCGGCTCGGCCGCCAGCTGTGCTGGGCCAACCGGGGCGAGGACGGCGCCCTGCCGATCGTCACCCTGTCGCCCGACTGGGAGCAGGCCTTCGCCGACAGCTTGATCGGGGCTGGCGAGGAACGCCAGCTGGCCATGGCCCCCTCCAAGCTGCAGGAATTCATCAAGTCGGTCCGCGAGGCCTTCGAGCGCGCCGCCCTGGCCGGCGACGCGGCCGTGCTGCTGACCAGCCCGATGGCCCGGCCCTACGTCCGGTCGATCATCGAGCGGTTCCGCGGCCAGACGGTGGTCATGAGCCAGAGCGAGGTGCACCCCAAGGCCCGGCTGCGCACGGTGGGCATGGTCTAGGAGTCCGGCGGAACGATTCGCCGCCGAGCTGGTTAGCCATGCCGTGGGGGGCCTGGAGAGGACCCATGCCCAAGACACTTGCTTGCCTGTTGACCGCGTCCGCCTTCGCGGCCGTCAGCTTCTCTGCCTCGGCCCAGACGACCTCGCCGCCGACGCCGCCGGCCGCCACCACCCCACCGATCGTCGCCCCGGCCCAGCCGCCGCCCAAGGCGGCCAAGCCTCCGGCGCCGGTCGAGGAACCGGCCAGCGTCTCGCCGACCCAGGGCGACACCGTCACCACCCCGCCCAGCCGGGCCAGCGGCGTCGTGCCCGCCACGCCGGCCACGCCCGCCACGCCGGCGACCCCCGGCGAACGCGCCGCGACCCCGGCGACGCCGGCCACGCCCGCCTCGCCGGCGATGAAGTCCACCCTGACCGCCGGCGCCACGGTGAAGGACGGCCAGGGCAACACGATCGGCACCATCAGTTCGGTCGGCCCCGGCAACTCCAGGGTCACCGTGATGATCGACGGCAAGGCGGTGGAGGTCGCCCAGAGCGTCTTCACCCAGAGCGGCGACGTGGTCGTCAGCAGCCAGACCAAGGCCCAGCTGCTGGCCGACGCCAAGCCGAAGAAGACCAGGACCAAATAGAGGACGCGTCGGACTCCTCCCCCTTCCGGGGGAGGAACTCCGCGCTTGCCTCCGCGCCGAAAGTACGGTGTTCTCTTGATTGACCGTTCAATCAGGAGCCGCACCGTGGAGCCCACCCGCGAGCGAATATTGTTCGCCGCCATGAAGCTGTTCTCGGACAAGGGCTTCAACACCACCTCGGTGGCCGACATCCTGCGCGAGGCCGGCGCCAATTCCGGCAGCCTCTACCACTTCTTCCCGACCAAGCAGGACGTGCTGCTGGCCGTGTTGGAAATGTATCGCGACGGCATCTACCCGATGCTGCTGGCCCCCGCCTGGGAGGGAATCGACGATCCGATCGAGCGGGTGTTCGCCCTCCTGGCCGCCTATCGCGGCATGCTGGTCGACACCGACTGCCTCTATGGCTGCCCGATCGGCTCCATCGCGCTGGAAATCCATGAGCCCGACCCGCCGGTGCGGGAGATGCTGTCGGTCAATTTCGACGGCTGGGTGAAGCATGTGAAGGGCTGCCTCGACCAGGCCAGGGACCGGCTGCCGGTAGGAACCGACACCCGCAAGCTGGCGGTGTTCGTGCTGACCACCATGGAGGGCGGGGTGATGCAGGCGCGCACCCACCGCAGCCTGGAGACCTTCGACGCCTCGGTGGCGATGCTGCGAAACTATTTCGACCTGCTGGCCCAGACCGCCGGCGCGACCTCGAAGATCGAAGGCCAGACCCGGGGGACGGCATGAAGAGGATGATCATCGCGGCCGCCGCCGCCGCCCTGCTGGCCGGCGGCGCCCTCGCGGCCGAGCCGAGCTGGCGCGACTATCCCGGCGTGGAGAACACCTCCTTCGTCGAAGCCGACGGGCGGCGGGCGCTGCAGCTGTCGGTGGTCGTGCCGGCCGCCGCCGACGAGGTCTGGGCCGCCTTCACCACCGAGGCGGGCTGGAAGGCCTGGGCCTCCCCCACGGCCTATGTCGACTTCCGCGTCGGCGGCTCCCTGGAGACCAGCTACAGCGCCGGGGCGGCCAAGGGCGACCCCAACAACATCGTCAACCGGATCGAGGCCTATGTGCCCGGCCGCATGCTGGCGATCCGCAACGTACAGGCGCCGAAGGGCTTCCCCGCCGCCGAAGCGTTCGGCCAGACCGTCACCGTGCTCGAGTTCACGCCGGTCGGCGACAAGGCGACCCGGGTGACCCTGACCAACCTGGGCTACGGCCAGGGGCCGGACTTCGACACCGCCTATCGCCACTTCGAATGGGGCAACGCCTACAGCCTCGACGGCCTGCGCCGTCGGTTCGCCGACGGCCCGGTCGACTGGGAGAAACGCGCCGAGCAGCGGAAGGCCGCTGAGGACTCGGCAAAGAAGAAGGGGGACTGACCATGATCCGCAGCGCGCTCATCCGTGCGACCCTGATCGGCACGGTGCTTCAGCTGGCGATGGTGATCGCCGGCCACTACGTCGCGGCCATCGCCGGGATGTTCGCCATCGGCGGCATGCTGATCTCGCTGGTCGCCGGCCTGCTCTACGTCCGCGCCGCCCGCGGCGGCTGGGGCGACAGCCTGGCCGGCGGCCTGATCGCCGGGGCGGTGTGCGCCTTCCTCGGCATCCTGGTCAGCTACCTGCTCAAGGATGTCACCGTGGACATCCTGTGGATGGGAACGGCGGGCTCCGCCGTCGCGGGACTGGTCGGCGGCGCGATCGGCAAGCTGGTCTTCGCCCGCTAGTCCTGGAACGGGTCGCGCAGCAGGATGGTGTCGTCCCGCTCGGGGCTGGTCGACAGCAGGGCGACCGGGGCGCCGATCAGCTCCTGGATGCGGCCGACGTACTTCACGGCGTTGGCCGGCAGGTCCTTGAAGCTTCGCGCCCCAGCGGTGCTGTCGCTCCAGCCGGGCAGGGTCTCGTAGATCGGCTCCACCGCCGCCTGGTCGCGCAGGCCAGCGGGCAGGTGGTCGATGATCTCCCCGTGCAGCCGGTAGCCGACGCAGATCTTCAGGCTCTCCAGCCCGTCCAAGACGTCGAGCTTGGTCAGGGCGATGCCGTTGATGCCGTTGATCGCCACGCTCTGGCGGACCAGCACGCGGTCGAACCAGCCGCAGCGCCGGCCCCGGCCCGTGTTGGTCCCCACCTCCCGCCCGACCGTCGCCAGGTGCTGGCCCACCGCGTCGTTGAGCTCGCAGGCGAACGGCCCCTCGCCGACCCGGGTGGTGTAGGCCTTGACGATGCCCAGGACATATCCCGGTGCGCTGGGCCCCATCCCGGACCCGGCCGCCGCCTGGCCGGCCACGGTGTTGGAGGAGGTGACGAAGGGATAGGTGCCGTGGTCCACGTCCAGCAGCGCGCCCTGCGCCCCCTCGAACAGGATTCGCTTGCCCGTGCGCCGCATCTGGTCGAGCAGCTTCCAGGCCGGCCGGGCATAGGGCAGGAGCTTCGGCGCCAGCGCCATCAGCGCCTGATAGAGTTCGGCCGGGTCGGCCTCCGGCAGGCCGAGGCCCCGGCGAAGCGGGCCATGGTGGCTGAGCAGCCGCTCGATCTTGGGATCGAGCGACTGGGGGTCGGCCAGATCCCCGACCCGGATCGCCCGGCGGCCGACCTTGTCCTCATAGGCCGGGCCGATGCCGCGGCCGGTGGTGCCGATTTTCTGGCTCGAGGCGGCCTCGCGCGCCTGGTCGAGGTCGCGGTGCAACGGCAGGATCAGGCAGGCGTTGTCGGCCAGCACCAGCAGGTCGGGGGTGATGTTGACCCCCTGCGAGGCGATCTTCTCGATCTCTTCCAGCAGGTGCCAGGGATCGACGACCACCCCGTTGCCGATCACCGACAGCTTGCCCTGGACCACCCCGGACGGAAGCAGGGCCAGCTTGTAGACCTTGCCGCCGATGACCAGGGTATGGCCCGCGTTGTGGCCGCCCTGGAAGCGCACCACCACCTCGGCGCGGTCGCACAGCCAGTCGACGATCTTGCCCTTGCCCTCGTCGCCCCACTGGGCGCCGACCACGGTGACGTTGGCCATGGATGCGATCCTTCCACCCGCCGGGAGACTTCAGCCGGCCCTTCGACGGGTGCTCGGCGGGCTGAAGGGATCTGATTGGGCCCTTGAGAGGGCGCGGGGTGTTTAGCCGCTCAGGCCCGGTAATACAACACCACCCCGGTCATGATCGCCGCGTACTGGACGCCCGCCCCGGCGAGCACGAAGCCGTGCCAGATGGCCCGCCGGTAGGTCAGGGTCTTGCGCACGTAAAAGACCACCCCCAGCGAATAGACCACACCGCCGACCGCCAGAAGGATCATGCCGGAGAGGGACACCGCCGCCACCATCGGCCCGATGGCGATCAGCACGATCCAGCCGAGCGCCAGATAGAGCGCCACCCAGATGCCGCGCCCCAGGCCGGGCAGGAACAGCTTGCCCGCCACGCCCGCCAGGGCCAGGGCCCAGACGGCGGTGGTCATTCCGATGGACCACAGGCCCGTCAGGCTCTGGGTGGTGAAGGGGGTGTAGCTGCCGGCGATCATCAGGAAGATGCCGGCGTGGTCGAGGCGCCGCAGGAACGGGCGTGTCCCCGGCTTCGACATGTTGTAGGCGATCGAGAAGCTCAGCATCAGCGCCAGGCAGATGCCGTAGACCGCGACGGCGAACACCTGCCCGACGGTCCCGAACCCGATCGACAGCCCGACCAGGGTCCCGCCGCCCGCGATGGCCAGGATCAGCCCGACGATATGGACCCACTTGTCGGCCTCTCGCGCCGCGCGGCTCGGATAGTGATCGCTGTGGTCGAAAGGCTGGGCGGTCATCGGCCCGAAAAAGCCAAAAGCCGGCCGCGGGGTCAACACGCCGCCCCGTCATGCGAATGACTCTGAGAATTACTCTTAACAATCTTGACCCCAGGGCCTGACGAGCCTAGGACGCCCCTTCGCATATGCGAGTCATTCGCAATTCACGCCAAGGGGGCGTTCATGTCGTTGAAGAGTCTTCGCCGCCGGTCCTGGCTGGCCGTTTCCCTGGTCGCCCTGGCGGCCGCGCCGGCGCTCGCCGCCGACGAAACAGCCGCCGAGGCCGAGGGGCCGCTGCTCTCGCCGGTCAGCATCGTATCGACCCGCACCGAGAAGGCGGTCGAGGACGCGCCGGCCACGGTCAGCGTGATCGACGACCGGACGATCGAGGCGCAGCTGGCCACCGACATCAAGGACCTGGTCCGCTACGAGCCCGGGGTCACCGTCCGCAGCAGTCCGGTCCGCTTCGGCGCGGCGTTCGGCGCCACCGGCCGGGACGGCAACAGCGGCTTCAACATCCGCGGACTTGAAGGCAACCGGGTGCAGATCCTGGTCGACGGGGTCCGCCAGCCCGACGCTTTCAGCTTCGGGGCCCAGAACATGGGCCGCGGCGACTTCGGCGACCTCACGATGATCAAGCGGGTGGAGATCCTGCGCGGCCCGGGCAGCGCCCTCTACGGAAGCGACGGGGTCGCCGGCGTGGTCAGCATGACCACAAAGAACCCGGCTGACTTCCTGACTGGCGACCGGCTGTTCGGCATCCAGGGCCGGCTCTCCTACAGCTCGGTCGACGAGGGCGCCTCGGCCGGCCTGGCCGGCGCCTTCCAGGCCGGCGACTGGTCGGCCATGGTCGCCTACAACCGGCGCGAGGCTTCGGAAACCGAGACCCAGGGCGACAACAACGCCCTGAACTCCACGCGCACCGCCGCCAACCCGCAGGACATCACCTCGGACGCCTGGCTGGTCAAGCTGGTCTTCGCCCCGGGCGACGCGCACCGCCTGCGCCTGACCTACGAGCGGTTCGACCGCACGGTGGACACCGACGTGCTCAGCGGCCGCAGCGCCACCGTCCTGGAAGTCCTCGGCCACGA
>DASPLD010000238.1:0-7927 GCA_035627755.1 Caulobacter sp. | reverse complement strand
CACGCCGGCGGCAACGCCGAGTTGAAGGCCGCAACCGGCTGCACGGTCGTGGGCCCCGAGGAGGTCGGTCGCATAGCTCCGCCTGACCGTGTGGTGACCGAAGGCGACGTGGTGGAACTGGGCGAGACGCGCTTGCGGGTGATCGACACCGGCGGGCATACGCTGGGCCACATCACCTATCACGACGCGGCCGACGGCATCGCCTTCGTCGGCGACACCCTGTTCGCGCTTGGCTGCGGCCGGCTGTTCGAGGGCGACGCACAGCAGATGTGGGCAAGTCTGCAGCGGATCGCGGCGCTGCCCGAGGACACCGCCGTCTACTGCGCTCATGAATACACCGCCTCCAACGCCCGCTTCGCCCTGTCGGTGGACGACAGCGCCGCGCTGAAGACCCGCGCCGAGCAGATCTTCGCGGCCCGCGAGCGGGGCGAGCCCACCGTGCCGACCACCATCGCCTTGGAGCGGGCCACCAACCCCTTCCTGCGCGCCCCGGTCCTGCGACCCGACATCCCCGACCCCGCCGAGGCCTTCGGCGCCGTCCGCGCGGCCAAGGACGGGTTCAAGGGGTGATCTCGGCCCAGGAGATCATCGCCCTGCTGGAGCTTGCGCCCCATCCGGAAGGCGGCTGGTTCAAGGAGACCTTCCGGGACGAGCCCGGCCCCGACGGCCGCGCCAGGTCGACGGCCATCTTCTTCCTGCTGCCCGAAGGGGAGGAAAGCGCCTGGCACCGGGTCGACGCGGCCGAGGTCTGGCACTTCTACGACGGCGCGCCGCTCGCCCTCCGCGTCGCTGCGGAGGGCCAGCCGGCGCTGACCCGCGCGCTCGGAAACGACCTGGCCGCCGGCGAGCGGCCGCAACTCGTCGTTCCGGCCGGCGTCTGGCAGAGCGCCCGGTCGACCGGGGCCTGGACCCTGGTCGGCTGCACCGTCGCGCCCGGGTTCACCTTCGAGGGCTTCGAGATGGCCCTGCCCGGCTGGTCTCCCTGACTGCGTCCAATCGCCCAGTGGACGGCGAACTCCGTTTCCTCGAAACGGGTCGGGCACCGAGGGTTGAAGCATGTCCGAATGGGGATCCGATCCCGACTCCAGGCGCGCTTTGCAGCGGCTGATCTTCCGCTGCGCGTCGGACTACATGCTCGATGAGGCCGGGGTGCTGGCCGCTCGGCACGAGGGCGACTTCGTCCGGGCGATAACCTGGCTGGCGATGCTGCAGGTCGGCGATGGCGAGCAGCGGCCGATCTCGGTCCGCGCGCTGTCCCGGTCGCTGAACCTGCCGTTCGAGACCACCCGTCGCAAGGTCCGGGAACTCGAGGCCAGCGGCCACTGCCAGCTCGCGTCCGGCCATCGGCCGATGGCCATGCGGCTGGACCCCGAGGCGGCCCGCGCCGACGCCGCCCGCTGCATCGAAGGATATCAGCGGCTCATGGCTGCCATGGAGACGCTCGGCATGGGGCCGGAGGTGTTCCTGGCCGGGCCGCCGCCGCCGCCCGCCGCCGACCAGGCCGCGGCGCAGATGGCCGCCCACCGGCTGATCCAGGGTTTCCTGCTGCGTACGCTCGAGGCCGGGACCCATCCGCACGGCTCTATGGTCAACGCCCTGATCTTCGTCGGGTTGATGAGCGCTAACGCCGCGGCCATCACCAACGACCCGCTGCTCGCCCGCCGCTACGCCGGGGCCGACACCCCGCCGCCCGACAGCCTGCGCCCGCCGGCCAGGCCGCGCCAGATCGCCGAGCGCCTGTGCCTGCCCTATGAGATCGTTCGCCGGCGGCTGCTCCACTTCGTCGAGCGCGGCTGGGTCGAGAAGGTCGGCGGCGGCTACCGCTGCCGGGTCGAGCGGATGCAGGAGCCGGCGCTGCTGGCCGCCGGGCTGGCGATCTGCCAGCGTTTCGCCCAGCTGGTCCAGGCGGTCGCAGGCGTCGGGCTGGCCATGCCGGCGCGGGCGCGGGCGGCCTGAAGCACCATACAATACTCGGCGAGGTTGCCCTGGCCAGGCGGTCTGTTGGGCCAGCGCCTGGCCAGGGACATGCCCTCCCCCCGAAGGACCAGGAAACCTGACTGCGGTTCACCGGCCGGCCAAGGCCGTTTTGACCCGAAATGAGGAAGAATGGCGCGCCGCGACGATCTGTGGCGCCGGAGGCGGGTGCGCCTCCCCCCGGTTCCGGGCCCCGTCTACCGCGAGGCGGCGACGGTGACCCGCTCCGACGACGGCCTTCCGCCGATCCCGAGCCTGGGGGTCACGATGACGATCAGCACCCCCTGGCGCAGCACCACCCCGGGCCTGGGCCCCTCGGTGATGAACACCCGGCTGACCCGCGTCAGCTGCTCCCGGCCGCTGGGCGAGCGGGACATCCGCGCCAGGCTATCGGCGGTGATCAGGGCGGCGTCGGCGATCAGGGCCGAGGAGGCGGGGGTCGCCTCGGCATGGAAGGGTATCTGGCGCCGGGCCGCGCGGCTGGCCACGGCGCTGGAGGCGATCAGCCGCTGGTAGAGGGCCTTGGGCGACACCGGGGTCAGGCGGATCGGCCGCGACTCCCCGGCCAGGGCGGCGGCGGCGCCCTCGCGCCGCTCTGGCGTGAACAGGGTCAGGCCGCCGATCCGGGTGTCCCGCAGCACCACGCGGCCCGCGTCATTCTTGTAGAGGGTGTCGCCGCGGGCGCCGGTATGGGGCTCCAGCACCCAGATCTCGTTGCTGCCCTCGAACCGCAGCATCGGCCTGCCAGTGGAGCGGTCGAGGACGAAGGCCTGGCCGGACTCTGAGACATAGCGGCCGACCGGCGGCGGCGCGGGCCGACGGTTGGCGCTGGGCTTGTCGGGGAACAGCATCTCGCCCAGCGCGCCGAGCGGCGAATCGCCCCGGTGGCTGCCCTTCTCTCCGCCTGAACGAGGTTGCGCGAGCGCGCCGGGCGCAAGCCCGACAAACACCGCAGCCAGCGCCAAGGCGGCGGCTGGTATTCTCGCACCCGTTACGGCCATGCCCCGGTGTCTGCGCTCCGACTGGGGCGAATCTTGGACTGGCGCGGGGGCCGGATCAAGGCGCGGTTGCGGCGGGCGGCGCCCTGTGGCGCCGCCGTCACACGCTCACCGAACCAGACCTATGACGCCAGATATTGCCCGCCATTCAGGGTGAAGGTCGCCCCCGTCACGAATCCGGCCCGCTCGCCAGCCAGATAGGAGACCATGTCGGCGATCTCCTCGCCCTTGCCCAGGCGCCCGACCGGGATGCCGGCGATGATCCCGTCCAGCACGTTCTGCGGCACCGCCGCCACCATCTCGGTGTCGATGTAGCCCGGGCAGATGACGTTGACGGTGATGCCCTTCTTGGCGTTCTCCAGGGCCAGGGCCTTGGTGAAGCCGATCAGCCCGGCCTTGGCGGCGCTGTAGTTGGTCTGGCCGACCTGGCCCTTCTGGCCGTTGATCGAACTGATGTTCACCACCCGCCCCCAGCCCTGGTTGCGCATCCCGTCGATCACCTGGCGGGTCATGTTGAAGGCCGAGTCCATGTTGACCCGGATGACCTCCGACCACTGCTCGTAGGTCATCTTGTGGAAGAAGCCATCGCGGGTGATGCCGGCGTTGTTGACCAGCACATCGATCGGCCCAAGCTCGGCGGCCACCGCGTCGGCGGCCCGCTTGCAGTCGTCGAAGCTGCCGACGTTGCCCTTGACCACCATCACCCCCAGCTCGTCGGCGCAGGCCTTGGCGGCCTCTTCGTTGCCGCTGTAGCCGGCCGCCACCTTCATGCCGTCGGCGACCAGCCGTTCGACGATGGCCCTGCCGATGCCGCGCGTACCGCCTGTGACGAATGCAACCCTGGTCATGATCTTTCCTGCGCTTCCTGATTTATTGTTGGGCTCACCATAGGTGAGCCGGCGACCGCGAGGCCACCCTGTTGCTATGCGACTGGACCGGCGCCGTCAGAGGGCTTCCAGGCACATGGCCACGCCCATGCCTCCGCCGACACACAGGGTCGCCGCGCCCTTCTTGGCTCCCGACCGCTGCATCTCGTGCAGCAGAGTGGTGAGGATGCGCGCGCCGCTGGCCCCGATCGGGTGGCCGATGGCGATGGCGCCGCCATTGACGTTGGTCTTGGCCGGGTCGAGGCCCAGTTCCCGCACCACGCTCAGGGACTGGGCCGCGAAAGCCTCGTTGCTCTCGATGAGGTCGAGGTCGGATACCTTCCAGCCGGCCTTTTCCAGGGCCTTGCGCATGGCCGGGATCGGCCCGGTGCCCATGACTTCCGGCTCCACCCCGGCATGCGCCCAGCTGGCGATGCGGGCCAGCGGCTTGAGGCCCCGCTTCTTGGCCTCCTCGGCGCTCATCACCACCACCGCGGCGGCGCCGTCGTTGAGGCCCGAGGCGTTGGCGGCGGTGACCGAGCCTTCCTTGTTGAAGGCCGGCTTCAGGCCGGAGACGCTGTCCAGGGTCGCCCCGTGGCGGATGTACTCGTCCTTGTCGACCACGGTGTCGCCCTTGCGGCCCTTGATGGTCACCGGAACGATCTCGGCGTCGAACTTGCCCGCCTTCTGGGCCGCCTCGGCCCGGTTCTGGCTCTCGACGGCGAAGGCGTCCTGGTCAGCGCGGGTGATCTGCCAGCGGGCGGCGATGTTCTCGGCGGTCTGGCCCATGTGGTAGCCGTGGAAGGCGTCGATCAGCCCGTCCTTGATCATGGTGTCGACGAAGCTGACGTCGCCCATCTTGGTTCCGTTGCGCATCTGGGCCGCGTGCGGCGACTGGCTCATGCTCTCCTGGCCGCCGGCCACGACGATGCTGGCGTCGCCCTGCGCCACCTGCTGGGCCGCCAGGGCCACGGCGCGAAGGCCGGAACCGCACAGCTGGTTGACGCTCCAGGCCGGGCTTTCCACCGGGACGCCGGCGTTGACCGCCGCCTGACGGGCCGGGCCCTGGCCGGCGCCGGCCTGCAGCACCTGGCCCATGATCACCTCGTCGACGTCGGCCGGCGAAATCCCCGCCCGCTCGATGGCGGCGCTGATCGCCACCCGCCCCAGCTCATGGGCCGGCAGGCTGGACAGGGCGCCGTTGAACGATCCAACAGGCGTACGCGCGGCGGAAACGATGACGATATCGCTCATGGCGAGGCTCCCGGTATCTTGCGTGTGGGCGGTCGCTTGCTGCGCCGCCGCATTTTTTGTGCGGGCGCACAATGCCCAAATCCTCGGCCCCCGTCACGGGGTCGACGTTAATAGGTGGGCTTTTTCGCATTTGCGAGCAAGGCTGGCGTAATGCCTTCGCTTCCGCGATAGTGCGGCGCAAGATATGCGGCCAGGCCGCCCAAATACGGGGATGAAATGTCCGACAAGTCGGAAGCCGGCGAGAAGGTGGTCATCAAAAAGTACGCCAACCGTCGCCTCTACAACACCGCCTCGAGCAGCTACGTCACCCTCGAACACCTCGCCGACATGGTGCGGGAGGGGGTCGACTTCGTGGTCTTCGACGCCAAGAGCGGGGAGGACATCACCCGCTCGGTGCTGACCCAGATCATCTTCGACGAGGAGAACCGGGGCGACGGCAAGAACCTCCTGCCGATCCAGTTCCTGCGCCAGCTGATCGGCTTCTACGGCAACCAGATGCAGGCCTTCCTGCCCGCCTATCTGGAGATGAGCCTGCAGACCTTCTCGCAGCAGCAGGAACGGATGCGCCAGCAGTTCGGGACCATGGGCGCCGGCGGCGGCATGGCCGCCTTCGACGACCAGGTGCGCCAGAACATGGCCCTGTTCGAGCGGGCGATGAAGATGTTCTCCCCCTTCGCCTACGGCCGCGGCGAGGAGCCGGCGGCGGGCGCGGCGCCGGCGGCGGCCCCGTCCGGGAGCGACGAAGACAGCCTCACCGAGCTGAAGAAGCAGGTCGAGGCGATGCGGGCCCAGATCGACAAGCTGGCGTCGAAGTCTTAACCGGCGGGCGCTAGTCTCGGCCGCATGACCGAGCGGCTCGATCCGACCAGGCCTTACGGCGACCGTCGCCAGTTCGACCGGCGACGGGAAGACCGCGCGCCCGAGCATCACGCCGAAGCGGAGGCGCCCTCCGCAAACCTGCCCGCCGTGATCGCCGGCCCGCATGCCCACGAGCACACCTCGCCGCCCCCGCTCGACGGGCCCGCAGCCTTCGCCGCGCAGTTGCTCGGCCAGCCAGGACAGCGCCGGGGGCTGCGCGCGCCGGGGACGGTGGAGGCGGCAAGAAGCGCCTACCTGGAAACCGAATACTCCGGCCCGGCGGACCGCCGCCCGCCGAAGGGCCTGCTGAAGAAGACCGAGATCTGATCTTCGTCCCCCTTCGGGAGAGGACTCAGCCCTTCGCCTTCAACGCCGCCTCGAGCGCCGCCACCCGGCGCTCGAGCTCCGCGATCCGGCTGAGCGGGTCGGTCCCCGGGACCGGCGTCGACACGCCGGCCCGCGTCGCCGCCTCCGCCGGGCTCACCCCCAGGAGTTCGGCGAAAGCCGCCACCTCGGCAGCCGACAGCGCCCGCTGGTCCTTGAAGACGAGGTCGACTTCCGGCTCGCCCATCCCCGAAGCGGCGGCGAGGACGGCCCGCGACAGGCCGCGCTCGGCGAGCCGCGCCTCGTACCACTCGATGTCGAAGAACAATGCCAAACCGGAACGCTCCAACTGGCGCCGCTCTTGCTTAACCCGGAATAAACCCTGTTCCGGAGCCCGAAGTGACCAGCATCCTGATCCGCGCCATGGACGTCGCAGTTGTCGCCATTATCTTCACCGTCCTGACCTAGGCGCCGTCGCCGGGGCCGAAGTCGATGTCGCGGCGCGCCGCGACGATGGTCACGATGAACCCGGCAAGAACGTCCAGCAGGACCATCACCGTCATCAGGAAGAAGGTCGAGGTCGCGAAGGCCGGCGCGAGCAGGAACTCGACCAGGCAGATGATGAACAGCAGCATCGACAGCGAGTGGTTGATGATGGCGATCCGCCGGCTGGTGGTCGATTTCAACAGCTCGATGAACAGCACCACCAGCGATCCGGCCAGCAGCAGGTCCGACAGGCTGACCGGCCAGGGCGACCCTGAGGTCATGTTGACGGTGAACAGGGGCGTAGTCAGCTGAAGCGTCGCGTCGGGCGAACCGAACCCGCCTGGCAGGGTCAGGACCACCAGGTTGTAGATCAGCACCGGGATGGCCAGCAGCGGAAAGGCGGCAAACATCTGCATCTGGTCCCCTCGTTCTGCCCGGCGCGCCGGCCCGAGCGGGTAAGGGTTAACGCGTTTCGGAGCCCGGGTGAAGCAAGCTCGCCAGGAACCGGCCGACGCGGCGGCGCGTTTGCTTCGATTGGCCGGGGGCGCGCCATCGGCCGCGCGGCAATCGGGTCGGGGAAGCGTAGTTGCGGAAGAGACGGGGCCGAGACATGGGAGCGGGCGCCGCGGCGGTCGACGCCGGGATCGGCGGGCGGTCCGATGATCAGATTGAGTTCACCCTCTCCGGCTACAACCTGCTCGACGAGCGGCATTTCGAGTCCGACAATGCCGGGGTCCGTCGTCAGATCGGCCGGACTGCCCATGTCGGCCTTCGCTGGAGATACTGATTGCCCGGCCACGCGATACCGTCGCGGTGGAGGACGGCCCTGGGCCTCGCGGCCCTGACGGCCCTGTGGCTTTGCGGCTCCCTGGCCTTCGGGCAACCGCGTTCGCTCGAATACCCGGTCAAGGCCGCCTACCTGCCGAAGTTCGCGCCGTTCATCGACTGGCCGCCGAAGGCCTTCGCCGCCCCTGACAGCCCGTTCGTCATCTGCGTCGTCGGCGCCGACCCCTTCGGCCCCCTGCTCGACAAGGCCGTGAGAGGCCAGCGGATCGGCCGGCGCGCGTTCCAGGTCCGCCGTATCGCCACCGTCGGCCGCGACAGCGGCTGCCACGTCCTCTACGTCGGCCACCGGGATCCCCATGCCGCCGCCGCCGTCCTCAAGGC
>DASPLD010000237.1:0-8391 GCA_035627755.1 Caulobacter sp. | reverse complement strand
CCGCGGCGCGGCGATCATCTTCTTCGCCTACGTCGGGTTCGAGGCGGTCTCCACCGCCGCGGCCGAGGCCAAGAACCCCAGCAAGGACGTACCGATCGGCATCCTGGGCGCCCTGGTCATCTGCACCATCATCTACATGGCGGTCGCCGCCGTGATGACCGGCGTGGTGCCCTACAAGGAGCTGGCCAGCCCGGCCCCCATCGCGGTCGCCATCGATCGCATGGGCCTGGAATGGGCCGACATCCCCCTGGCCACGGCCGAGGGCGGCAAGCTCAACCTGATCGCCTTCCTGATCAAGGTCGGGGCCATCACCGGCCTCTCCTCGGTCATGCTGGTGCTCTGCTATGGCCAGACCCGCATCTTCTACACCATGGCCCGCGACGGCCTGCTGCCGAAGGTGTTCGCGGCGATCCACCCGAAGTTCCGCACCCCCTGGCTGGGCACCATCCTGCTCGGCGTGCTGATCGCCATCGCGGCGTCGTTCCTGCCGATCAGCCTGCTGGGCGACCTGGTGTCGCTGGGTACGGCGGTGGCCTTCTCCATCGTCTGCCTGTCGGTCATCTACCTTCGGGTCAAGCACCCCGACCTGCCCCGGCCCTTCAAGGTGCCCGGCGGCGTGGTCACCGCGGTGCTTGGGATCGGCGCCTGCCTGTTCCTGGCCTGGCAGAACTTCAAACCCATGCTTGAGCGGGCGATGTCGGACGATCCGGTGCCCCTGACCATCCTGGCGGTCTACGCCCTGGTCGGCGCCCTGATCTACATCGGCTACGGCTACTGGCACTCCTACCTGGCCAAGGGGATCGACATCACCGAGGACACCTCGATGCCGAGCCCGGCCGAGGCCATGGCCCGCGGGGTGGACGACATCAAGGAGACCTGAGGCGAAGGTTTCGGTCGGAAGGGCCCGGGAGCGATCCCGGGCCTTTTTCGTATCCGGGCTTTCAATCGCCAGCCTGAACGCCGATCATATAGGCCAAGTTTTTTCAGGAGCCCCGCGTTGAGCGAGCCCCCCATTCGCGCGGTGATCGCCCCGGTCACCCCGCTGCAGCAGAACTGCACCATCGTCTGGTGCGCCAGGACCAAGAAGGCGGCGATCATCGATCCCGGCGGCGAGGCCCCTCGCCTGATGCAGGCCTTGAAGGATCACGGGCTGACCCTGGAGAAGATCTGGATCACCCACGGGCACATGGACCACGCCGGGGCGACCCAGACGATCAAGGACCTGACCGGCGTTCCCATCGAAGGTCCCCACCCGGACGACCAGTTCTGGATCGACCGCATCGAGGAGAGCGGCGCCCGCTACGGCATTCCGGACGCCCGGACCTTCACCCCCGACCGCTGGCTGTATGACGGCGACAAGGTCTCTCTGGGCGAGACCGAGTTCGAGGTCATCCACTGTCCCGGCCACACCCCCGGCCATGTGGTCTTCTTCCACCGCGAGGCGCGCTTCGCCCAGGTCGGCGACGTGCTGTTCAAGGGCTCCATCGGCTGCACCGATTTCCCGCGCGGCAACTTCAACGACCTGATCGAGGCGATCACGACCAAGCTCTGGCCGCTGGGCGACGATGTCGCCTTCGTGCCGGGCCACGGCCCGATGAGCACGTTCGGCTTCGAGCGCAAGGCCAACCCCTATGTCTCGGACCTGGCCCTGGAATCTTCGCGGATCGAGCCGGCGGAAGACCTAGCGCCCCGCCACAGCTAGACCCCCCGCGCCTTCATCAGCGCTTGCTGCTCGGCCTTGTTCAGCCGACCGTCGCTGTCCGCGTCGGCCTGCTTGAAGCGGTAGTTCGAGGCCTTCACGAACTCCTCCTTCGACACCCTGCCGTCCTTGTTGAGGTCGGCCGGCGCCAGGATGTTCTTGCCACCGGTGTACTTCATGATCTTCGCCTGCTCCTCCGGGTCGATGGTCCCGTTGGCGTTGGCGTCCATCCGCTTGAAGCCCCGCTCGCCGGCCGCCAGGTGCTCGGCCAGGCTGATGTGGCCATCCTTGTTCGTGTCGGGCGAAGGCTGGGCCGAGGCGGCGGAGGCGGCCAGGGCCAGGACACAGGCCATCGCAAAGGGGCGGATCATGCGGGACTCCGGAGCGTTCTTGGGCCAGGCCACTTGAGGCCGGGACGGTTGCACCCGTATGTCGGCGCTGCAATCGTGTCGAGACACCGGCCTGCGATTGTCGTCCCATGGAGCAGACCATGACCCTCGACGCCTCGGGAACGGCCGAAACGCCGGTCCGCATCCTGATGGTCGACGACGACCCCGGGATCCGCGACGTGGTGTCCGAGTTCCTGGGCCAGCACGGCTACCAGGTCGAGACCGCCGCCGACGCCCGGGGAATGGAACAGGCGCTCAGCAAAGGGCCGGTCGACCTGATCGTGCTCGACGTGATGATGCCCGGCGAGGACGGCCTCTCGATCTGCCGCCGCCTGACCGCCCAGCCCGGGGGGCCGGCGATCATCATGCTCTCGGCCATGGGCGAGGACACCGACCGTATCGTCGGCCTGGAGCTCGGCGCCGACGACTACCTGCCCAAGCCCTGCAATCCGCGCGAGCTGCTGGCCCGCATCCGCGCCGTGCTTCGCCGGCGCCAGGAGCCGGCTGGACCGCAGGACGATGGCATGACCGCCACCTGCCACTTCGCCGGCTGGCGGCTGGACCTGGTGCGCCGCGAACTGCGCTCGCCGGAGGGCGTGGTGGTCAACCTCTCCAGCGGGGAGTTCTCCCTGCTGCGCGCCTTCGTGGAGCGACCGCAGCGGATCCTGACCCGCGACCAGCTGCTCGACATGGCGCGAGGGCGCGATTCCGAGGCCTATGACCGGGCCATCGACGTGCAGATCAGCCGCCTGCGCAAGAAGCTGGACGACGGCAGCAACGGCGGCGAACTGATCCGCACGGTGCGCAGCGAAGGCTACATGTTCGTGCCGAAGGTGACCCGCAGCTGATGCCGATCCGGATCCGCAGCGCCCCGCTGTTCGCCCAGGTGATGGCGCTGGCGCTGGTCAGCCTGATCGCCGTGCCGGCGGTCAGCGCCGCCATGCTGCTTGCCCTGCCCCCGCCCCAGCCGGAGGTCTATCGCCTCAGCGAACTGGCCGCCGCGCTGAAGCGCCGCGAGGGGGTGGAGATCACCGACGGGCGGCCGCTGGTCGTCAAGCTCAAGACCGAGGCGCCGGAGGAGTCCTTTCGCCGCTCCCGCTGGCGCGAGGACTTCCGGCGCATCCTGGCCGAGACCCTGAAGGTCGATCCGAGCGACGTCGCCATCGAGACGGTGGGGCCCGTGCGGGTGCTGCTCCGCACCGAGAACCGGGTGGAGACCCGCATCTTCCGCATTGGCCCGCCCGAGGGCGGCCATGCTCCTCACCGGCCCGGCCCGCCGCCAGGTCCGGAGTTCCGGCCCGACGAGCGGGTGATCTTCTCACCGTTCAAGGTGGGGGTCCGCCAGCCGGACGGCCGCTGGCTGGTGGTCAAGCCCAAGCCCACCTTCCGCTGGGATGCCTGGCAGACGCGGCTGATCCTGACCTTCGTATTGTCGGTCGGACTGATCGCCCCGCTCGCCTGGCTGCTGGCCCGGCGGCTGTCGGCCCCCATCGGGGCCTTCGCCCAGGCGGCCGACCGGCTCGGCCGCGACCCCCGCTCCCCGCCCCTGGAGATGACCGGATCGTCCGAGGTGGCGGCCGCGGCGGCCGCCTTCAACCAGATGCAGGAGCGCCTTCGCAGGTACGTCGACGACCGCACCGCCATGGTCGGCGCCATCGCCCACGACCTGCGCACCCCCCTCACCCGCCTGAAGTTCCGCATCGAACAGGCCCCCGATCCGCTCAAGGCCAAGCTGGCCGCGGACATCGACCAGATGGAGGCGATGATCGCCGCCACCCTCGGCTTTGTCTCCGACGCCAGCCGGCCGCGCGAACGGACGAAGCTCGAGCTCGCCTCCCTGGTCGAGAGCGTCCTCGACGAGGCCGCGGAGACCGGCGCCGAGGCCAGCATCGACCGCACCGAGAAGCTGGTCATCGAGGGCGATCCCGTCGCCCTGCGCCGGCTGGTCGCCAACCTGGTCGAGAACGCCCTCAAGTACGGCGGCGTGGCGCGGGGCCGGGTCTACCGCGAAGCCGGCGAGGCGGTGATCGAAGTCGAGGACGACGGTCCCGGCATTCCCGAGCACGAGCGCGAGCGGGTGTTCGAGCCCTTCTTCCGCGGCGAGCCCTCCCGCAACCGTGAGACGGGCGGGATCGGTCTGGGCCTCGCAGTGGTGCGGTCGGTGGCCCGCGCGCATGGTGGCGACGCCGAACTGATCAACCGGCCGGGCGGCGGCCTGACCGCTCGCGTCCGCCTCCCGCTGTAACCGCTTGCCAGGCGGCTGAAACAAGGCTGAAACGCGCCCGCCCCATCGGCGCCGCGCTGGCGCCCGACGAGGGCAAGGGACTGGAGCACCGAATGATGACCTTCCGCCTCGCCCTGATCGCCGGCCTGCTGGTCGCCGCCCCCGCCCTGGCCCAGCCGGCGACCGGTCCGCGGCAGCAGATCTTCATCAGCCCGGCCGGCGAGCCGTTCCGCGGTCCGCTCGGCGAGCCCTACCCGGTCGCCGCCTGGTTCAAGCAGGCCGACAGGGACGGCGACGGCGCCATCACCCGCGACGAGCTGGTCGCCGATTCGCTCGCCTTCTTCGACAAGCTCGACGCCGACAGGAACGCCACGCTCGATGGCTTCGAGATCAACGACTACGAGAAGAAGGTCGCCCCGGAAATCCTGTCCCGGGCCGCTCTGGGCGTGGTCGACGCCGGACCGCAGCTTGGCCCCCGTCCGAAGGGCGGACGCCAGCGGCCCAACATCCCGCGCACCGACGGCGCCCGGCCGCGCGACGCCAAGCAGACCTATGACCACGGCCGCAGCGGCGCCGGCCTCTACGGCCTGATCAACGAGGTCCAGCCGGTGATGGGGCAGGACACCGATTTCAACCGGCGCATCAGCCGTGACGAGGCGATCAGGGCCGCCAAGGACCGCTTCGCCATCCTCGACGCGGACAAGGACGGCAGGCTGGTGCTTGCCACCCTGCCCAGATCCCCGCTCCAGAAGCTGCTCGAGGGCGTACCCGAGGACTGACCGCCGCGTTGGGCCCGTGTGACGCCGGAAGCGTTCCGGCAATGCGCTGAAATGCGGTCGCAAACTTGGGTGGCTACCCGGTACCGACAGAGATTCACCAAACAGCGAGCCCATGAGCCTGAACACCACGCCCCGCCGCAAGAAAGTCCCCTGGGCCATCGCCGCCTGGGTCGCCGTCGGCGCGGTGGTTCTGGGCGGTGGCGGCTACCTGCTGTTCAAGCCGAAGGCCCCCAAGGATCCGTACCGGACCGAGGCGGCGCAGCGCGGCGACATCACCCGGTCGGTCTCGGCTTCCGGCACGCTGCAGGCGCTGGTCACCGTGCAGGTCGGCTCGCAGATCTCCGGCCAGATCACCAAGGTGCTGGTCGACTTCAACGACCAGGTGCGGGCCGGGCAGGTGATGGCCATCCTCGACCCGCAGACCTACGTCAGCCGCGCCCAGCAGGGACAGGCCGAGGTGGCCGCCAGCCAGGCCAGCGTCGCGCAGCTGCAGGCCCAGGCCGAGGTGGCGCGGGCCAACTACAACCGCACCAAGACCCTTTACGACAAGGGCATCGCCGCGAAGGCCGCCCTCGACACCGACCTGGCGGCCTGGAAGGCCGCCCAGGCCAACGTCGCCGCGGGCCGCGCCCGGGTGACGCAGTCCCGCGCCGCGCTGAACGCCACCAACGTCGACCTCGGCCGCACCAACATCGTCGCCCCGATCAGCGGTGTCGTGGTCGACCGCCAGATCGAGCCCGGGCAGACCGTCGCCGCCAGCCTGTCGGCCCCCGTGCTGTTCCAGATCGCCCAGGACCTGACGCGCCTGGAGGTCAAGATCAGCGTCGACGAGGCCGACATCGGCAACGTCCGCGAGGGACAACGGGTCAAGTTCACCGTCGACGCCTTCCCGGATGACAACTTCACCGGCGTCGTCACCCAGGTCCGCAAGCAGCCGGAGACCAGCAACAACGTCGTCGCCTACACGGTGATCGCCGAGGCCGACAATCCCGGCGGCAAGCTCCTGCCGGGCATGACCGCCAACGCCGACATCGTGCTGGAGGAGCGCCGCGACGTCCTGCGCGTCCCAGCCGCCGCCCTGCGCTGGACGCCGGCCGACCAGACCGCCCAACCCCAGCCGCGCGGCGGCGTTCCCGGCATGGGCGGACCCGGCGGCGGACAGCAGCGGCAGCAGGGCCAGGGCGGCCAGCGTGGCGGCCGGATGCTCGAACGCCTCACCGAGGCGCTGGACCTGGATTCCGGCCAGCAGGCCAAGGCCAAGGTCATCTTCGAAAAGGCCCAGGCCAAGGCGCGCGCCGCCGGGGGCGAGAACCGTCGCCAGGCCATGCAGCAGGCCAACCAGGCCGCCTTCACCGAGCTGGAAGCCATCCTCAAGCCCGACCAGAAGACCAAGCTCGTCGCCTTCCGCGCTCGCATGGGCCAGGGCGGCGCCCGGCGTAGTGGCGGCATGATCTCCGGCGTGGTCTGGATCCTCAAGGACGGCAAGCCGACCCCCGTGCCGGTGCTGGTCGGCGCCACGGACGGTTCCTTCACCGAGGTCGTCGACCGGTCGGGCGCGATCAAGCCCGGCGTCGAGGTGATCACCGGCGGCGGGCCCAAGGCCAAGGTCCAGGCCCGCAACCCGATGATGGGCGGCGGCGGCCCGCGCATCCGGGGCGGCTAGGAAAGCCCGCCGTGATCCAGATCCAGGGTCTGAAGAAGACCTACATCATGGGCGAGGAGACGGTTCACGCCCTGGCCGGGGTCACGCTGGACATCCAGCGCGGCGAGAGCGTGGCGGTGATCGGGCCGTCGGGCTCGGGCAAGTCGTCGTTGATGAACATCCTGGGGGGCCTCGACCGGCCTTCCGAGGGCAGTTACCGCTTCGAGGGGGAGGACGTCGGCCAGTTCGACGACAACGAGCTGGCCAGTTTCCGCAGCCGGCGCATCGGCTTCGTCTTCCAGTCCTTCCAGCTGCTGCCGAGGCTCAGCGCCCTGCAGAACGTCGAGCTGCCGCTGATCTATGCCGGCGTTCCGCCGGCCGAGCGGCGCGACCGGTCCGCCCAGTTGCTCGAACGGGTGGGCCTGGGCAACCGCATGGGCCACCGGCCGACCCAGATGTCTGGCGGCCAGCAGCAACGGGTGGCGATCGCCCGCAGCCTGGCCAACCACCCCGACCTGCTGCTCGCCGACGAACCGACCGGCGCGCTGGACACCCAGACCGGCCAGGACGTGCTGGAACTGTTCAAGTCGCTGAACGCCGAGGGCCTGACCCTGGTCATCGTCACGCACGACCTGGAGGTGGCCGCCGAGACCCGCCGGCGGGTCACCTTCCGCGACGGGCTGATCGTCAGCGACGACCACGGGGGGTCAAGGGCGCCATGACCCCCGTCGACCTCGCCCGGTTCGCCACCGGCGCCATTGTCGCCCACCCGATGCGCAGCGCCCTGACCTCGCTCGGGGTGGTCATCGGGGTGGCGGCCGTGGTGATGATGACCTCCATCGGCCTGGGCGCCCAGCACATGGTCACCGCCGCCATCGGAGGGCTGGGCTCCAACATGCTGATCGTCAGTCCCGGCGCTTCGCGGGGACCCGGCGCCGGCTTCGTCAGCCAGGGGGCGGGCACCGGCATGAGCCTGGACGACGGAGACGCCGAGGCCATCAAGGCCCAGGTCGAGAACGTGGTCGCCGTCGCCCCCACGGTGCGCGGCAACGCCCAGTTGGCCGCCGAGGGCGCCAACTGGAACACCCGCGTCGAGGGGGTGACCGCCGACTACCTGACCGCCCGCGATCTGACCATCGCGTCGGGCCGGATGTTCGATGACCGCGAGGCGCGGCAGGGGCGGAAGGTGGCCGTCATCGGCGAGACGATCGCCAAGGAGCTGTTCGGCGAAACCGACCCGCTCGGCAAGCGGATCCGGGTCGGAACCGTGCCGTTCGAGGTGATCGTCGTGCTGACCCCCAAGGGCCAGAGCGGCTTTGGCCAGGACCAGGACGACATCGTGCTGGGCCCGCTGGCGGCTGTCCGCTCGCGCATCGTCGGCCGCCGGGTGCGCGGGGACAACGTCCAGACCATCTACGTCAAGGCGGCCACCGCCGAGGACCTCGACCGGGTGCAGGAGGACGTCACCAACCTGCTGCGCGAGCGCCACCGCATCCGGCAGGGCGCCGAGGACGACTTCAACGTCCAGAACATGGCCTCGATCATGGAAGCCATGAGCGCCAGCACCAGGACCTTCACCGGCCTGTTGGCGGCGGTGGCCGCGGTGTCCCTGCTGGTGGGCGGCATCGGCATCATGAACATCATGCTGGTGGCGGTGA
>DASPLD010000236.1:0-14940 GCA_035627755.1 Caulobacter sp. | reverse complement strand
CCTCGACCTCCTCCTCGCTATAGGTGCGGGTGGTGGCGTTCTGGACGACCAGCACCCCGATGGCGCGGCCGCCCCGCAGCAGGGGCACGCCGAGGAAGGCGTGGTAGGGGTCTTCCCCCGTCTCCGGCCGATAGGCGAAGGCCGGGTGGTTGGGGGCGTCGGAAAGGTTCAGCGGCCGGCCCTGGCGGACGATCTCCCCGACCAGGCCCTCGCCGGCCTTGAGGCGGGTGACATGCACAGCCTCGCGGGCCAGGCCCTCGGTGGCGAACAGTTCCAGGTCGTTGTGCGAGCGGCGCAGATAGAGGGAGCAGACCTCGGCGACCATCGACCGGGCGATGATGCGCACGACCATGTCCAGCTTGGCCTGGGCCGGCGCCTGGCCGGCCATCGCCTCCCGGATCTGCCGCAAGAGGCCGCGTGAACCGCGCACTGCGAGGCCGGTTGGGCCCATCTGTCGTCTACTCCCGTCGCTGCGGGGCGTTGTAGCAGAGTTCCGTGAAGGAACGGCAGCCAATGCGACGCGTTGGCGTGGATGTTACAGGTCGCCGGTTTCGCGAGCCCTGCGACCATCCGGAGGCTGGCGCTTTACGCACGGCGTGCTAGCTATAACGGTGATCGTCCGAAGCTGTGGACGATGGTGGGGATGGTTTGATGCTGTTCGACGACGATTTCGCGATTGGCCGCTGGGGGAGCGACGGCCTGGGCGCGCTGGAAGATCTGCTCGGCGGGCCGAGCCGCTATGACGCCGGCGAGGTCATCATCACCGGCCGGGTGCCGGGCGCCCTCTATGTCGACGACTTCAGCGAGTACCGGACCGGCCTCGAGCACATCCAGCCGCTCGAAGCGGCCCAGGACGCCATCAATATCATCACCGTCGAGCTGGCTGAATTCGCGGATCGCGCCGATCTGACGACCGTCGAAGAGCCGCCGGCCTCCGAGGAGGACGAGGGCGAAGAGGCCTCGGCCGCCCTGATCGCGCCGGTTTCCGAAAAGACCGAAGAGCCGCTGGTCCTGGTCACCCGGGACGACGGCGAGCCGCTGGCCGGCGGCTTCGGCGATCTCGACCTGACCGACTTCGGCCGCCCGCTGATCGACCTGATCCCGGCGCCGCCGATCGTCTCCGTCACCCCGCCCGACATGACCGGCGAGCAGCCGGCCCCGGTGGTTCCCGGCGGCCGCGCCTACCAGTCGCTGGCCTTCCTGATCCTCGACACCCCGTTCGTGGTCGGGGACGACAACCTGCCGCCGAGCGTCCGGCCGCCGATCAACGAGCTGCTCGGCCTGGACGAGGACGAGGACGTCGCCACGACCTGGGTCCTGCCCACCGGCCGCGGCGCCTGGATCCTCCGCTAGCGCCGACCCAGCCGCTTCTAGAGCGCCGGCCTTCGGGCCGGCGTTTTTCGTTGGGGAGTGGGTTCCCCTTCCCCGCCGCGCTCGCCTAACCTCTCCCAAAGCGGGGAGTCACCATGAGCGCGACCGAAACCGGGGCCGACGGCCTGCTGCCGCCCGAGGCGACGAAGCCCGGCCTCACCCCCCTGCAGCGCCTGCGGGCCATTCTCGGCGGGTCGGCCGGCAACCTGGTCGAATGGTACGACTGGTTCGCCTATTCGGCCTTCGCCATCTACTTCGCCAAGATCTTCTTCCCCGAGGGCGACCAGACCGCCCAGTACATGAAGACCGCGGTGGTCTTCGCGGTCGGCTTCGGGGCGCGGCCCATCGGCGCCTGGCTGATGGGGATGTACGCCGACAAGGCCGGCCGCAAGGCGGCCCTGACCCTGTCTGTGGCGATGATGTGCGTCGGCTCCCTGATCATCGCGCTTACCCCCGGCCATGCGCAGATCGGCGACGCGGCGGCCGTCATCCTGGTTATCGCCCGCCTGCTGCAAGGGCTGTCGGTCGGCGGGGAATACGGCGCCAGCGCCACCTACATGAGCGAAATGGCCGGAAAGGCGCGGCGCGGCTTCTGGTCCAGCTTCCAGTACGTGACCCTGATCATGGGCCAGCTCCTGGCCGCCCTGGTGCTGGTCGTCCTGCAGCAGACGATGGACAAGGCGGACCTGGCCGCCTGGGGCTGGCGGATTCCCTTCTTCATCGGGGCGGGCCTGGCCATCGTGGTGTTCTGGATGCGGCGGAACATGGAGGAAAGCGCCAGCTACGAGGCGGCCAAGGCGGAGGGCCTGCCGCGGGGGCGCACCATGCTGCTGTTCCTGAATTATCCCAGGGAGACCATCGCGATCATCGGCCTGACCGCGGCCGGCTCGCTCGGCTTCTACGCCTACACCACCTACATGCTGAAGTTCCTGCACAACACCGCCGACTTCAGCAAGGAGACGGCCGGCGCGATCAACCTGGCGACCCTGTTCGTCTTCATGCTGATCCAGCCGCTATTCGGCTGGATCTCTGACCGGGTGGGGCGCAAGCGGATGCTGATCCTCGCCTTCGGAGGCGGGGCGCTGGCCTCGGTGCCGGTGTTCAGCCTGGTCGCGGCCAGCGGCGGCAACGTCTTTGCCGCCTTCGGCCTGGTCATGGCCGCCCTGGTCATCCAGTCCTGCTACACGGCGATCAGCGCGGTGGTGAAGGCGGAGCTGTTCCCGGCCCATGTGCGGGCGCTGGGCGTCGCCCTGCCCTACGCCATCGGCAACGCCGCCTTCGGAGGCACGGCGGAGATGGTCGCCTTCTGGTTCAAGGACCAGAAGATGGAGAGCGGCTTCTACTGGTATGTGGCGGCCGTGATGGTGGTGGCCCTGGTCATCTCGGTCCTGCTGCGCGACACCCAGAAGACCAGCCTGATCAAGGAGGACTAGCCGCCGTGATCCCGCTTCCGGACCTCGCAGCCCTCACGTTTTTCGTCCTCTGCTGGGTCGCCTACGAGCCCGCGCTCAGGGCGCTGCGGGGTCCAAGCGGCTTCTTGAACACCGACATGGCCCGCGTCCGGGTGGCCTGGATGCTGGAGATGGCCCGGCGCGAGGGGCGGTTCATGGACGGCCAGCTGCTCGGCCACGCGCTCAATTCCGGAAGCTTCTTCGCCAGCTCCAACCTGCTGCTGATCGCGGCCGTCGCCGGGGTTCTGTTCGGCGGCGAGGACAGCTTCCGCTCGGTCTCCTCCCTGGCCCTGATCCAGACCAGCACCCGGCTGCTGTTCGAGACCCAGCTGGCGGTCGTCCTGATCACCCTGTCCCGGGGGCTGCTCGACTTCATCTGGTCGATCCGCCAGATGAACTACACCCTGACCATCGTCGGCGCGGCGCCCGAGCCCCGCGAGGGCGACCCTCCGGCCGATCCGAAGGTCGTCGACGCCGTGGCCCAGGCCGCGGCGCTGGTGCTCAACGGTTCGCTGACAGCGTTCAACGCCGGGGTCCGCGGCTACTACTTCGCCCTGGCGGCGGCCGCCTGGATGTTCGGCCCGGCGGCCTTCGCGACGGCCACGCTCGGGGCGGTGCTGCTGTTGGCCTGGCGCCAGACCGGCAGCCCGGCGGCCAGGGCGGTGCGCAGCCTGCGGAAGACCCTGGACGAACAGTGACCCGGCCGATGCCGGCGGGTCAGGCGATCCCCATCTCGGCCCGCGCCTTCCTGGTCAGCTTGGCGGCGATCAGTCCATGCGCCGAGGTCACCCAGCCCGTGACCTCGCCGGCATCCGCGGCCTTGAGCGAGGCGAACCGCACCCATTTGGCCCGCTGCATGTAGGGCGCGGGAATCCCGCGTCCGGTTTCGGTCAGCGCCTCGAAGGCGATGTCGCTGGCCTTGAAGGAGAAGCTGTCGTCATCCGGCCCGTAGATGCAGAACATCTTGCCGCCGACCTTGTAGACGTGGTGGTCGCCCCACAGCACGTCCATCGTCACCCCGGGCAGGGCGCGGGCCGCCTTGTCGAAGGCTTCGGGCGTCAAGCGCCCTCCTCCTCCAGGGAGACACCGACGCCGATCGGGCATTCGACGCCCGTGCCCCCGATGCCGCAGTAGCCGCCGGGATTCTTGGCCAGATACTGCTGGTGGTAGTCCTCGGCATAGTAGAAGGGCCCGGCCTGCGCGATCTCCGTGGTGATCGGGCCCATGCCGGCCGCGGAGAGGGCCTGGGCATAGGCCTCCTTCGAGGCCACGGCCGCCGAGGCCTGGGCGTCGTTGGCCACATAGATGCCGGAGCGGTACTGGGTGCCGACGTCGCCGCCCTGGCGCATGCCCTGGGTCGGGTCATGGCCTTCCCAGAAGGCCTTCAGCAGTTCGTCGTAGCTGACGATCCTGGGGTCGTAGACCACCAGCACCGCCTCGGTATGGCCGGTGCGGCCCGAGCAGACCTCTTCGTAGGTGGCGTTGGGGGTAAAGCCGGCGACATAGCCGACCGCCGTCGTCCAGACGCCCGGAATCTGCCAGAACACCCGCTCCACGCCCCAGAAGCAGCCCATGGCGAACACCGCCGTCTCCAGCCCCTCGGGCCATGGGCCGTGCAGCGGCCGGCCGTTGACGAAATGCCGTTCATGCTCCCCCAGGACCGGCTGGGCCCGGCCGGGCAGGGCGGTGTCGGCGGTGGGCAGCTCTGAGGATTTCTTGAAGAACATGTCAGGCCTCTCCGGGGTGGCGGCGCCTAAGATAGGCGCGACGCCGGCGTTTCACCACCTGACGCGCGGGCATATCCATGTAACAATGGTTTGCAATTCCAGGCCTCGGGAGGAAGGCGATGTCCGGTTCCCTGAAGACCGTCCTGGCGACGGTGGTTTCGGCGGTCGTGCTGTCCGGCGCTTCGGTCGGTCTCGCCGCTGGGGGCGGGGGCGGCGGCGGGAGCCCCTCGCCGAGCGCCTCGGGCCCCGCCTACGACCCGGCGGCGGAATACCAGAAGGGTGTCGACGCCATCTCGGCCGGCAAGTGGAAGGACGCCCAGCGGGCCTTCGGCCGGGTCACCGAGGCGGCGCCAAAGGTTCCCGAGGGCTGGTTCATGCTGGGGTTCGCCAAGGCCGGCGGCGGCGACCTGAAGGGCGCCCGCAAGGCCTATGAGAAGGCGGTCAAGCTCAAGCCCGACGACATCGCCGCCCGCCGTGAGCTGGGAGTGACGCTGGCCAAGCTGGGCGAGGTCGACAAGGCCAGGGCCGAGCTGACCGCCCTGGAGGCCCGCGCCGCCGCCTGCGCCGGAGCCTGCCCCGACGCGGCTCTGCTGACCCTCAGTATCGCCGAGATCAAGGGCGCCCTCGCCCCGGCGCCGGCTGCGGCCGCCCCGGCGCCGTTGTCGTCCCTGCGGCTGGCGCCGAGCCCCGCCGAAGGCGACCTCGCCTATGCCCGGGCCACCGGCCTGATCAACGAGAAGCGCTGGGACGAGGCCTGGGTGGCGCTGGGCGAGGCCAAGCGGGCCTTCGGGCCGCACCCCGACGTGCTGACCTACCAGGGCTATGTCCAGCGCCGGCTGGGCCGACTGGAGGTCGCGGAGTCCTACTACCGCCAGGCCCTGGCCATCGCCCCCGACCATCGTGGCGCGCTGGAATACTACGGCGAACTGCATGTGGTCCGCGGCGACGCCGCCGGGGCTCGCCGGCTGCTGGCCCGGCTGGAGGAGGCCTGCGCCTTCGGCTGTCCCGAGGCCGAGGAACTGAGGCGATGGATCGCGGCCGGCGGCGAACCCTCCTGATCGCCGCGGCGGCCGGCGCCCTGATCGCCGCCGGCGCCCCGCCGCTCCTGGTCGAGATGCGCTGGCTGGCGGAGGGCCAGGGCCGCCTGGACCAGCTTGCCCGCCGGCCAGGGGAATGCCTGCGTCCACCCGCCGACGCGGCGCTGGCCCGCAGCGTCGAGACCGGCCGCGCCGCCTTCCGCACGCCGCTGCTGCTCGGGGGTCCGGCCGCCCGGGCGGGCCTTTCCTGCGACAGCTGTCACCGGGACGGGCGCGGCAACCCCGCCTTCCTGTTCCCCGGCGTCTCCGGCGCGCCGGGCACGGCCGACGTCACCACCTCCCTCTTCAGCAGTCATCGCGGCAACGGCGCGGACGACCCGGTCCCGATCCCCGATCTGTCGGGCCCCAAAGCCGGCCTCAAGGTCTCCCAGGACCCGACAAAGCCCGACCTCGAACGGTTCATCGCCGGGCTGGTGGTCGAGGAGTTCAACGGCCATCCGCCACCGCCCGCGGTGCTCCGCGGCCTGGCCGACTACGTCCGCGCGCTCGACCCCGACCTCTGTCCGGAGGAGGACCGTCCAGCGACGGCCGAAGCCCTGCTGGACGACGCCGACCGCGCCGTCGTGGCCGCCTTGACCAGCCTCTCGGCCGGTGATCCGGCCACGGCCCTGGTGATGATCGCCGCCGCCCGCTCGAGCCTCGGCCGCATAGCCGAGCGCTATGCCGGCCTGACCCTCGGACCCGCCGCCCTGGCCCGCTCCGACCGCGCCCTGGCCGCCGCCGCCGAGGCTGTCCGCGCCGCGGGGCCGGACGGCGCCGCCCGCCTCGCCGCCTGGCGCGCCGAACGCCCCCGCCTCGCCGAGGCCCTGGCCCGCGAGGCGGACCGCTCCCTCTTCAACCCAGCCCGGCTGGCCGCCCTGGCGCGCTGAATCACCGCCCTTGCTACAGGGGGTCGCCTGAGTATATTGCGCGCCTTCCCGCGCCGGGGGCCTTGGCTCCAGCGGCGCAGACGCAGGCCTCACGGCATGCGGTGAGGTGGCCGAGTGGTTGAAGGCGCACGCCTGGAACGCGTGTATAGGGGAAACTCTATCGAGGGTTCGAATCCCTCTCTCACCGCCAGCCCCCAATCGCGCCAGACGAGGCCGCCCGCTCAGGCCGAGGCATGAGCAGCGTGGCGGGGCGGAGGTCCGGGCGGGCGGCGATCCCAACCTCAAACAGCTCGCGCCAGCTTGCTGCCAGCTTCGTAGTATATGCTCCAGTCGTGAATGACGGCTCGCGGATCTTGTTGGTCGAAGATGACCCCGCCCTTGGCCGGGCGCTGGTCTGTGCGCTCGAGCAGGACCGTTGGCCCGTGGATCACGTGACGTCGCTCGCGGACGCCTTTGAAGCCGTCCTGCAGCGGTCCTACCGTGTCATTCTGCTCGACCGGGGCCTGCCCGATGGCGACGGAGTCGCGCTGGTCGCGGCGGCAAGGTCCCGAACACCCCGGCCGTCGATCATTTTCGTGACGGCCCGCGACGACATCGCTGACCGGGTCCAAGGATTGGACGCGGGGGCGGACGACTATCTGGTGAAGCCGTTCTCCGTCGCTGAACTGCATGCCCGGGTGCGCGCCGCCTGCCGGCGACCGCTCGACAAGGGGGACCGGTCGGTTATCTCAGCTGGCCGGCTCGTGTTCGACCCTGATAGCCGCGAGGTTCGCGTCGCCGACAGGCCGCTGGCGCTCCCCCGACGTGAACTGGCCGTGCTGGGGGTCCTGCTACGGCGAGCGGGCCGCGTCGTTCAGAGAACGCATCTGGAGTCGGAGGTCTACGGCCTTGACGAAGAGGTCTCGGGCAATGCGCTCGAGACCCAGATTTCCCGCCTTCGCCGCCGGCTGGAAGCCGAGGGCGCCGGAGTGGAGCTGCGAACGATACGGGGGGTGGGTTACCTGCTTCGGCCATGCTGAGGTGGCCTCGATCGCTCGCGCTTCGCGCAGTCGCCGCCCTGCTGGCGGTCCATTTTCTCACGATCACGCTCAGTCTCGGCCTCGGCGTACTGGAGGGCCGGACCACCCGCCCCGGCGGTGCGGACGTGGCCCTCGAACTCGCCGTCAACGAGCTCAGGCTGGTCGGTGATCGCCCGAGCCTCCCGCCGGACGGAGCCTTCGCCTCCCTCGCCGGCCGGAACCCGTCCTTGTGGTTGATCGTGCAAGGTGAGGATCGATCCCTGGTCGTAGGCTCCCCGCCACCGGTCGCGTTGCGGCTGTTCGGGATCGCCGGAGCCGGTGCGCCCGGAAACACGGCCGGCGATGGCCTCGGCGTCCTCTTGTCGGACGCAGTCGTCGAGCAGGATGATATTGCAGGCCACCCGGTCCTCGTTGCGGCTGGCGGCGTGGACCCGGACACCATCACGTCGATGGACGTGCTGCAAACCTTCCATCTGGCGCCTGCGATTGCCGTGTTTGGCGGTCTCGGCCTGCTGGGCGCGATCGCCCTGCTGGTGGCGATCCCGCTGCTGTCACGCGCCATTCGCCCGATCGTCGAGGAGGCCACATCGATCCATCCCCAGGACGTCGGTCGCAGGCTGGACGAAGATCGGGCGCCGATCGAGCTTCTGCCGCTCGCGCGTGCGTTCAACGGCGCCCTCGATCGTCTGGAAGTCGAACTCGGTCGCCGGAAGCGCCTCATCTCCAACGTGGCTCATGAGTTGCGGACGCCGCTGGCCGTCCTTTCGCTCCGCGTCGACACCCTCGTCTGTCCGGACCACGAGCGCGAGGGGCTTCGAACGGCCGTCGATCGCGTCACGCGCCTCGTGGAGCAGATGCTGGACCTGGAGCGGCTCTCGCTACCGTCCGGACCCCGGGTCGCCGTCAACCTGACCGAACTGACGCAGGAGGTGATCTCGTCCCTGGCGCCCCTGGCCGTGGACGCCGGTTACGACCTGTCGCTTGAGGCGCCGGAGGCTCCCGTGATCGTTTCGGGCGAGCGGCAGGCCGTGGAACGCGCGGTGACCAACCTCGTCCGCAATGCGATCCTCCACGGCGGGGGACGCGGCGTGATCAGCGTGGTCCTGGGCGAGGGGTGGCTTGAGGTTGCCGACGAGGGACCCGGCGTGCCCCCGGACCTGGAGCCTCGCCTGTTCGACGCCTTCGCCCGAGGGCCCGGCGAGGCCCTGGGATCGGGGCTCGGCCTGCATTTGACGCGCGAGATCATGCGGGGATTGGGCGGCGAGGTCCAATGGCGCCGCGACGCTTCCAGGACGATCTTCCGACTCCGGTTTCCGACGTCGGGCATTCCGCTCGACGCGGGCTCCTCAAGCTCCTGAACGTGCGCGCCGGCTGACCGACCGCTTCGGAAAACCTGTCAGCTACCTGTCGCGCGACGGCTCCGCGCGACAGGTAGCCGTCAGTCGAACGCCCTAGGGTTTCGTCAATGCTCCGCCGGCGGTCGTGGCGGAACTCGGCAACCGGAAAGGGCGGAACCAGAGATGTCGCTTCGATTCTACCGTGTGACTGTCGCCACAATCGCAGCGTTGAGTGCAACCCTTGGCCCGCCTGCGCATGGGTTCGCTCAGGCCGGCAGCCCGATTTCGGTCCGCGCCGAACCGAAGGCCCGATTCGCCGATGCGCGGAAGGCGATCCTGCAGACGCTGGAGGAAGCGAAGGTCCCGTCCATCGCCGTGGCCGTCGTCAAGGACGGCAGGATCATCTGGGAAGAGGGCTTCGGGTGGGCCGACAAGGAGCGGCGAATTCCGGCTACGGCGAACACGCCCTACTCCATCGCCTCGATGACCAAGCCGTTCACCGCCACCGCGGTGATGAAGCTCCGCGACGCCGGCAAGCTCGACATCGACGCGCCGATCGAAAAATACCTGGGGGGCGTGAAGCTGGCGAGCCATGGCGGGCGCAGCGATGAGGTGACCGCCCGCCGGATCATGGCGCATTCGGCGGGGCTGCCCCAGTACGGCAATTTCTATCTCGACGGCGCCAAACCGGCGGGCTCGGAGGAGACCATCTCGAAGTTCGGGATGGTGGTCTTCCCTCCGAACACCCGGTTTGAATACTCGAACATCGGCATGAAAATCCTCGACGCCGCCATCGAGCAGACCTCCGGGCTTTCATATGGAGAATACCTGCGACGCGAAGTTTTCAGCCCGCTCGGGATGACCAACAGCGCTGTCGGCCTGCCTCCTGGCGTCCAGGCGGCGGTCCGGTACGATCCGGACCGGAAGCCGATGCGGTTCTACATGACCGATCATCCGGGATCGGGCGATGTCTGGGCAAGCGCCCACGACCTGGCGCGCTTTCTCGCCTTCCACATGGGCGCGCCCTTGTCCGATCAGAAGCCGATCCTCAGTCCCGCCACGCGGCTGGAGATGCAGCGACCTGCCAGCGCCATGCCGATGCCGACGCCGCCCGGGGCGCCCCGCCGGGACGTCGGGGCCAACTGGATCCTGACCCCGGTCAATGGTCACCTCCAGGTCTGGCATTCGGGGGGACAGCCGGGCGTCAGCAGCTTCATGGCCTTCTACCCCGGCCAGAAGCTGGCGATCGTGCTTCTGGCCAACTCTTCCGCACCCCTGGGCAGGATCAGCCAGGCGATCCGCCAGGCGATCGCGCCGGAATTGTCGGAGCCCACCGCCGAGCCATCGCCATCCTCGCCTCATCCCATTCCCTTTCGCGGCAGGTGGGTCGGCGCGGCGACCAGCTATGCCGGGGAGCAGCCCATGACCCTGACCTTTGCCGAGACCGGCGAAGTCACCGTGCAGCTCGCGGACCAGGCAAGCACGCCGCTGTCCCAGCCGGCGTTCGACAACGGCGCCCTGACGGGAAGATTCACCGGCCGCAGCAACATTCCCGAAGCGCAGAGAACCTCGCACGGTCTTTCGCTGAAGGTTGTACGGGTCGGCGACCAACTCGTGGGGCAGCTCGTCGCCCAGGGGATGAACCAGGACACCGTCTTCATGCTTCCAAGCTTTGTTCGACTCCGGCCAACGGCCGAGGGGCCCCCGCCGCCGCCCGAGCCGATCCGCGGCGGCAGGGGCATGGCCGGTTCCCGCATGTCCCCTCCGGCCCATGGCGGACTCCGCGCAACCCTTGCCTTTTGCGGCAGGCGCGCTACGGCAGGATCATGTCAGAGATTGTGGGAACCCACTGAGCGTCTCGATCCCGCGAGACGCGCCGCAACAGCTGCAAGGGCCGCGGTGACCCCGGTCGCGCGGTCGGCTGCTCACTCAGGTTCTCTACAGGCTCATCAACATGCAGATTCGACTGGAGCGTCCCGAGGACGCGACCACCATCCATGCCCTTACCGACACGGCGTTCAAGGGCCTGCCGTTCAGCGACAATACCGAGGCCAAGGTCATCGATGCCTTGCGGGCCGCGGGCGCATTGACCCTTTCGCTCGTGGCGACACAGGGCGGTGAAATCGTCGGCCATGTCGCTTTTTCGCCCGTCACGATCAACGGAGAGGCGGGCGACTGGTACGGGCTCGGACCTGTATCGGTGCGGCCGGATCGTCAGCGGACGGGCATAGGCCAGGCCCTGATCCGCGAGGGGCTGCGACGTCTCCGGTCGTCGGGCGCCGGCGGATGCGTTCTGCTTGGCAATCCGGCCTACTATGCCCGTTTTGGATTCGAGAGCGATCCGCACCTTCGCCACGCCGGCGCGCCCCCCTGGGCATTCCAATGCCTGACGCTCAACGGCCGCCGACCCAGGGGCGAGGTGAGCTTCCACCCTGGGTTCGCTGTTTCGTAACCAGGAGGAGAGAGGCCTCCCGCTGGAGGTCTCTCTCTGCCCATGGCGGTCGTTCCAGCACCGCGGCCCAGCGCGCTTCGGCTGGCTTCAGTGCGGCGCCACCCGACCTGGGCGCCGGACTCATGAGGTCTTCGAGGAGCGAGTGACTCCCGGAGCGTCGCTTGAAACGCACACATCGCACCCCGCCGGCTGTAGATCGGCGACGCCGGCCGCAGGCTCTTGCCCAGGCATTGGGCAGAAGTCGGGACAAGGCAGGTTTCGGGCTCATGCCGTTTCTCGCCGCGGGCGGGCTGGCGTACGCAGTTGCCATGCGGGTTTTGATCATCGATCCAGACGAGGTCCGCGGCGCGCTGGTCGCCCAGGGGCTCGAAGGATTGAAGCCGCTCGAGTTGCGGCGGGCGACCGCCTTCGACGAAGCCGAGGCGGACCGCTTTCGGCCGGACGTCATAGTCATCGCCAGTGAAAGCCCCGATCGCGACACCCTGGAATCCCTGCGCGAGGCCAATGTCCACAACCCCCGTCCGGTGGTGATGTTCGTGGATCGCTCGGCGCCCGGGCTGGCGGCCGCGGCGGTCGATGCCGGCGTCGCCGCCTATGTGGTCGACGGCCTCCAGGAGAGCCGGGTGCGGACGGTGGTCGAGGTGGCGATGACCCGCTTCGAACTGATGCAGAAGCTGCGCGCGGACCTCCAGAAGGCGCAGGCCGATCTCGCCGCCCGCAAGGCCATCGAACGGGCCAAGGGCCTGTTGATGAAGGAGCGCGGCCTCGACGAGGAGGCCGCCTTCCGGCTGCTGCGCCGGCTGGCGATGGACACCGGGCGGCCGCTGGGCGCCGTGGCCAGCGACCTGGTGGCGTTTGCCGGGGTGCTGAAGGGGAAGGCGCCATGAGCGGGCCGGAGACCAACGACCTGCGGCTCGGCTTCATCCCGCTAAGCGACGCCGCGCCGCTGATCGTGGCGCGTGAGCACGGGTTCTTCGAGGAGGAGGGCCTGCGGGTCGAGCTCTCGCGGGAGGCCTCCTGGGCCAACATCCGCGACCGGGTGGCGAGCGGCGCGCTCGACGGGGGCCACATGCTGGCGCCGATGACCCTCGCGGCCTCCATGGGGGTCGGAGGAGAGCGGACGCCGATGACCGTGCCCCTGGCGCTGAACCTGAACGGCGCCGCGGTCACCGTCTCGAAGGCGCTGGCCGGCGCCCTCCGCGCCGTCGATCCGGCCGGGATGGCCGGGGCGGGCCGCACAGCAGTCCCACTGGCCCGGCTGATCGCCGCTCGCCGGGACCGCGGCCAGCCGGTGCTGACCTTTGCTGTGGTGTTCCCCTATTCGATCCACGCCTACGCCCTGCGCTACTGGCTTGCGGCGGGCGGCGTCGATCCGGATCGCGACCTTCGGCTGGTCGTGGCGCCGCCCCAGCGCATGGCCGAGCGACTGGCGGCCGGGAAGATCGACGGCTTCTGCGTCGGCGCCCCGTGGAGCGGCCTGTCGGTCAGCCAGGGCGTCGGCGAGGTCCTGCTCCACGCCTCCGACATCTGGCGGATGGGTCCCGACAAGGTGTTCGGCCTGACCCGGGCCTGGGGCGAGGCCAATCCCCAGGCTCTGCAGGCCGCGATCCGCGCGCTGCTGAAGGCCGCGGCCTGGGCCGATAGGGCCGAGAACCGCCCGGCGCTGGCGCGCCTGCTGGCCCAGCCGGCCTACCTCGACGCCCACGAGTCCCTGGTCCGCCAGTCGCTGATGCCCGTCGCGCCCGGCGAGCCGGCCCCCATCGTCTACAGCCGCCATGCCGCCGGCTTTCCCTGGCGCAGCCACGCCCTCTGGTTCCTCACCCAGATGCTGCGGTGGGGACAGATCGGGCCGGAGGTCGACCTGCGGCGCGCAGCCGACGCCGTCTACCGTCCCGACCTCTACCGCCAGGCTGCAGCCTCGCTCGCGCTCGCGGCGCCGCTGGCCGACGACAAGCCGGAGGGCGAGCACGACGGTCCCTGGGTGCTCGAAGACGCCAGCGCGCCGATTCCCATGGCCGCCGACAGGTTCTTCGACGGTCGGGTCTTCGACCCTCGGGACCCGCTGGCCTATGTCCGGGACTTCGCGATCTCGCGCCTGGGCGGCTGATCCGCTCAAATTCTGGGCGTCGACCCGCGCGGCGGCGCCCGTTCCTTGGTCGCAATGGCGGGGGATGCGGCAAACCGTTGTGCAGCGCAGCGCTTACGGTTGCCGGGCGGTGGCACCGCGGCCCTAATCAGCTCGACACACGGGGCAACGGCGTCCCGTGACGAGCCTGGCGACGTTGCCGGAGCAATCGAGCGGACAATGGCGTCCGGACGGGGTTCGCGCCCTGTCCGGGCGTTTTTTTTGGCCTGCGGGCCGACGGAGACGTCGATGAAGAGCCGAGGGTTCCTGAAGTCGGGGCACACCCCAACCCTGTTTGCCGCCTTCCTGTATTTCGATCTCAGCTTCATGGTCTGGGTCCTGCTGGGGCCGTTGGGCGTGGCCATCTCGGCGGACCTCGGCCTGTCGGCGGGACAGAAGGGACTGATGGTCGCCGTGCCCCTGCTGGCGGGCGCGGCGCTGCGGCTGGTGGCCGGGGTGCTGGTCGACCACATCGGCCCGCGGATGACCGGCGTCATCGGGCAGCTGGTCGTGCTGACCGGCCTGTCGCTGGCCTGGCGCCTGGGCGTGCACGACTACAATCAGGTCCTGCTGCTCGGCGTGGTTCTGGGGGTCGCGGGCGCCTCCTTCGCCGTCGCCCTGCCGCTGGCCTCGCGCTGGTATCCGCCCGAGCACCAGGGACTGGCGCTCGGGATCGCCGGAGCCGGCAATTCGGGCACGGCGCTCGCCGCCCTGTTCGCGCCGGCGCTGGCCAAGGTCTTCGACTGGAACACGGTGATCGGCCTGGCCGCCCTGCCGCTGGCGGCGACCTTCGCCGTCTACCTGCTTCTGGCCCGCGACGCCCCGGACCGGCCCGCCCCCAAGCGGGGCCTGGAATACCTGTCGGTGCTCAGGACCGCCGACGCCTGGTGGCTGATGTTCCTCTACGCGGTGACCTTCGGGGGATTCTCGGGGCTGGCCTCCTCCCTGACCATCTACTTCAACAGCGAGTTCGGCCTCGACCCGGTCATCGCCGGCTTCTTCACCGCCGCCTGCGTCTTCGCCGGATCCTTCCTGCGGCCGGTCGGCGGGGCGGTGGCCGACCGGGTCGGCGGGGTCCGCACCCTGATCGCCGTCTATGCCCTGGCCGCGGGAGCGCTCGGCCTGATGGCCCTGCACCCGTCCACCGCCGCCCTGGCGCTCGGGGTGCTGTTGCTGGCGATGATGGCGCTGGGGGCCGGCAATGGCGCGATCTTCCAGCTGGCCCCGCAGCGCTTCGGCAAGGAGATCGGGGTGATCACCGGCCTGGTGGGCGCGATGGGCGGGGTCGGCGGCTTCTACCTGGCCTCCACGCTCGGCTTCGCCAAGCAGGCGACAGGTTCCTATCAGGTCGGCTTCCTGGGCTTCGCGGGGCTGGCGGTCGTAGCCCTGGTCGCCCTGGTGTTCCTGAAATCGCAATGGCGCGCCCGCTGGCCCGCCCTGCGCGCCCAGCCCGTGCGGCTCTGAGGGAATGATCATGCCCAAGCAGAAGCTG
>DASPLD010000235.1:0-9053 GCA_035627755.1 Caulobacter sp. | reverse complement strand
GGCCTCCATGCTCAAGGCCCTGCACGATCTGCCGCAGCTGACCGTCGCCCTGGTCGACGGCCCGGCCTTCGGCGGCGGCGCCGGGCTGGCGGCGGCGTGCGACATGGCGGTGGCGACCGAACGGTCGAGCTTCGCCTTCTCCGAGGTCAAGCTCGGCCTCACCCCGGCGACCATCAGCCCCTACGTGATCCGCGCCATCGGGGCCCGCAACGCCAAGCGGCTGTTCGCCACCGGCCAGGTCTTCGGCGCCGCCGAGGCGCAACGCTTCGGCCTCGTCGACCAGGTCGTCCCCGACGCCGCCGCCTTCGAGGCCGTCCGCGCCGACCTGACCGCGCGGATCAAGCTCGCCGCGCCAGGCGCGGTGGCGGATGCGAAGGACCTGGTCAACGACATCGAGGGCGCCGAGATCGACCACGGCGTCATGGAGGAGACGGCCAGGCGCATCGCCGCCCGCCGGATCAGCCCGGAGGGCCGGGAAGGGGTCCTCGCCTTCCTCGAGAAGCGCAAGCCTGGCTGGGCCGAGTAGTCATGGCCGCGGGCGCGGATGAGACCGAAGCCAAGCCGGCGGCGCGCAAACCCCGCGTCCGCAAGGCGCGGGCCGAGGGGGCGCCGGGGAGGACGTCCACGACGGCCAAGACGGCGGACGATGCGGCCGGCGCGGCCCCGGCCGGGGCCCCCGACAGGCCGTTGGAGGCCGAGGCGGTCGCCCACGCCCCGTGCCTCAACTGCGGGACGCCGCTGGTCGGCCATTACTGCCATGAATGCGGCCAGCAGGCCCACCTGCACAACAAGCTGAAGCACCTGCTGCACGAGTTCGTCGAGGGCATCGCCCATTTCGACGGCCGGCTATGGCGCACCCTGCCGATCCTGGCCCTGAATCCCGGTCGCCTCAGCCGCGCCTGGATCGAGGGCAGGCGGGCCCGCTACGTCGCCCCGCTGCATGTCTTCCTCTTCGCCGTCTTCATCATGTTCACCGTGCCGTCCTTCCTGCCGCGGGGCGCCGACGAAAGGCCGACGATCAACTTCAACGGCGTCGAGGCGCCCAAGGACCCGGAGGCCCGCAAGGCCTTCTTCGAGGCCCAGCGCAAGGCGATGGAGATGCAGGTCGATCCGGAGGCCAAAGGATTCGACGCCTTCGTCCAGAATGGCGTGCGGTCGATCATGCGCTTCTTCGGCCCCAAGATGGATAAGCAGCAGTATTACAGCTACAAGTTCAAGACGCTGCTCTACAAGCTCAGCTTCCTGTTCGCGCCGATCTCGATGGCCATTCTCTGGCTGCTTCTGCTCTACAAGCGCAGGTTCAGCCTCTACGACCATGGCGTCGTCGCCCTCTATGGCCTCGGTTTCATGGCCATGCTGATCACCATCGCCGAGATTCTGCCCGGGCCTCTCGCCGGGCTATGGACGGTCTTCCTGTTCGCCTTTGTCCCGATCCACGCCATCCGCCACCTGCGCCAGGCCTATCTGATGAGCTGGCCGGGGGCCCTGGTCGTCGGCGCGCTGATGGGTGTGTTGACCCTGGTCGCGCTGCTGCTTTTCGTCGGCGCCGTTCTTTTCCTGGGCTTCACGGGGTAAGACGCCCCATGATCGAGAGTCTCCTGATCGCCAACCGCGGCGAGATCGCCCGGCGCATCATCCGCACGGCCCGCAAGCTCGGCGTGCGCACCATCGCCGTCTATTCCGACGCCGACGCCAAGGCGCCCCATGTGCGCGAGGCCGACGAGGCGGTTCACATCGGCCCGTCCCCGGCCCGCGAGAGCTACCTGGTCCCCGAGAAGATCCTGGCGGCGGCGAAGCAGACCAACGCCGCCGCCATCCATCCCGGCTACGGCTTCCTGTCGGAGAACGCCGCCTTCGCCCAGGCGGTCATCGACGCGGGGCTCGTCTGGGTCGGCCCGCCCCCGGCCGCCATCGACGCCATGGGCCTGAAGGACGCCGCCAAGAGGCGGATGGCCGAGGCCGGCGTGCCGGTCACCCCCGGCTACCTCGGCGACGACCAGAGCCCCGAGCGGCTCCAGCGCGAGGCCGACGCCATCGGCTACCCGGTGCTGATCAAGGCGGTGGCCGGCGGCGGCGGCAAGGGCATGCGCAAGGTGCTCGAAGCCGGCGAGTTCGCCGCCGCGCTCGCCTCCTGCCAGCGCGAGGCCGCCGCCAGCTTCGGGGACCAGAAGGTGCTGATCGAGAAGTGGGTCACCCGTCCCCGCCACATCGAGGTGCAGGTGTTCGGCGACCGGCACGGCAATGTCGTCCACCTGTTCGAACGCGACTGCAGCCTCCAGCGCCGCCACCAGAAGGTCATCGAGGAGGCCCCGGCCCCCGGCATGGACGAGGCCACCCGCGCCGCCGTCTGCGAGGCGGCGGTGAAGGCGGCGAGGGCCGTGAACTACGAGGGCGCCGGCACCATCGAATTCATCGCCGACGCCTCCGAGGGCCTGCGGGCCGACCGCATCTGGTTCATGGAGATGAACACCCGACTGCAGGTGGAGCATCCGGTGACGGAGATGATCACCGGGCAGGACCTGGTCGAATGGCAGCTGAGGGTGGCGAGCGGGGAGCCGCTGCCGCTGAAGCAGGACGAACTGAAGATCGACGGCTGGGCGATGGAGGCGCGGCTGTATGCGGAGAACCCGGCGACCGGGTTCCTGCCGAGCACGGGCGATCTCGTCCACTTCGAGATGCCCGAGGGTAAGACGGTCCGCGTCGACAGCGCCGTGAAGCGCAAGGGGGTCGTCAGCCCGTTCTACGATCCGATGATCGCCAAGATCATCGTTCACGGCGCCACCCGCAAGGAAGCCGCCAACCTGCTCGCCAGGGCCTGCGCGGACGTCGAGGTCTGGCCAGTAAAGACCAACGCCGCATTCCTTGCCGCTTGCGCCGATCATCCGGATTTCGCCGCTGGTCGGGTCGATACCGGATTCATCGAGAACCGATTGAGCTCGCTGGTCACGGAGCCTTCGCCGCCCTCGGCGAAGTCCGTGATGGCCGCCGCCGCCTCCTTCATCATGGAGTCCGATGAGGCCGGGTGGACGAGCCTCCCGGCGCCGGCCGGCATCGGCCTATTCGGCTTCCGGCTGAACGGACCGCCGACCTTCCGCAGTTCGGTCTATCACGAGGGAAACCGCCATGATGTCGACGTCATCGGCCTGCCGTTTGACGGTGAAATCCATCGTCATTCAGGGTTTGTGATGATCGCCGGCGAGGAGGCCGTTATGGTCAACGGCCTACCCCAGATTATCGGCTTCAACGGCTCCGAAGAGGATCCAGTCCATCTGGGCACGCCGGATGGCGACACCCGCCTCATCTTTGATGGCGGTCAGCCGCAGGTCTTCACCCGCCTGCCGCCCCTCGGTGCGGCGGCCGGGGCTTCCGACGGCGCGATCCTCTCCCCCATGCCCGGCAAGGTCGTCTCGGTCGCCGTCAAGGCCGGCGACACCGTCGCCAAGGGCCAGACCCTGCTGGTCCTTGAGGCGATGAAGATGGAACACGCCCTGGCCGCCCCCTTCAACGGCGTCGTCGCCGAACTCAACGCCGTCGCCGGCGGCCAGGTCAGCGAAGGCGTCGTTCTCGCCAAGCTAGAAGCGGCCTGAGCCCCCTCCCGTCATCCCGGCCGCAGGGCGAAGCCCGGAGAGCCGGGACCCAGGGGGTGCGTGGTCTCGCTGTTTCAGGGGTCCGCGCACGCCGCCCCTGGGTCCCGGATCGCCCCTTCGGGTGGTCCGGGATGACGGCGTAAATGGCGGAAAACACTCAATAATTCTAATATGTCTAGACATATTGCTCCGTCATGATCCGCGGAATCGGCCACCCGACACGACCCGTAGGTCGCGCCAAGCTCAATTCGACCTACATCCGCAGCCGGTCGGTCTACGGACCAGCCTACGCGCCGCCCTACATCCACGGTCCCCAGGCCGACGCGAAAGCCACGCAAAAACAACACCCTAGCCAGGGCTGCCTGCGGTATAATGGTCCGCCGCTTCGATAGCCTTCCATCCGTAGCCTCAGGGCCTAAATCCGCTCCATGCCGCTTCACATCATCAAGCTCTGCGTCGGCGTCGACAGCCTCCAGGACCTGCGCGACTGGCGCGCGCAGCGGGCGGCCCAGGGCCATCCGTCCTACTGCCCGACCCGCATGGCGCCGAAGCGGGCAGCTGAGATTCTCCAAGGCGGATCGCTCTACTGGGTCATCAAGGGCCAGATTCTCTGCCGTCAGGCGATCACCGAGATCCGTACCGACATTCCCGGTCACCAGCCGGTCCGCTTCATGCTGGCCCCCGAACTGATCGAGACCGCCCCCCAGCCCCGCCGCGCCTTCCAGGGCTGGCGCTACCTGGACCCCAAGGACGCGCCGCCGGACCTGGCCAACGGGGAAGGGCAGGCGATGGACCAGGCGCTGGCCAAGCAGCTGCGCGAACTGGGCGCCTGGTAGTCAGACGGCCCAGTTGTCGATCAGCCGCGTCTTGCCGAGCCACGCCGCCACGAACACCCGGGCCCCGGTCGACACCGTGCCCGGCCCCAGCCGCTCCATGGTCTCGCCGTCATGCACCTGGACATAGTCGATCGGTCCCAGCCCGGCCTCGGCGAGCCGTGCCGCCGCCGCCGCCTCGACCTCGCCGGCCGGCGCCCCGGCCCGTAGCCGTTCGACCGCCTCGGCCATGGCCGCAGGGACGACCGCCGCCGCCTTCCGCTCCGCCTCGCTCAGGTAGGCGTTGCGGGACGACATGGCCAAGCCGTCGGCCTCGCGAACTGTCGGGCCGCCGATGATCTCCACCGGCAGGTCGAGGTCGCGCGCCATCCGCTTGATGACCAGCAGCTGCTGGTAGTCCTTCTCCCCGAACAGGGCGACATCCGGCCCGCACTGGATGAGCAGCTTGGCCACCACCGTCGCGACCCCGCCGAAGAACTGCGGCCGCTTCTCCCCCTCCAGGGGGCCGGAGACGCCGTCGACACCGACGCGGGTGGCGAACCCGGGCGGATAGATCTGCGCCACGCCTGGGGCGTAGATCAGGTCGCAGCCGGCTTCGCCCAGCAGCTCCGCGTCCCGGCCCTCGCCGCGGGGATAGGCGTCGAAGTCCTCGTGCGGCGCGAACTGGGCCGGGTTGACGAAGATCGAGGCCACCACCCGGTCGGCCTTTTCGAGGCCCAGGCGGACCAGCGACAGGTGGCCCTCATGGAGCGCGCCCATGGTGGGGACCATGGCGATCCGCTCGCCTGACGCGCGCCAGGCCGCGACCTGTGCGCGCAGTTCGGGTATGTCGCGGACGATCGGGGGGGGCTGTGGCATGGTCCCGCCTCCTTGTGGCGTAAGGGGTTCGGCTTATGACGCGTGACGAGGGGGCAAGTCCAGACGGGCAGCCTGCGTCCACCCGCCTGTGGACAACCGGGCGGGTCGCGTTGACCCCCATCGCCTGGCAGGTGTCTCGTGAAGCGCCTGCGGCCGGTGAGTCGCGGCCGACGCGGAAGGAGACCGCCATGCAACAGCCCTCAAACACCCTGCCCCGGGTGATCGTCGTGGGCAACGAGAAGGGCGGGGCCGGCAAGTCGACCATCGCCATCCACCTGGCCGCCGCCCTGCTGCATGGCGGCGCCCGGGTGGCGATCATGGATCTCGACCTGCGGCAGTCCTCGCTCGGCAAGTTCTATCGCAACCGCGCCGCCTGGCTCGCCGCCCAGGACGGCGTCGAGCTGCCCATGCCCCTGGCCCGCCATCCGGCCGAGGACGGGGTGGCGCTGGCGCGCGCCGACGCCGCCGAACAGCTGGCCGCCTTTGAACGCGCCTTCGCGGCCGGCCACCAGGACGGCGACTTCCTGATCATCGACACCCCTGGCGGCGACACCCCGCTCAGCCGCGCCGCCCACGCCCGCGCCGATCTGATCGTCACCCCGATGAACGACAGCTTCGTCGACTTCGACATGCTGGGCAGCGTCAACCCGGTGACCCTGGAGCTGGAGAAGCCCAGCCTCTACTCCGAGACGGTCTGGGAAGCCCGCAAGGCCCGGGCCCTGGCCGGCCAGCGCCAGGCCCTCGACTGGGTCGTGCTGCGCAACCGCCTGGCGTCCGTCGACGCCCGCAACCGCAAGCGGGTCGACGACCGGCTGGTGGCCCTGGCCAAGCGGGTTGGGTTCCGCACCGGGCCTGGCCTGCGGGACCGGGTGATCTACCGCGAGCTCTTCCCCTTTGGCCTGACCATCGCCGACCTGTCGGCCAGGGTGCGGCCGATCCCGGTGGCGCTCGGCCACATCGCCGCCCGCCAGGAGCTGCGGGCCCTGATGCATTCGCTTGGCCTTTCGGCCTACTCGGGCGATGAGTTGCTCGCCGCCGAATAGGCGGGGAGTGACCCGATGATCTATCTGCTGTTGGCGGGCGCCGTGGTGGCGCTGTTGGTCTGGACCGGCCGCCGGTCGCTGCCCAGGCTGGCGATCAAGGACTGGCGGGTCGCCTCGGGCGGGCTGGCGGGCCTGACCTTCCTCGGGGCCATCCTGATGGGGGTGCGGGGCAACATGTGGCTGGCCGGCGGCATGGCGCTCGGGGGCCTCGCCCTGGCGGTCGCGGCCCGCGGGGTCCAGCTGCCCAGGCGCCGGATCGAACCCAGCGACACCGAGGCCCGCGCCATCCTCGGGGTCGGGCCGGATGCCGACGAGGCCGAGATCAACGCGGCCTACGGCCGGCTCATCCGCATGGCCCATCCCGACAAGGGCGGCACCAGCGGCCTGGCCGCCCAGCTGAACGCCGCCCGCGACCAGCTGCTCAACCGACGTCGCTAGCGGGGCACGACCGCCAGCCGGCGGTCCATCACCTCACGGACCGAGGCGCCCGGCGCCAGGGGCATCGGCGCGCCGTCGCAGATGTGGGCCGCCACCCGGGCCATCTGGGTCCCCTCGACGGGCTGCCAGGCCAGGGGCAGCTCGTGGCTCTCGCGGGGCTGCAGCTGGGCGTCGAGGCCCCTGGCCGGGCCGGTGGCGCGGAACTGCCGGCGACCGCAGCTCAGCTGCATCGGCATCACCGCCACCTGCACCGGGGCGGCCGCGTCGCCGTAGATCAGCACCAGCTCGAAGGTCTGGAAGCCGTCCTGCAGGGTGATGGCGTCGAGGTCGACCACCCCCAGGCCCTCGGCGTCGTCGGCGAAGATCCGGAAGTCGGCCGCGGCCACTGGCCCCGCCGCCAGCAGGATCGCCAGCGCCAGAACGCTCGCCCGCATCAGTCGAGCGCCGCGGCGATCTGCGCCGCCAGGGCCTTGAGCTCGGCCGGATCGGCCATTCCTCCGCCATGCCGGTCGAGCGGCGCGCCCTCGAAGCGCGGAATGACATGGAAGTGCAGGTGGAACACCGTCTGGCCGGCCGGCGCTCCATTGAACTGGGTGACCACGATCCCGTCCGGCTTCAGGGCCTTGCGCACCGCCCGCGCCAGCCGCTGGGTCGCCGCCGCCAGGGCGCCGAGCGTCTCCGGCTCCACGTCGAGCAGGTTGCGCGCCCTGGAGACCTTGGAGATCACCAGGCAGTGGCCCTTCGCCTGCGGGAAGGCGTCCATGAAGGCCAGCACCTCGTCGTCCTCGAACACCGGCGCGCTGGGGATTTCGCCGCGGATGATCTTGGCGAAGACATTGGCGTCGTCATAACTGCCGTCGAGGCTCATGGTTTGCTCCGTGGACCGTGACCTATCGATAGCAAGGGGCGAGGGCGAAGACGATGGCCGAACACCTGACCGAGCGGCAGAAGAAGTGGTTCGCCTCCGTCCAGGCCAGCCTGGAGCGCGACACCGGCAGGAGCCTGGCCGAATGGGTCGCCATCGCCAGGACCTGCCCCGAGACCAGCCGGCGCAAGCAGGCCGAGTGGCTCAAGGAGCACCACGGCCTGGGCGCCAACCGCGCCGCCCAGATCCTCCACGAGGCGTTTCCGGAGGCCCTCGGCTGGAACGATGGCGAGGGCCTGCGCGCGGCCCTGTGGAAGGACCCGGCCTCCCTGGCCATCCTCGAGCGGATCGAGGCGGCGGTGCAGGGCTTCGACGGCCTGGTCACCGGCCAGCGGAAGGGCTTCAGCGCCTGGTCGCGGAACTTCCAGTTCGCCGCCGTGCGACCGGTGAAGGGCGGCAAGGCGCGGCTGGGACTGTGCGTTCCGCCCGACGCCGATCCGCGGCTGGAGCCCTACCGGAACGAGGGCTGGTCGGAGCGGCTGAAGGCGGCCGTGACGCTGTCGTCCCCGGATGAGGTGGACGGCGGGATCGTCAAGCTTCTCAAGGAGTCCTGGGACGCCAGCTGAACGCCCCAACCCAGGTCGTCATCCCGGGCGTAGCGCAGCGAAGACCCGGGACCCCGGGGGTGAGGCGCCGCCGCCGCGTAGCCGCCAACAATTCGCCGCTGGCCCTGGGTCCCGGCTCTCCGGGCTTCGCCCTCCGGCCGGGATGACGGTCAGGATTGCCGGAACGGCGTAAACGCCTCCGCCAACCAGTCCATCTCCCCCTGCACCGACGCCCGTTCCTGGTCCAGGTACCGCGCCACCGGCTCGCGCAGCATCGGGTCGGCGATCCAGTGGGCGGAGTAGACGGGGGAGGGGAGGTAGCCGCGGGCGATCTTGTGCTGGCCCTGGGCGCCCGCCTCGACGCGGGCCAGGCCCAGCCGGATCGCATGCTCGATGGCCTGGTAGTAGCAGAGCTCGAAATGCAGGAAGGGCCGCTCCTCGAGGGCGCCCCAGTTGCGGCCGTAGAGGCAGTCGTCGCCGATCAGGTTGAGCGCCCCGGCGATCCAGCGCCCCTCCCGGCGCGCCATGACCAGCAGCACCCGGTCGGCCATCCGCTCGCCGAGCAGGCTGAAGAACCGGCGGTTCAGGTAGGGCCGGCCCCACTTGCGCGAGCCGGTGTCCATGTAGAAGGCGTGGAAGGCGTCCCAGTGCTCCTCGGCCAGGTCGCTCCCGGTCAGGGCGACGATGTCCACCTGCGCCTGGGCGTCGCGGCGCTCGCGACGAATGGTCTTGCGCCGGGCGGAGGACAGGGCCGCCAGGAAGCCCTCGAAATCGGCGTAGCCGGCGTTCAGCCAGTGGTACTGCTGGTCCTGCCGCTGCAAGAG
>DASPLD010000234.1:0-5186 GCA_035627755.1 Caulobacter sp. | reverse complement strand
GGGCCGCACCTGGTCGAGGTGGAAGTCGGGCCCCAGGAACACCCCGCCCGAACTGGACAGGCTGGCCCGGGCGTCGGGGAACAGGCGCCGGACCTCGCAGAAGCGGCCGAGTTGCCTGGCGTTCAGCGCATGCCCCGGCTGCGCCGCGCAGGCCAGGTGGCTGAGGATGAGCGAGGGTCGGACCCCCTCGGCGGCAAGGCGCCCCGCCTCCGCCGCCGTCAGTCCCAGCCGGTTCATCCCGGTGTCGACATGCAGGGCCTCGATGTCCCCGCCCGCCCCGCGCCAGGCGCCGATCTGCTCGAGGCTGTTGAGCACGGGGACCAGCCCCGCCGCCTGCAGCCGCCCCGCCGCCCCCGCCGGACAGCCGTCGAACACCAGGATGGCCGCCGGCCGGTCCCCGAGCGCGCGGCGCAGGGCCTCGCCCTCGGCCAGTCGCGCCACATAGAAGGTCCGCGCCCCCTCGGCCCAAAGCCGCAGCGCCGTCTGCGCAGCCCCCATGCCATACCCGTCGGCCTTGACCACCGGCGCGGTCTCCGCCCCGCCCGCCATGTCGCGCAACAGGCGGTAGTTGGCCGCGATGGCGTCCAGATCGATGGTCAGGCGAGCAGCGTCGGCGGGCATGGGGCGGCCGTAGGGTCTTAGCCCTCACATCGTCAAGCGCCGAGGGTTGTGGGTCCCATAACCGCGGCGCATGGCGTCGTCAGGCCACGCTCCGCGCCGCGCCCAGTCCCTGGCGAATGGGAAGGCTGAAGCTGACGGTGGTGCCCTCTCCGGGGGCCGAGTCCAGTTCCAGCGAGCCCGCGTGCAGCTCGACCAGGCTCTTGGTCAGCGCCAGCCCCAGGCCCGTCCCCTGGGTGGTTTTGGAATGCTGGCTCTCGACCTGCTCGAACGGTTTGGCCAGCCGCGCCAGATCCTCCTTGGAAATCCCGATTCCCGTGTCGGTCACCGACACCCGGATCCGCTCACCCAGCATGTCCTGCCGCGGCTCGGCCCGCACCGTCACCCGGCCGCCGCGCGGGGTGAACTTGATGGCGTTGCTCAGGAGGTTCAGCAGCACCTGTTTGATCGCCCGGTAGTCCCCCTCCACCTCCGGCAGGTGGGGGAACTCCACGCCCACCTCCAGCCCGGCCGCTTCGGCCCGGTTGCGGACCAGCCGCACCGCGTCCTCGGTCACCTCCTCAAGGCTGATCGGCTCGAACCTGAGGTTCATCTTGCCGGCCTCGATCTTCGACATGTCGAGGATGTCGTTGATCAGGGCCAGAAGGTGCTGGCCGCTGTTATGGATGTCGAGGGCATACTCCTTGTAGCGCGGGTCGCCCATCGAGCCGTACATCTCGGCCACCATGATTTCGGAGAAGCCGTTGATGGCGTTCAGCGGGGTGCGCAGTTCATGGCTCATGTTGGCCAGGAACTCGCTCTTGGCCCGGTTGGCCCCCTCCGCCCGCACCTTCTCGGCCTCGTACTTGCGGGCCAGTTCCGCCAGCTGCTCCTGGCTGCGCTCCAGGCCGGCGACGGCGTTCTGCAACTGCTCCTCGTTGAGGCGCCGGGCCTCCTCCTGCATCTTGATGGCGGTGATGTCGGCGGCGGTCATGACGAGGCCGCCCTCGGCGGTGCGCCGCTCGCTGATCTGGATCCAGCGGCCGTCCATCAGTTCGGCCTCCCGTTCGCCCTTGGCGCCATGGGGGGACGGGTGCTCCTGCTTGATCGCCAGCTGGGCGAAGCGGTTGACCTGGTCCCGCGCCGCGCCCGGCTTGAGGATCTTGGGCTCGAGGTTGAAGGTGGCGCGGTAGTTGCGGTTGCAGAGCAGCAGCCGCCCGTGCCGATCCCACAGCACGAAGGCCTCGGACACGCTTTCGATGGCGTCGCGCAGCCGGTTCTCGGCCGCCTGGGCCCGCGCCTGGGCGATCCGCTCCTCGGTGACGTCCAGCGCCACCCCGATGATCCGGCTGTGTTCCTGGGCGGCCGGACCGCCGGCTCCCTGGCCGCGGGCGTCGATCCAGATCGAGCGGCGGCCCTCCGTCCCCGGCACCCGGAAGGAGACGTCGAAGGCTCCGTAGGTGGCGGCGTGGGCAAGCGCCTGGCGCACCCGTTCGCGGTGGTCGGGGGCGACCCGGTCGAGCACCTCCTGGCCGCTGACCACCCCGGCCCCGCCCCAGCCGAAGATCACCCCGGTGACCTCCGACATGAACACCTTGTCGTTCTCAAGGTCCCATTCCCAGATGCCGCAACGGGCGGCGTCGACCGCCAGGCGGTAGCGTTCCTCGCTGGCCACCATGGCGCGCTGGGTGACGTGGGCGCGGCGGGCCTGGATCAGCAGCAGCAGCGCCAGGGCAATGCCCACGGCCAGCGGGGCGAGCAGGGAGACCAGGCCGTCGATCCGCTCGCTGTCGACGCTCATCAGGCCCTGGGTCTTGTCGGCCGCCACCGCCAGCAGGGCGCCGTCGCCGATCGGCCGCACCGCCACGTCCAGCGGCGCCCCGTCCGGCAGCTGGCCGCGCAGCAGCACGTCCGTGCGCAGGTCCCTCACCCTTAGGCCGAACCCCTCCTGCAGGGTCGAGGCGGAGGAGACGCCCGGCCCGACTCCGGCGGCGATCCGGCCGTCGACGAAGGCCAGGGCCGAGATGCGGGTCAGGCCCGCCCCGGCCACGCGGGCCGGATCGGAGATCAGGATCAGCCAGGAACGCCCGGCAGGGGTCGCCTGGGCCTGGGCGAGGTACAGCCGTTCGCGGTCGCCAGGCGCCGAGCCCAGCCAGCTGGTCTGGCCCGAGGCCTCCGCCGCCCGCGCCGCGCCCCGCCAATCGGGGGCCGTCACCGCACCTGAGGCCGCGGCGACCGTCTCACCGTTCACGATGGCGCTGGCCGTGGCCGTCGGCCCGGCGATGCGGAGGGAGAGCTCGGCCGCCTCCAGCGGGTTCTCCGGCGAGCGGCGCAGCACCTCGGCGCCGGCCAGCAGCCCGGCCTGCTGGGCCCCGAGCGCGCCCTCGACCCGGCTGGCTAGCAGGGCCGCGATGGCCGCGGGGCCAACCTGGGCCGGGGTGCTGGTCCAGCCGCGCGCCAGCTTCTGGGCGCCGAAGGCGGTGTAGACGGCGAGCAGCAGCAGGGCGGCCAGGATCGCCAGCCGCATCAACGGCTGGGCCGAGGCGCGGGGGGTCGCCGCCACGAAGGCCGGGTCGCTCGATCCTGCCTTACGCGTCCAAACCAAGCCGTAAGTCCCCAGCGCGCCGATTCACCCCGAAGGGGGATGTTAGGCGCCCGGAGTCACCGCGTTAAGGGGTGATCAACGCCCCTGAGTCAGTCGGTCGCGATTCGTGGTTTCCGGGACTCAGGCCAGGGCCTTGGTGGCCAGTTCGAAGACGTTCTTCGAAAGTCCCTCGATCGCCGCAATCCGTTGAAGTTGCTCGCGCATCTGCGCCCCGAGGTCCTCTCGGTACCGTCGCCAGCCGCCGAGCGCCTCGACGAACCGGGATGCCGTCATCGGGTTCACCTTGTCGGTAGCGATGATCCAGTCGGCCAGGAAGCGGTAGCCGGCCCCGTCCGCGGCATGGAACCGGGCCGGGTTGAAGCTGGCGAAGGTCCCCACCAGGGCCCGCAGGCGGTTGGGGTTCTTAGGATCGAAGTCCGGATGGCCGGTCAGGGCGACGATGCGCTGCAGGGCGTCCTCAGCGGGGTCACGGGCCTGGGCGGCGAACCATTTGTCGATCACCAGCGGCTCGTGCTTCCAGCGGGCGTGGAAGGCGCTCAGCGCCGTCTCCGCCGCCTCGTCGCCCAGCGCCACCAGGGCGGTGAGGCCGCCGATGGCGTCGGTCATGTTGTCGGCGGCGCCGTAATGGGCCCGGGCCCGATCGAGCACAGCCTCGGGCGGCCCGGCGGTCAGCAGGTCCAACGCCGCGTTGCGCAGGGCCCGCCGCCCGGCCGCCTCGGCGTCGGCCGAGAACGGCCCGCCATGAGCCAGGGCGTCATGCAGCCGCGCCAGTCGCCCCGCCAGTTCGCTCGCCAGCACCGTCCGCAGCGCCTTGCGGGCGCCATGGATGGCCGCCGGGTCGGCGGGCTGCATCTCCATGGCCAGGTCCTGCTCGCTGGGCAGGGCGAGCAGCAGGGCCTTGAAGGCGGCATTGGCGGCCTGGTCGTCGAGCGCCCGGCCCACGGCCTGGGCATAGCGGACCTCGCCGGCCTCGTCCGGGTTGCCGGCGGCACGGTGCAGCATCAGCCGCGTGGCCAGCCGCTGGCCGGACTCCCAGCGGTTGAACAGGTCCGGATCGGCGGCCAGCAGCACATAGTCGTGCTCGGCCGGGGCGTCGGTCTCCAGCTTCACCGGGGCCGAGAAGCCGCGCAGGGCCGACAGCACGGGCGGCCGCTTGACGCCCTCCAGGGTGACCGTGGTCTCCGCCTCCTCCAGCACCAGCATCTGGGTCGGCGCCTGTTCGCGCCCGTCCTCGTCCAGCAGGCCGATGGCCACCGGGAGGGGCAGGGGAGTCTTGTCCGGCTGCCCCGGAGTCGGGGCCGTCTGCTGGCGCAGGGTCAGCTCCAGCCTGCCGCTGGCGGCGTCGTAGCGGCGGCTGATGGTCACCTTCGGCGTCCCGGCCTGCTCGTACCAGCCGAAGAAGGCGGCCAGGTCCCGGCCCGTGGCGTCGGCGAAGCACTGGATGAAGGCCTCGACCGTGGTCGCCTCTCCATCGTGCCGCTCGAAGTAGAGGTCCATCCCCGCCTTGAAGCCCGCGGGCCCCAGCAGGGCCTTGAGCATGCGGATGACCTCGCTGCCCTTCTCGTAGATGGTCGCCGTGTAAAAGTTGTCGATCTTCAGGTAGCTCGACGGCCGCACCGGATGGGCCAGCGGTCCGGCGTCTTCCGGGAACTGCCGGGCCCGCAGCGCCTTGACGTCCTTGATCCGCTGCACGGCGGCGCCGCGCATGTCGGCGCTGAACTCCTGGTCGCGGAAGACGGTCAGGCCCTCCTTGAGGCAGAGCTGGAACCAGTCGCGGCAGGTGATCCGGTCGCCGGTCCAGTTATGGAAATACTCGTGCGCCACGACGCTTTCGATGCGCTCATAGTCCATGTCGGTGGCCGTCGCGGAGTCAGCCAGCAGCAGCGAGGAGTTGAAGATGTTGAGGCCCTTGTTCTCCATGGCCCCGAAATTGAAGTCGCGCACGGCGACGATCATGAACAGGTCCAGGTCGTACTCCCGTCCG
>DASPLD010000233.1:0-14232 GCA_035627755.1 Caulobacter sp. | reverse complement strand
CAGCCGTAGATCGACTGGTCGTCGTCCCCGACGCAGCAGACGTTCTGGCTCTTCTGGCCGAGCAGACGCAGCCAGAGGTACTGGGCGACGTTGGTGTCCTGGTACTCGTCGACCAGGATGTAGCGGAAGCGGCCGTGGTACTCCGCCAGCACGTCCGGGTGCTTCTGGAAGATGGTCAGGTTGTGCAGCAGCAGGTCGCCGAAGTCGCAGGCGTTCAGCGTGCGCAGGCGGGCCTGGTAGGCGGCGTAGAGGGGCTCGCCCTTGCCGTTGGCGAAGTGGCTGCCCTCCGCCGGGGGCAGCTTTTCGGGGGTCCAGCCGCGGTTCTTCCAGTGGTCGATCAGGCCGGCCAGGTGCTTGGGGGTCCAGCGCTTGGGGTCGAGGTTGGCGTCCTCGATCACCTGTTTCAGCAGCCGTTCCTGATCGTCGGTGTCGAGGATGGTGTAGCTGGATTTCAGCCCCACCAGGTCGGCGTGGCGGCGGAGGATCTGGGCGGCGACGCTGTGGAAGGTGCCGAGCCAGCGCAGGCCCTCGGCGCTGGGGCCGATGATGGCGGCGATCCGCTCGCGCATCTCCCGGGCGGCCTTGTTGGTGAAGGTGACGGCCAGCAGCTCCCACGGCCTGGCGCGGCCCGTGGCCAGGATGTGGGCCAGTCGGGTGGTCAGGACGCGGGTCTTGCCGGTGCCGGCGCCGGCCAGCACCAGGACAGGGCCCTCGGTGGCCTCGACGGCCTGCCGCTGCTCGGGGTTCAGGCCTTCGAGATAGTCGGGGCCCTGCACGCGGGCGAGGTCGGAGATGCGCGGCGAGGGCAGGGGAGCGGGGGCGGGAGATTCTGGCATGAGGGGAACGTATGTAGCACAACGGCGCCCGGAGGCGCGCGATTTGGCCTTTGGCGGAACGGTGTTAGCGTTCCCGTCCGCGCGAGCGGATTCGCTCTTCGCGGGGAGCGGGCGCCTGGCCCGCGCGAGGGGCCAATGAGATGAGCGAGAACACCACTGTGGCGGCCGGCCGGAACTGGATCGGGCGGTTCCTGGACTTCGAGACCCTCATCGGGTCGGGGCTGATCAAGTTCGTCTATTATGCCGGGCTGATCGGCATCGCGCTGTTCGTACTGTTCGGCATGTTCGGGTCGCTGGCGGGCGGGTTCGGCGACGGATACGGCAACGGCGGAATGGGCATCCTGGGCTTCATCCTGTTCCCGCTGTTCGGGGTGCTGATGGTCATCCTCTGGCGGTTCTATTGCGAGCTCGCCATCCTGGCCTTCCAGATCTACAACCGCATGGGCGAGATCCGCGACCGCCTGCCGCCGGGCTGACCGGTTCGGGCGCCGGCGGAACGTCGCCGCGCGGCAGCCGTTCTTCTGGAGGACCAGAAGGAGGCGGCCATGGCGCATGCCAGAACCCATCCGAGACAACGCCGCGGGGGCGGAGCCTTCACGGGCCTGCTGCTCGGCGGCGCGTTCATCCTCGCCCTGCTGATCGGCTGGGTGGTGTGGGGCGGCGGCACGCCCGACCTGCGAGACCGCGCGGCCAGCATCGACATCGAGATGCCGCGGGCGCCCAGGCTGCCGGCGACGCCGAACCCCGAGCCGCTGCCCTTGCCTAGCCCCGCACGGCCTGGGTAAGGGCGTAGACGCGGCAGGCCGAGGCCAGGGGCCGCTCGCCGCGGCCCTCATCGATGCGCACGATCAGCCGGGCGAGGGTGAGGCCCTGATCAGCGGCGGCCGCTTCCAGCGCCGCCCAGAACTCCGGCTCCAGGGCCAGGGAGGTGGCGTGGCCGGTGAGCGACACCGATCGCTTGACGAGGCGGACCAAGGCGAACTCCGGCTTGCTATCTGAGCACTGTTAACATATGGATGTGGCGTCCACCCTGCCGAAAGTTTCGACATGAACGCCGTCACCCACAACTTCGCGCCCAACCGCCCGGAAGTCGAGTTTCGCAAGGGTGACGCCATGCGGCTGCAGCCCGTGCGCGCCTTCAAGGCGGTGCGGCGGCTGATGGCCGACAAGGAGGACACCGCCGCGGTGTTCGACCTGATGCGGGCGCTGACCGGCAAGGCGATTCCCAACGGCTATGCGCGGCTGCTGAAGACGCCCCGCGGCGGCCGGATCGCCTATGAGCGGGACGAGCTGAACGACCGGCTGATGGACCGCGCCTGGCTGGAGAGCTTCGCGCCGGGCACCGTCGGCGCCGCCTACCTGGCCCATATGGACGAGCGGGGGTTCACCGCCGACGGGCTGAAGGAGATCAGCGAGCAGACCCTCGATTCCCAGGTCGAGGCCGCCCATCCGCTGACTTGGTACGCACGCCGGCTACGCGACGTACACGACGTCTGGCACGTGCTCAGCGGCTATCGCACCGACGCCCTGGGCGAGGCCTGCCTGGTGGCCTTCTCCTTTCCGCAGACCCGCAGCCTCGGCTTTGCGATGATCGCCCTGGCGGCGGCCAACAAGTTTGGACAGGCGAAGAACGGCCAGCCCTATCGCGCCGCCATCCGGCAGGCGTGGAAGAACGGCAAGGCGGCCGCCTGGCTTCCGGAGGTCGACTATCCGGCCCTGTTCGCCGAGGACCTGGAGGCGGCGCGGGCGCGCCTGAACATCGCCCCGCCGAGCATCTACCTGTCGATCCCGCCCGAATTGCGCGACGGCGCCTTCACCCCGGCGGCCGCGGCCTGAACCAAGCCGGGTGACCGGCGTTAGCCATCCCACAGGCGCATCAGCGCCGCACTGGGAGGCTGAAACCATGTCCGCTGTTCAACCGACGGCTCACGAACACCATCCGCTCCACATCCTGGTCTCCTGGCCTGCGGTGATCGCCGGCGCCGTGGTGGCCATCGCCGTGGGCGCGATGCTCAACCTGCTCGGCGTGGCGCTCGGCGCCGCCTCGATCGATCCGTTCGAGATGACCCGTGGCGAGGCGGCGGGCTTCAGCGCCGGCGCCGGGGCCTGGGTGGCCATCGCCAACGCCATCGCCCTGTTCGTCGGCGGCTTCGTGGCCAGCCGGGCGGCCAAGTACTCCGACCACCACAAGGGCTATCTGCACGGGCTGGCCGTCTGGGCCCTGGCGTTCCTGATCGCGATCGTTCTCGCGGGGTCGAGCGCGCTGGGCGGGGTCACCTCCCTGGTCCAGGGCCTCGACAGCAACGGCGTCGAGGAACCGAACTATGTGGTCGACGCCGTCAACCCGCCGCTGGCCGGCGAAGGGTCCGAGGACGCGCTCGCGGTCCCGCCCCCGGTGCGCCGCGAGACCGATGCGGCGGCGGACTCCACCGCCACCGTCGCCCTGTGGGCCTTCCTGACCATGCTGCTGGGCGCGGTCGCCGCCATCTTCGGAGGCCGCTACGGCCAGCGCCGGCACGCCTGGGAGGCCAAGGCGCGGGTGACCGAGGAAGCCGTCCTCCCGCCCGCCGGCGGGACCACCACCACGGTGCATCCCGGCGGCGCGACGACCACCACCACCCCGAACACCCCGACGATCTAGACCAGACCGCGTCCCTCTCTTCGGAGAGGGACGTCCGCGGTCAGCCGGCGAAGCCCGCGGCGGCGAAGTCGACCATGCGGCGCTGCAGGCCGGCGATATCGTCCTCCCGGGTGAGGCCCTCGGAGAGCACATGCAGCCGGTCGAGCTCCATGAACCGGTTCTGGTGGATCATGCCGAGCACGAAGTGCAGCCGCCAGTAGACCTCCTCGGGCGCCAGGTTCGGGCAGGCGGCCAGCAGGGCGTCGGAGAAGCGGCGCAGGTGGGACACGTCCGTGCCCAGCACCTCCCGGATCTCGGCGCCGCCCTCGCTGCGGGCGCGGATCAGGAACTGCAGGGAGATGCGGCGGTCATTGGCCGGATCCAGCCAGCGCAGCGGCGGGGCGATCAGGGCGGTGAGGATGTCGCGCACGCCCGGCTTGCCGCCGGCCCGGTCGTTGGCCTCGTGCAGCATGCGGGCGCGTTCGCGGTTCAGCTCGGCGGTGCGCCGGCGGAAGATCTCGAACAGCAGGGCGTCCTTGGAGCCGAAGTGGTAGTTGACGCTGGCCAGGTTGACGCCGGCCTCGGCGGTGATGTCGCGGACCGAGACGTTCTGGAAGCCTTTGAGCGCGAACAGCCGCTCGGCGGCGTTGAACACCAGCTGTTTGGTGGCGGCCTCGGCCTCGGGGCCCGGCGACTCTTGCGCGGTTTCGTCGAGACTCACGATTTTAGGCCCTTCCCTTCCGGAAACGGAGCATTACGGCCCCCGCGCCAATAGGCAAGCAGGGATAAACGTCCGTTCTAAACGGCCGCAGGGCCCAGCGCCTCTTCGGCGGCCCGGGCATTGACGTGGATGACCCCCGCGAAGAAGGCGTCCAGGGCCTCCAGCAGGGCGGGGCGGACCTCGACGCCGGCCTCCGTGCGGGCGATCAGGCCGGCGGCCTCGGCCTCGCGGAGCACCATCAGCACATGCGGCCGGGAGATGCAGAAGCGGCGGGACCAGGCCGAGACCGAGATCGGCAGGATGTCGTCGGTCTCGCGCGCCCGCAGCATCAGGTCGTTGAGGACCAGGAAGCCGCCGATCCGCTCGATGCAGAACTCCAGCACCGGGGCGTTGTCGACCAGCCGCTCGCCGGACTCGTAGAGCTGGGTCAGGGCGGTCAGGAAGCGGCCGAGCAGGGCGGGGTCGGGCAGGCGTTCGCTGACCGTGCGCGCGGCGGGGCTGACTTGGCCGACGGCGGCCAGTTCGCCGGCCACCCGCTGGCCCTGGGTGGCGAAGAACCGGGGCGTCGGGATCAGGGTGCGGCCCTGGACGGTCAGGTAGCCGGCCCAGCGCATCAGGGCGATCAGGGCGCTGGTCCGTCCCGGACTGGCGAAGCCGTGGCGGGCGCAGAGCGACTTGAGGCTGGCGGCGGTCAGTCGGCCCTCGTGGTGCAGCCTCCCGACCAGCATGGCGGTCACGAATCGTCCGCGGTCGGAGGCCACCAGGTTGAGCAGCCGGTGGCCGCTGTAGAGCTCGACCGAGGTGCGGGCGAGGCCGGTGACCGCGGCGCGGAATCCAGGGTGGGCGCGGACCGCCGCCAGGGCCTCCGGCGTGAAGACCGGCTCAAATTCAACGCCTTGCGCGACCAAACCCATCGCAAACCCCACCGCCCGCAAATCGCAGACTAGCAGTTTTCTACAGTGTTCGGCTCCCGGATGTGGGTTCATTGGAGCGGATCGTTGAAGGAGACGATCCCATGCCTGCCCTGACCCTGTGGAACACGCAAACGGCCATCGACGGCAACGAGGGCGCCGTCATCGGCCTCGTGAACGGCGGCTACGCCGTCGTCTATTCGGACGGCTTCCAGGTCTATGTGCAGCGGTACGACGGCGCGGGCGATGCGGCCGGCGCGCCCTCGACGTTCGCCATTTCCGGCATTCGGTTCCCCGAGGCGGCCCTGACCGTCATCGGCCAGCCTGTTCTGGTGGCCCCCGACCAGGCTGGCGCGAGCATCGATATTCTGCCGCTGACGCCCGGCCTGGAGCTCCTGACGACCGGTTCCATTCCGATCACGACCCTGCTGGGCGGTTCGGTGGACGTCCAGCCTCTGCCGGGGGGCGGCTTCGCGATCGCATGGTCGGCGCGCATCGACGCGTTGGATCCGACGAGCGTCAACGTCTACTTCCAGCTGTTCGATGACGCGGCGACGCCGGCAAGCGCCGTGCTGCGGGCCAACGTCAACGTGGCCGGCAGCCAGATCAACCCCTCGATGGCCGTGCTGGACGACGGCGCCATCGTGCTGGTCTGGCGGGACACTTCAGCCGGCTCCCAGGCGCGCATCTTCGAAGCCGACGGGACGGCCAGGACGGGCGAACTGCCGACGCCGGACGCCGACGGCGCCCCCCTGCCGCCTGAAATCTCGGCCCTCGCGGACGGAGGTTTCGTCCTGGCCTGGCGTCAGTCTGGGAACGCCTATGTCCAGCGCTACGACGCCCAGGGCAACGCTGGGCCCACAGTGGTGGTGGGGGCCGCGACCGCCGGGGGAGCCCTGGGATCGCCGGTCGATGTGCTGGGCCTCCCCGATGGCGGCTTCGTCGTCGCTTCGCTATCCGACTCGCCGGTGGACGGCGCGAGGGTCGTACTGACCCGCTTCGATGCGGATGGCGCGCCCTATGGCGATCCGCTCGAAGTGCTCGCGGCGCCCGCCAGCGCCGCCGCCTTCACGGGCCCCAGTCTGTCGTTGATGGCCGACGGGCGCATCGCCGTGTCGGTGATGAACAGTGACTTCGACGAGATGCAGACCGTCATCGTGGACCCGCGCGAGAGCGGCGTCGGCCTGACCGGGACAGGACTTGCGGACGACTTCTGGGGAACCGACTTCGGCGACACCATGATGGGCGGCGGGGGCAACGACCTGCTGCGGGGCGACGCCGGAAACGACCGGCTGGACGGCGGCAGCGGCGCCGACCACCTAGTGGGGGGCGCGGGCAACGACACCTATGTGGTCGACAGCGCCGGTGACGTGGTCGACGAACTGGCCGGCGAGGGGATCGACACGGTCGAGACGGCCCGGGCCAGCTACGCCCTCGGCGCCGACGTCGAGCGGCTGGTCGGAACCTGGACCCGGTCACAGACCCTGACCGGCAACGCGCTGGACAACCGGATTACCGGCGGCGTCGCCAACGATCACCTTTACGGCCTGGCCGGCCTCGACCAGCTGATTGGGGGCCTTGGCGCCGACGTCATGGAGGGCGGGGCCGGGGACGACATCTACTATGTGGACGACGCCGGGGACGTGGTCATCGAAGCCGGCGGAGAGGGCGCCGACCAGGTGCGAGCCACCGTCACCGTCACCCTGGCCGCCAATGTCGAGAGCCTGGTCCTGGAAGGGGCCGGGAACATCGGCGGGACCGGCAACAGCCTCGCCAACACCCTGGACGGAAACAGCGGGGCCAACGTGATGCTGGGCGGCGGCGGCGCGGACCTGATCAAGGGTCATGGCGGCGCTGATTCGCTGGACGGGGAGGGCGGCGCCGACCAGCTGCTGGGCGGCGATGGCGCCGACACCCTGGTCGGCGGCGCGGACGCCGACCGCCTGCAGGGCGACGCCGGCGCCGACCTGCTGCTCGGCGGAACGGGCGCGGACATCCTGGAGGGCGGCAGCGAGGTCGACACCCTGCACGGCGAGGACGGGACGGACCAGCTGTTCGGAGACGCCGGCGCCGACGTACTCTACGGCGGGGCCGACAATGATCGCCTCGATGGCGGCGCCGGGGCGGACCGGATGGAGGGCGGCGCCGGGGACGATAACTATTTCGTTGACAACGTCTTCGACCAGATCGTCGAGCTGGCGGCTGAGGGGGTCGACACGGTGCGGGCCAGCATCGGTTGGACGCTGGGCGAGCAGGTCGAGCGGCTGGTCCTCGACGGGACCGCAGGGCTGGCGGGGACCGGAAACGGCCTGGCGAACATCCTCACCGGCAACGGGGCCGGCAACAGCCTGCTGGGCCTTGCGGGATCCGACCAGCTGTTCGGCGGCGGCGGGGATGACCTGCTGGACGGCGGGGCCGGCGGAGACATGCTGTCGGGCGCCGCTGGACGGGACGTCTTCCGGTTCGGCGCGGATGCGGTGCTGGCCAGCACCCTAGGCGGGCTGTTCGAGACCGACCAGGTCGTCGATCTCGACTTCGCGGGCGGCGACCGCGTCGACCTGACCGGCATCGACGCCGATATCGGGACCGCGGGCGAGCAGGCCTTCGCCTTCGTCTCGGCCTTCTCCGGCCAGGCGGGGCAGGCGGTGCTGAGCTATGTGGCGGCGTCTTCCTGCACCCTGCTCCGGCTCGACGTGGACGGGGACGGCTTGGCCGACCTGCAGGTCCGGTTCACGGGCGATGCCACCGGCGGGGCCGTGCTTACCGGCCTCGAGCCGGCGGGGCAGGGCGGCTGGCTGCTGTAGGCGATAAAGGCGACGACAGAAAATCTGTCTTAATCCTATCTATATAATAGGAATAAGAAGGACGCAGGCCGGTGCGCCGCCACGGGGCGGGAAACAGCGCGCGGCCGGGGAGTCGTCTTTCATGCCTGTTCGCGCCCGCAAGACCCGCAAGCTGATCATGCTGGCCGGGGCCGCCTGCCTGCTGGCCGGTCCCGCCGCCCTTGCCGCCGACCCCCTGGCCGTGGAGGGCGCGGCCGCCACCGGAGAACAGCCGCAGGAAAACGCGGTCGGCGAACTGGTCGTCACCGCCCGCCGCCGCGAAGAGAGCGCCCAGGCGGTGCCGATCGCCCTGCAGGTGACCTCGGGCGAGAAGCTCGACAAGGCCGGGGTGAGCAACGTCATCCAGTTGACCCAGTTGGCGCCGACCCTGCAAGTGCTGTCGCCGAACGGCCGCAACACGGCGGTGACCATCCGGGGCCTGGGGGCCTCCTACGGCCTGGCGAATGACGGCCTGGAGCAGGGCGTCGGCATCTACGTCGACGGCGTCTACAACTCGCGCCCGGGCTCCGCCCTATCCGACTTCGTCGACGTCGAGCGCGTCGAGATCCTGCGCGGGCCGCAGGGCGCCCTGTTCGGCAAGAACACCACGGCCGGCGCGCTGAACATCATCACGCGGGACGCCTCCACGGACCGCTACACGGCCCACATCGAGGGTAGCTACGGCAGCTACAACTTCCGCCAGCTGAAGGCGGGGGTCAGCGGCCCGATCGTCAAGGACGTGCTGGCCTTCCGGCTGTCGGCCGTGGGGACCTACCGCGATGGTGACATCTACAACCCGGTCCAGAAGAAGAACCAGAACGCCCGCGAGAGCGAGACGGTCCGCGGCCAGTTGCTCTGGCAGGTCAACCCCGACCTGCTGCTGCGCTTCAACGCCGACTACACCAGCCAGCAGCCGGAATGCTGCACCCAGCTGTTCTGGAAGTACGGCCCGACCCTCAAGCCGGCAAACCAGCAGTACCCGGCCCTGGCCGCCGGCCGCGGCTATGCCCCGCCCAGCGCCAATATCCATGACCGCCTGGCCGACGTGGACGATGAGATCCAGGCCGACCAGTGGCTGAGCGGCCTGTCCCTCACCGCCGACTACGACTTCGGCTGGGGCGCGCTGACCGCCATTGGCGCCCACCGGGAATGGGACTGGGAACCACGCAACGACCGCGACTACACCGCCCTGGACGTCACCCGCCAGTCGGCCAACCCCTCGCACCAGACGCAGGACACCTTCGAACTGCGCCTGGCCTCGAATGGGTCCAGCCGCATCGACTGGACGGCGGGCCTCTACTACTTCGACCAGAACGTCAGCACGGACGGTGTGACGGAGTACGGTTCCGACGCCTCCTACTGGCTGCTGCCGGGGACCGCGACGCCGGCGGCGCTGCTCGACGGTTACACCGTTTCGAACGTCTCCAGCATCGACACCACCAGCTACGCCGCCTTCGGCCAGCTGACCTGGACCATCTCCGACCGGCTGCGGATCACGCCCGGCCTCCGCTACACCAAGGAGGAAAAGGAGGGCGAGTATGTCGCCAGCGTTTCCGGCGGCCTGGTCACGGCCGATCCAGTGCTGATCAACCGCCGCCTGGGCGTCGCCCGTCCGCAGGCTTATTCGGCCGAGACGAGCGACGGCTCCTGGTCGGGCCAGCTTGCGGTGTCCTACGACATCACCGACAAGATCCACCTCTACGGGACCTATTCGCAGGGCTTCAAGTCGGGCGGCATCAACATGGCCGGCATCCCGACCACCTCGGCCGGCCTGCCGTCCCTGGTCAACGCCGTGGTCGAGCCGGAAGAGGTCGTCACCTACGAGGCGGGCCTGAAGACCCAGCTGTTGGACGACCTGCTGGTGTTCAACATCGCGGTGTTCTCCACCGAGGTGGAGAACTTCCAGGCCAACGTGGTCGACACCGGCCCCGGCGCCCTGCGCGGCTACCTGTCCAACGTCGAACTGGTGACCCTGAAGGGCCTCGAGCTGGACTTCGCCACCCGCCGGATCGGCGGCTTCAGCCTCTACGGCAACCTCGCCTACACCGACGCCCAGTACGACAGCTTCGCCAACGGGCCCTGCCCACTGGAGCGGATCGGAACCTCCACCGCGGCTTGCGACCTGTCGGGCAAGGAGCTGCCGGGGGTGTCGAAGTGGGCCGGATCGTTCGGCGGCGAATACCGCCAGGACGTGACCCTCGGCCGGCTGGGCGGAGAGGCGTACTTCGGCGTCGACGCCAGCTTCCGCTCGGCCTACTACGCCGACGCTGCGGTATCGAAGTACGCCCGGCTCCCGGCCTACGAGCTCGTGAACCTGCGGTTCGGCTTCGAGTCCGACGCCGGCTGGGAAGCCTTCGTGCTGGTCCGCAACACCTTCGACGAGGAGTACATCCAGAACATCACCGTGGTGTCGGGCAACTCCGGCCTGATCGTCGGCACGCCGGGCGAGAACCGCACCGTCAGCCTGACCCTTCGGGCGCGGTACTAGCCCTTCTGTCATCCCGGACAGGCCGCAGGCCTGATCCGGGACCCAGGAGTGACAGCGCGCCGCCGTTTCGGCCTCGGCAGGCGGCGCACGGCCCTCCTGCGTCCCGGCTTTCCGGGCTTCGCCCTGCGGCCGGGATGACGGCTGTCTGGATGTGGCAACGATCCAGCCGCCGCCACGTTGGACTCCGCGAATCGGAGACCTCCCATGGCAGCCCGCCCCACCTGGCAAGGCCACCTGCGCCTGTCGCTCGTCACCTGTCCGGTGGCCCTCTACACGGCGACCCAGACCACCAAGGACGTGCACTTCAACCTGCTGCACAAGGACACCCACAACCGCATCCGGATGATCCCCACCGATCCGGAGATCGGGCCCGTGGAGCGCAAGGACCTGGTCAAGGGCTACGAGTACGAGAAGGACAACTACATCGTCGTGACCCAGGAAGAGATCGACAGCGTGCGGCTGGAAAGCACCCGCACGATCGACATCGAACGGTTCGTCGACGCCGAGGACATCGACCGCCGGTACTGGGACAACCCCTACTACATGGTCCCCGACGGCAAGATCGCCCTCGACGCCTTCTCGGTGATCCGCGAGGCAATGGCGAAGACCGGCAAGATCGCCCTGGCCCGGGTGGTCATGCACCAGCGAGAGCGGCTGCTGGGGATCGAGCCGCGCGACAAGGGGCTGATCGCCTGGTCATTGCGCAGCCACGACGAGGTGCGCGACACCGCCGACTTCTTCGACGACATCCCGGCCCACAAGCCCGACACGGAGATGGTCGCCATCGCCCAGAAGATCATCGAGCAGAAGGAAGGCCCGTTCGACCCGTCGAAGTTCACCGACCGGTACGAGGACGCCCTGCGGCAGCTGATCGCCGAGAAGAAGAAGGGCAAGGGCCGGGTGGTGCAGGCTGAGGAGCCGGACGACACCAACGTGGTGGATCTGATGGCGGCGCTGCGCAAGAGCCTGGAGGCAAAGGGCGGGGCAGGCAAGGCGCCTGCTAAGAAGGCGGCTCCGAAGAAGACCGCGGCGTCGAAGGCCCCGGCGAAGAAGCGGGCTTAGACCGTCAGGCCCCCAACCGCGCCTCACCCTTCGCCGCCTTCGCTCCACGGTCCAACCGCTTCATCGCCGCTGTCAGCGGGCGTTCGCTCTCGCACCAGTCCTCCCAGGCGCTCATGCCCTTCACGATCCTGGGCGCGGTGCGAAGGGTGTACTTCATCGGGTCGAGGCCCTTCTTCACCTGGCTCCAGTTCAGCGGCATCGACACCGGGGCGCCGGGCCGCGAGCGGGGCGACAGGGGGGCCACGGCGGTGCTCATCCGGTCGTTGCGCAGATAGTCGAGGAAGATGCGGCCCTCACGCTTGGCCTTGCTCATGTTGATCAGGTAGCGGCTGGGGCTGTCGGCGGCCATGCGGGCGCAGACTTCGCGGGCGAAGGCCTTGGCGGCTGGCCAGTCGGGGCCGTTCTTTACCTTCGACAGGGGGGTGACGACGTGCAAACCCTTGCCCCCCGTGGTCTTGCAGAAGGTCACCAGGCCCAGTTCCTCCAGCCGGTCTCGGATCTCGCGGGCGGCCTCGATCACGTCCTCGAAGCCCAGGCCTTCGCTGGGGTCGAGGTCGAAGACCAGGCGGCCGGGGTTGTCGGGCTCGAAGGGCTGGCAGTTCCACGGGTGGAGTTCGGTAGCGCTGGTCTGGGCCACCGCGATCAGGCCCTCGATGCGGTCGATCTGCAGGTAGGGCTTGTGGTCGCCGAACACCTTGACCTCGGTCAGTAGGTTGGAGGCGCCCTTCATCAGGTGGCGCTGGAAGAAGCGTTCGCCGTCAAGGCCTTCCGGGGTCCGGATGATGGAGCAGGGCCGGCCCTTGATGTGCTCGATCATCCAGGGCCCGACGGCCTCGTAGTATTGCGCAAGGTCGAGCTTGGTTACGGGCTCGCCATCGCCGCCGTCCGGCCACAGCGCCTTGTCGGCGCTGGACAGGCGCACGCCCATCACGTCGGCCGAGTTGGGCGCCTTGACGGTGATGGGCGTTGATTTGACCACTGTAGGCGTCGGCTCGGCCAGCTCGGTAGTGACCGGCGCGGCCTCGGCCTCGACCTCCCTCGCCGGCTTGTCCTCGCGCAGGCCCTTGAACACGGCCTGGCGGATGTTGCCGTCGCCGGTGAAGCCGGCGTACTCGATCTCGGCGACCAGCTCGGGCTTCACCCAGTGGGACGCGCCCGCCTTGGTCCCGCCACGGCCCTTGGGTTCGCGGTCGCTGAACGGAGACTTGTCGATTTCCAGCGCTTTCAGCTTGGGCAGCAGCTGGTTGACCTTGTCCTTGCCGAAGCCGGTGCCGATGCGGCCGACGTGGACCAGCTTGCCGTCCCGGTAGACGCCGGCGATCAGGGAGCGGAAGGCGCTGCCGGTCTGGGTCCAGCCGCCGATCACCACCTCATGCCCGGCCCGGCACTTGGCCTTGGTCCAGCTGGCCGAGCGGCCCGACTGGTAGGGCGCCTTGAGGTCCTTGGAGATGATCCCCTCCAGGTCCATCCGGCAGGCGGAGCTGAGCACGGCCTCGCCCGCCTGCTCGAAATGTTCGACGTAGCGCAGGCGCGGCGTGCCTTCGGCGACCAGCGCCCTGAGCCGCGCCTTGCGCTCCGCCAGGGGCAGGGGGCGCAGGTCCTCGCCCCCGACGTCGCTTTGGACCGCCAGCAGGTCGAAGACGAAGAAGATCAGGTCGTCCGTCCTCTCGGCCGAAAGGGCGGCCTGCAGGCCGGCGAAGCTGGGCGAACCCTTGTCGTCCAGGGCGCAGATCTCGCCGTCGATGATGCAGTCGGGCAGGTCTGCGCCATCCTTGGCGATGGCCTTGAACTTGTGCGTCCAGTCGAGGCCCTTGCGGGTGCGCAACGTCGCCTTGCCGCCCTGGACGCGCATCTGCATGCGATAGCCGTCGAACTTGATCTCATGGCCCCAGCGGGCGCCCGGCGGGGGCCGGTCGACCAGCTTGCAGAGCTGCGGCTCGATGAAGTCGGGCAGGGTCTTCAGCGCCTTGCCCTTCTTCGCCGGCTTGGGCTGCTCGGCCGTGGCGGCCTTGGGCGCGTCCGCCTGCTTGGCGGCCCTCTCGGCGCTGGCTTCGGGGTCCCGGTTGCTCTGCCAGACAGCGTCGGCCTTGGGCGGGGTCTTGGTCATGAAGGCCGTGGGACGCTTGCCCTTGCCGGCGGCGATCTCCTCCATGGTGCGGCCCGAGGCGATGGAGAAATTGTTCTCCTCGAGCAGGGCGTCGCTGTCGCCCTCACGGACGAACTCGTCCCGGTGCTTGATCAGCAGCCAGTTGTTCTTCGTGCCGCGACCGAACTTGTCGCCCCGCAGCCGGACCAGGACATAGCCGCCCTTCACCCGCTCGCCGGCGAACACCACCTTCAGCTCGCCCTTCTTGAGGCCCTTGGCGACGTCGAAGCCGGGCTCGGGCGCCCAGAAGCCGCGGTCCCACAGCATCACCGTGCCGCCGCCGTACTGGCCCTTGGGGATGGTCCCCTCGAAGTCGCCGTAGCCCAGCGGATGGTCCTCGACCTCGACCGCGAGGCGCCGGTCGGCGGGGTCGCGCGAGGGGCCCTTGGTCACCGCCCAGGAGAGGAAGACGCCTTCCCACTCCAGCCGCAGGTCGTAGTGCAGCCGGGTGGCGGCGTGCTTCTGGATGACGAAGCGCAGGGCCTTGGAGGGCTTTACCCCCTCGGCGCCGCTGGGTTCGGCGGTGACGTCGAAGTCACGCATGGACTGGTAGGTCTTGAGGTCGCGTTTGGCCATGAGGGCTCAACGCCGCTGGAGCCCAGATGCTCCCCCGCCCGCTAACCGTC
>DASPLD010000232.1:0-24870 GCA_035627755.1 Caulobacter sp. | reverse complement strand
AGGGGGCCAACTTCGAAGGCGCCGACCTGCGGGGAATCAACCTGCAGCGCGCCGACCTGCGCGGCGCCAAGCTCAACGGCGCCAACCTGACCAAGGCCGACCTGCGTGGCGCGGTGATGGCGGTCCTGCCGCTCGCTCCCGGCCGGTCGAACCCGGCCAGCCTCAGCCAGGCCCGGCTGCGCTATGTCCATGCCCAGGCGGCGGACCTGAGCAGCGCCAACCTCGACGGCGCCGACCTGCGCGGCGCCGACCTGACCGGCGCCAAACTGTCCTCCACCAGCTTCCGCGACGCCGAGATCAGCACGACCATCGGCCTCGACGCGGCCTAGCGGAGACAGGAAAAAGGGCGGCGCCCGGAGACGCCGCCCTTCCCGTTTTGAGGCTGCCTAAGCGTCTAGGCCGCCTTGTCGCCTTCGATCAAGCTCGAGGCGGGAGAGGTCCCGATCTTGATCGTGCGGGGCTTCAGGGCTTCCGGAAGCTGGCGCTCGAGGCTGATCGACAGCAGGCCATCCGACAGGTTGGCGTCGGTGACGATCACATAGTCGGCCAGCTGGAACCGGCGCTCGAAGTTGCGCTCGGCCAGACCGCGATGCAGGTACTTGCGCTGCTCGTCGTTGGCCGCTTTGCGACCGGTGACGGTGAGCAGGTTTTCCTTGACCTCGACGGTCAGTTCGTCCGGCCGGAAGCCGGCCACCGCGATCTCGACGCGGTAGGCGTCATCACCGACCCGTTCGATGTTGTAGGGGGGATAGCCCGCCTGGCCGTCCTGGGCGGCGGCCGCATCGAGCAGCGAGGCCAGCCGGTCGAAGCCGACGACGGAACGGTACAGGGGCGAAAAGTCGATGGTACGCATGGATGTCACATCCTTCTTCAGAAGCAATGTTGGTTGGCAGGTCCTGCGACAGTCCAGATTGGCACTGTCCTCGAACCCGGAAGACCCTGACGGCGCCTTCGAACGAGGAGTTGGTGCGGGGGGAAATGGATTTCAAGGGGCGGGTGAACAGGGTTTCACCAAGCCGTTCACGCCGCTAGGGTGCGGCCCGCAAATCAGGGAAGGATCGGGGATGATCGCACGGCGCACGGCTCTCTTGCTGATGGGATCGTCGGCCCTGGCTCCAGGCGCCGTCTTCGCCAAGGGGCGCGACAAGGCGCTCGAGGCCGCCATCGCCGGCCCGCAGCGGTCGGAGGCGCACCGCAAGCGCGATCCGCACCGCCATCCCTACGACAGCCTGGTGTTCTGGGGCCTGGGCCCCGGACAGACGGTGATCGAGATCAGCCCGGGCAGCGGCTACTGGACCGAGATTCTGGCCCCCTACGCCAAGGCGACCAAGGGAACCTACATCGCCGGCGTCGCGGACCTGGCCAACCCGCAGCTCTCCGAGGGCGCGCGCAAGGCCCGGGCGACCTTCGAGGCCAGGTACGCCGACGCCGCCCTGTTCGGGACGCCGCGATATGTGAACTTCGGTCCGAAGTCGGCGCCGCTCGGCCCGGCGGGATCCGCCGACCTGGTCATCACGGCCCGCAACCTGCACAACTGGGCGGCCCAGGGCCCGATGCTCGACAAGGTGCTGGCGGATTTCTTCGCGGTGCTGAAGCCCGGCGGCCTGCTTGGCGTCGAGGAGCACCGCTCCGACCCCAGGCCCCAGGGCGAGGGCGCTCCGACCGGCTACATGGAGACGGCCTACGTCGTCGCTGCCATCGAGAAGGCGGGCTTCAAGCTGGATGCCAGGAGCGAGATCAACGCCAATCCGAAGGATGACAAGGACCACCCGTTCGGGGTCTGGACCCTGCCTCCCGTCCGCCAGTCCGCGCCGGCCGGCCAGCCGAAGGATCCCAATTTTGACCACGGGCCCTACGACGCGGTCGGCGAAAGTGATCGGATGACCCTGCGGTTCGTGAAGCCGAAGTGAGGGTCCTAATTTTGACGCGCCTGCCTGTGCAGGGTAACGGCGGCTCCTCCGGGACGTGGGGGCGATCCTTTTGACGGTGTCCATGCGTTCGAGTTTGGTGATTCCGTCGCGGCGGGCCCTGTTGGCCGGCGGCGCGGCGGCAGTGTTGACGGCCTGCGGCAAGAAGGAGGGGGCGCCTCCCGCCAAGCCGGCCGATGCGCGGCGCATCGAGACCATCGCCGACGCGGTGGCGGGCGACTGGCGCTCGGCGGCCGACAAGGCCCGCGACGTCTGGCGCCATCCGGTCGAAAGCCTGACCTTCTGGGGCCTGCAGCCTGGCATGACGGTCGTGGAATTCTGGCCCGGGGCCGGCTGGTACACCGATATCCTGGCGCCCTTCCTCGATGCAACCGGCGGTAAGCTCTACGCCGCCAATCTCGAACCGTCGGAGCCTCAGGTCGTCGAGGTGGTGGAGGCTTACAAGCGCAAGCTCGCGGACAACCGCAAGATCTATGGCGACGTCGAGGTCACCGCCTTCGGCCCGACCAGCGGGCCGGTGGCTCCGGCCGGATCGGCCGATCTCGTCCTCTTCCTGCGCAACCTGCACAACTGGATGGCCGCCGGCATCGCCGACAAGGCCTTCCGCGACGCCTTCGCGGCGCTCAAGCCCGGCGGCTTCCTCGGCATCGAGGAACATCGCGGCATCCCGGGCGCTGTACAGGACCCGCTGGCGGCTGACGGCTACGTGCAACAGGACTATGCGATCCAGCTCGCCAAGGAGGCCGGCTTTCAGCTGGTTGCGGCCAATGAGCTCAACGCCAACCCCAAGGACGACAAGAAGCACCCGTTTGGTGTATGGACCCTGCCGCCGACCCGACTGTCCGCCCCGCGGGGCCAGCCGCCGAAAGCCGGATTCGATCACGCCAAGTATGACGCGATTGGTGAAAGCGACCGCATGACCCTCAAGCTCGTGAAACCGAAATGACCGTCAGCCGCCGCGTTCTGTTCTATGCTCCCCTTGCGGCCGTGCCGTTGTTGGGCCAGCCGGCCGCCGCGGCGACGCGCGAGACCGACGTCTCCAAGGTCTTCGTCTTCCTGGACAACTTCCTGCGCATGAGCCCGGCCGAGCGCTCGCGCCTGAAGGTCTCCTTCTACCTGACCCAGAATGGCAAGCCGCCGGTCGGCGTGCGGGCCTGGATCATCGACAAGGACGGCAGGCGCACCGACGTGCCGATCGCCGCTGACGGCCGCTTCGAGCGCGAACCGACCCTCAAGCAGCTGGTCGAGAAGTCGAAGATGGTCTTCGAGGGGCCGGACCGGAACGGCTTCTCGGTCCGCATCGGCCTGGTCTGGGGCGCCAAGCCGGCCATCGAGATGGACGCCCGCAAGGTGGCCGACCACCTCGCGGACGCCAACGCGATCGTCAAGAAGGCCGCGGGCCGGTTCGGCATGGTGGCCCCGAAGATGGTCCAGGTCGCCTTCCCGGGCGGCGGGTCGGGCACCGCCGTGCTCGCCAACGGCCAGACCGCGCCGCTGCCGTTGTTCAAGGGCATGCCGGCGTTCAATCCCGGGGCCCTGCCGGCCGCCGCCAGGCTGCGCTTCTCCCGGCCGCCGCTGCGGATGGAATTCGCCGGGCCGAAGCACGCGGGCGTGGTGTTCGGCTAGGCGCATAAGGCCGGCGGCCGACACTCCTGAAAGTGTCGCCCCCGTCACCTTTTTCCGACCGCCAGACCGCTGTTCGCTTGCCCGCCAAGCGGGGCCACGATATCTCGTTGGAGCCGCTAACAGGGAGAGGCGTCCAAATGACCACGTTGCAAGAAGTCACCGATCGCGTGAAGGCCGCCGTTGGCGACGACTCGGGCCTTGGCAAGTCTCTGAAGTTCGACCTGAAGGGCGACGGGTTCATCCACATCGACGGTGGCACGGTCACCAACGAGGACAAGCCGGCCGACCTGACCATGACCATTTCGCTGGCCGACCTGCTCGAGATGGGCGCGGGCAAGCTGGACGCCACCATGGCGTTCATGAGCGGCCGCCTGAAGCTGTCCGACATGGGCCTGGCCATGTCGCTGCAGCCCAAGATGGGCGCCCTGTTCGCGCGCATGCAGTAGAGGGCGCGAGCCTTTCGAACTGGCGAGCGGCGCGGGAGGGGGTGACCCTTCCGCGCCGTTCTGCTTTTCTAGGGCCGGGGAGCCGGGGGGCGAACCCGATGAGGGCTGACACCATGGCCGCCACGCGCCGCTCCACCTTGCTGGGCCTCGCCGCCCTCCTGTCCGTCGGCTGGGCGACCGGCGCCGCCGCCAAGACCAAGTCCTTTCCGGCCACCAAGCTGTTTCCCTACCTCGACCTGTACCTCGGCATTCCGGCCCCCCAGCGCACCCTGTTCGTCCTGGCCTACTTCCTGAAGCTCAACGGCAAGCCGGCCGCCAGCATGCAGCCGGTGCTGATCGTCGGCGGTTCCCGCACGGTGCTGCCGGTCGGCGCCGACGGCCGGGTGCAGCGCCTGCCCAGCCTGGCCGACCTGAAGGCCAAGACCCAGATCGAACTCAGCGCGCCCGAAGGCTCCAAGTTCAGCCTGAACATGGAGATGCTGGCCAGGGTGACGCCAGCGACGGCCATTCCCGCCGGTCAGCTGGTTGCGGCGATTGACCAGTGCGACAGGGCCATCAGGTCGAAGGCCGGCCTGCTCGGGTTCGCCGCGCCAAAGATCAAGCGGGCCGTCTTCAAGGGCGCCGGCTCGGGCACGGCGGTCAACGCCCAGGGGGTCGCCAGGCCTCTGCCGCTCACCGCCGAGGGCAGCCCGGCCTTCGATCCCGAACAGATGCCGGGCACGGTAACCATCAAGCTGGCCCGCGCGCCGACGTCCATCGCCCTGGCAGGAAGGCCCAAGACGTGAGCCTCGAGGCGCCCCTGCTCGACATCCCCGAGGCGCCGGTCCCGCCGGACGGCGCGGCCGAGTGGTTCCGGGGCGCGGGGGGCGTGCGGCTGCGGGCGGCCCTGTTCCAGCCGCAAGGGACGCCGCGCGGCTCGGCCGTGGTCAGTCCCGGCCGGACCGAGGCCATCGAGAAGTACTATGAGGTGGTGCGCGACCTGCAGGCCCGGGGCTTCGTGGTGCTGATCCACGACTGGCGGGGCCAGGGCCTGTCGCACCGGCTGCTGCCCGACTGGCTGAAGGGTCATGCGGTGGGCTTCGCCGACTTCGTCGCAGACTACGCCTGCCTGCTCGACCAATTCCAGGACCGGCTGCCGCAGCCCTGGGTGGCGATCGGCCATTCGATGGGCGGCTGCCTGACGACCCTGGCCCTGGCGCACGGCCAGGACCGTCGCTTCGTCGCCGCCTTCCTCTCCGCCCCGATGCTCGGCCTGCAGACGCCAGGGCATCCGCGGCCCCTGGCCCGGCTCATGGCGCTGTTCAAGGCGCGGTTCGAAGGCGAGCGCTACATCCAGAACAATCCAGGCGACCCGCTCGGAGGCCCCTTCGAAGGCAATATCCTGACCCACGATCCGGTTCGCTACGCCCGCAACGCCGCCCTGCTTCAGGCCTGTCCCGACCTGCGACTCGGGGCCGGCACCTGGGCCTGGCTCGACTTCGCCTTCACGGCCTCGGCCTGGCTCAAGCGCGCCCCGGGGGTGGCGGAGATCTCGATCCCTGTGCTGGCCCTGGGGGCGGAGATGGAGGCCCTGGTCGACAACGCCGACCAGCGGCGCATCGTCGGCCGGATGCCCAAGGGCGAATGGCGCCAGGTCGCGGGCGCCCACCACGAACTCTTCCAGGAAACCGACGCCATCCGCGCCGAGGTCTGGACCGCGTTCGACGGGCTGATCGACCCGCTGGTCCCGAAGACCTAGAGCGCCGACCGCTTCAGCGTCACGAGCGCCTGTTCCAAGCACGCCGGGTCCCCGGCGAAGGCGAACTGGCCGCCGTCGCTGCGGGCCGGGCGGCCGTCCCAGTGGGCGGCGACCCCGCCGGCGCCTTCGATGACGGGGATCACCGCCTCGACGTCCCAGACCTTCAGTCCGGTGTCGAGGGCCAGGTCGATCTTGCCCATGGCCACCATGGCGTAGCCGTAGGCGTCCAGACCCAGCCGCGCCAGCCTGGCGGCTGCCCGCACCTGGGTCCAGGAGCCGAGTTCCGGCCCGGTCAGGATGGCCGGGTCGGTGGTGCAGATGATCGCCTCGGTGAGTTTGGGACAGGGACGCACCCGGATCGGCGTTTCCGCCCCCCGGGCGATCAGCCGTGAGCCGGTCCGGGCGCCGCCGATGTAGATCTCGTCGAGATAGGGCTGGCCGATGGAGCCCAACACGGGGGACCCCGCGTGACGCAGGCCGATAAGGGTTGTCCACAGCGGCAGGCCGGCGACGAAGGCGCGGGTGCCGTCGACCGGGTCCAGCACCCAGACGAACTCGGCCTCGGGCCGGTCCTCGCCGTATTCCTCGCCGATCACCCCGTGGTCGGGGTAGCGCTCGGCGATCAACGCCCGGATCGCCCGCTCGGCGCCCTTGTCGGCCTCGGTGACCGGATCGAACCCGCTGAGCGGCGAACCCTTGTCCTCAAGTCCGTGGTCGGCCCGGAACAGCGGCAGGATGGCGGCCCCGGAGGCGCGGTTGAGCTCGACCAGGAAGGCGTCCAGTTCGGCGAGGCGGGCGGGGGAGAGCGGCATGGCCGCTCCCCTAACAGGTCCGCCCCCTCCGGGGGAGGGGGCGCGCCGCTACTTTCCCGTCAGTTCCTTCACCAGGGCGTCCATGCCGTACACCTTGGTCAGCGCCTCGGTGATGGTCGCCGTCGAGACCACCACCGTCCGGTTCACGGCGCCGTCGTAGCCGTAGGCCCCGCCCAGGCTGTGGATGTTGCCATCGAAGGCGGCCCCGATCACCTGTCCCTTGGCGTTGATCACCGGGCTGCCCGAGTTGCCGCCGATGATGTCGTTGGTGGTGGTGAAGTTGAAGACCGTCTGGGGGTTCAACGCGGAGCGCTTGCCGATCCAGCTCTTGGGCAGGGCGAACGGCGCCTCGCCGGTGGCGCGCTCAAAGGTCCCGCCGATGCGGGTGAAGGCCGGCACGGTCGTCCCGCGGTAGGTCCAGCCCGCCACCTTGCCGTAGGACAGCCGCAGCGAGAAGGTGGCGTCCGGATAGACGCTCTGGCCATAGACGGCGAACCGCGCCTGGGCGATGCGTTCGGCGGCCGATTCGACCGGGGCGGTGACCTCGGAGTCCCAGACCTTCTTGACCGCGCGGCCCTGGCCCTCGGTGGCCAGCACGAAGCGGACCATCGGATCCTCCGAGGCCCGCAACGCCTCCAGGCCTCCGTCCCACAGCGCCTTGCGCACTGCCGGATCGCCCAGCTTGCTGTCGCGGACCAGCCGGGTCGACAGGCTCTCCGGGCTCTCCTTGCCGAGGATGGCCTTCACGCCGGGGTGGTCGACGGTCAGGTATTCCCGGGTCTTCAGCATCCAGTGCTCGAGCCTGATCTGCTCGATGGGCGCGACCACCGGGTTCGGGGCCAGCAGGCCGCGCTCCATGCGGGCCAGGGCCGCATCGCTGAAATCGGCGCTGCGCTCGGCGGCGGGCTTTTCCCGTTCCTGGGCGGCGCGCACCAGGATGCGGGCCCAGTTGTATAGGCGGGAGCCGCCGCCGGCCTCGGTCTCGAGCTGCCGATAGGCGAGGTAGTTCTCGGCGATGGCGCCCTGCGCCTTCTCGATGTCGGCCCAGGGGTCGCCCAGCTTCGCCGACAGGGCCGCATCGGCCCTCACCCTGGCCCGCAGCTCGGCCTCCTGGGCGCGCTTGGCGTCCATGAAGGCCTTGTCGTTGAGGGTCATCTGGCGGCCGTAGAAGACCTTGAAGCCGTTTTCCAGGCCGAACAGGGCGTCCTCGGCGGTCCGCTTGGCCTCACCGCCAGCCTTGGCATGCTGGATCAGCCGGCCGCGCATCTCCGAGCGCTGCAGCTGTCCGATCGGGATGGTCAGGTCGCGCTGGGTCTCCAGTTGCGAGACGGTCAGCAGCCGCTCGGTGGAGCCGGGGTTGCCGACCACGAAGGTCAGCTCGCCTTCCTTCGGCGCGTTCGGATTCCACTTCAGGAAGTGTTTGGTCTGCACCGGCTTGCCATCCTGGTAGGCGCGCAGGAAGGCCGCATCCAGGTCGTAGCGGGGAAAGTTGAAGTTGTCCGGGTCGCCGCCGAAGAAGGCGATCTCGAACTCCGGCGCGAACACCAGGCGCACGTCCGTATAGCGTTGGAACTTGTAGACCTTGTACTGGCCGCCCCGGTAGAAGCTGATCGCCTGGCAGCGGACGTTGGCTTCGGCGCCGCAGACCGCCTTCTCGGCCGCGCTGGCGGCGTCGTCGCGGGCCTTGACGAAATCCTCGCCGGACTTGTCCTGGCCGGCGGCGCGGATCTGATCGGTGACGTCGGTGATCGACAGCAGCACCTCGGCGGTCTGGCCGGGGCACTTCATTTCCTCCTCGCGCAGGTTGGCGCGGAAGCCGGTCCTCACATAGTCGACCTTCTCCGACGACAGGGCGCTGGTGCAGCCCTGGACGCAGTGGTTGTTGGTCAGGATCAGACCGTCCTTGGAAACGAAGCTGGCCGAGCAGCCGGCGATCCGCACCGAGGACAACCGCACGTCGTCCAGCCATTTGGCATCGAGGGTCACGCCGTAATCGGCCTTGATTCGCTCCGTGGGCAGATTGTCGAAGGTCCACATGCCTTCGTCGGCTTGGGCGGGGGAGGAAGCCGCGGCGGCGGCGCACAGGGTGGCGGCGGCGGCGCCGGCCAACAACGCGTAACGGGTCATGGAAGCCTTGTGTCCAGTGGATCGGCGGCACGATCTTGCGCCATTCTGCGGCAATAACGCGCGAGGCCACCCCCTGGCTAGTTTTCCGCGATGGGCTTACCCGGATTTAACTTGGACGCGGACGATGCTTCCGTTCATACCCACGTTCGAGTTCGGGAAGGGTTGCAGGCGCCTATGTCGCTCGCATTGGCTACATTGCTGTATGAATGGCGGCGCTACATGGCCGCCGTGGTGGCGCTCGCCTTTTCCGGCCTGCTGGTGCTGGCCCAGGTCGGCATGTTCGTCGGCATCGGCAAGGGCTTCACCGCCCAGATCGACCGGGCGCGCGCCGATATCATGGTGCTTGGCCCAGGCGCCACCGACCTGTTCGGCGGCGGGGGCGGCGGGTCGGGCCTGCCCCGGCGGCTGATCCCCATCGTGCTCTCCCATCCCGAGGTGGTGCAGCTGGCGCCTCGCGACGGCTCCTTCGGTCGTTTTCAGAACATCGTGCCGGTCGATCCCCTGGCGCCGCCCGGCAAGGTGCCGCCGAACCGGAAGATGGAGGGGGTGCAGGTCACCGTCATCGACGCCATCCCGGGCTATGTGACCGTGCCCACGGACTACAGCAACGAACTCGTCGAGACCCTGCGGCAGCCCCACACGGTCGCGGTCGACGAAACCGCCCTGGCGCGGCTTGGCGTGAAGCTGGGCGACAAGGCCCTGTACAACGGCCGCACGATCACCGTCGCCGCGGTGACGACCGGCTACCCCAACATGATGAACGCCACCGTGGTGATGTCGCGCGACACGCTGCGGATGCTCGGGGAGGCCGACACCGGCCAGCGGGTCGGCCCGCTGCTGGTGAAGATCGCCGATCCTTCCCGGGCCGCGATCGTCGTGGCCCAGCTCAACAAGATGGGCGGCGGCAAGTTCCGCGCCTGGACCCGCCAGGAGCTGGGGAAGGCCAACGAGAGCGCCATGTTCCGCGAGCAGTTCATCGGCATAATGCTCGGGTTCTCAGCCTTCCTCGGCATCCTGATCGGGGTCGCCATCACCTGGCAGACGCTGCGCGGGGCGATCATGGCCAACATCAAGGAATTCGCCTCCCTGCGGGCGCTCGGCGTGTCGATGGGCAGCCTGCGCGGGATCGTCATGGAGCTGAGCTTCTGGGTCGGCGTGGCCGGGGTCATCGCCTCCGGCCTGCTGACCTGGGGTGTCGCCGCCCTGGCCGCCATGGGGGGCGTGCCCATGGCCTTCCCCATCCCCCTGGTGGCGATCGTCACCGTCTTCCTCCTGTTCATCGCCCTCCTGTCCGGCTTCCTGTCGCTCGGCGTACTGAAGAACAGCCAGCCGGCGGACCTGCTGCGATGAGCGTCGCGGCCTCCTCCTACAGCCACCGAAAGGGCGAGATCGCCCTGCAGGCCAAGGGCCTGGTCAAGCGGTTCAAGACCGGGCGCACCTTCGTCGAGGTGCTGAAGGGCGTGGACTTCGACGCTCGCCACGGCGACGTCACCATGGTCATGGGCCCCTCGGGCTCGGGCAAGTCCACCCTGGTCGCCGCCCTCTCGGGGCTGCTGGAGCCGGAAGAGGGCGTCGTCTCGGCGCTTGAGGCGCGGAACCTCTGGGAGATGTCCCGGGGCCGCATCGACCGCTTCCGCCTCGACCACTGCGGCTTCATCTTCCAGGGCTTCAACCTGTTCCCGGCCCTGACCGCCAAGCGGCAGGTGATGACCGCGCTCAAGTACCAGGGCGTCTCCAAGGCGGAGGCGGAGCGGCGGGCGATGACCGCCCTTCAGGAGGTCGGCCTGACGCCGAAGGCCAACCAGCGCCCATCCGAGCTGTCGGGGGGCGAGAAGCAGCGCGTCGCCATCGCCCGGGCCCTGGCCAAGAATCCGGACCTGATCTTCGCCGACGAGCCGACCTCGGCCCTCGACGGCGAGAATGGCCAGATCGTCATCCGCCTCTTGCGCCGGGCGGCCACCGAGCACGGGGCGGCGGTGATCTGCGTCACCCATGACCCCCGCCTGGAGGCCTACGCCGACCGGGTCATTCACATCGAGGACGGCAAGATCCTGGACGACATGCGGCGCACGCCCGATCCCAACCCGCCGTCGCTCTCACACTGATTTCGCAAGGGACTTCGTTCATGCCCCGCTTCCTGCGCAGCACCTGGTTCTGGGTCATCGTCGTCCTGCTCGTCCTCGGCGTCGGGGGCTTCTTCTGGATGCAGAGCAGCGCCAGCGAGAACAAGAAGAAGGTGGAGGCGGCAGCCAAGCTGATCGCCCCCAGCCCCTATTCCGCGATCGCCAACGGCAAGGCCGACGTCGAGGGCGGCGTGATCCAGGTCGCCGCGCGCCGGGGCGGGGTGGTCAAGGAAGTCTATGTCGAGGAAGGCCAGGAGGTCGTCGCCGGCCAGATCCTGGCCCGCCAGGAAGACGAGGACCCGCGCCTGGCGCTGGGCCGCGCCCGCGCCAACGTCGCCCAGGCGGAGGCCCAGATCGCCGTCATGCAGGTCAAGCTGAACGCCGCGCGCCGCGAGTACCGCCGGCTGGAGGAGCTGTCGGCCAGCAACTTCGTCGCCAAGCAGCGGCTCGACCGCCAGATGGACGAGATCCGCGACTGGGAGGCCCAGATCGCCGCCCAGCGCGCCAGCATCGCCAGCGCCCGCGCCGCCCAGCGCGAGGCCGAGTACGCCGTCGACCTGACCATCATCCGCGCCCCGACGGCCGGCCGCATCGTCCGCCGCTACGCAAATCCCGGCGCCGGGGCCTCGACCCTCAACGTCTCGACCATGTTCGACCTGGAGCCCAACACCGACCGGATCGTTCGGGCCGAAATCGTCGAGGCCGACATCCCAAACGTCAGCATCGGCCAGGAGGTCGAGATCCAGCCGGAGTCCGACCCGGACAAGACCTACATCGGCAAGGTGCTGCGCCGGGCCGGCGTGTTCGGGGCGCGCAAGCTTGCCTCCGATGATCCGAGCCAGCGCAGCGACGAGCGGGTGGTCGAGGTGGTGGTCAGCGCCGGCGACGCCCCGTTCCTGGTCGGCCAGCGGGTCCTGGTGAAGTTCATGAAGCCGGGCTTCAAGGCCGGCGCGCCCAAGCCGAAGCCGAAGACGGCCGATCCCAAGAAGAAGTAGTCGCGCGCCGATGCGCAGGCGCATCGATCTGCTGCTCGTCGAGCGCGGCCTGTTCGACAGCCGCGCCAAGGCCCGCGCCGCCATCGAGGCCGGCGGGGTCAGCGTCGCCGGGCGCGCCGTCTCGAAGCCCGGCGAGCTGGTCGACGAGATGGCGGAGATCGGCGCCATCGCCGCCCATGACTTCGTCGGCCGCGGTGCGCTGAAGCTGAACCACGCCCTCGACCTCTGGCCGGTCTCGGTCGAGGGCGGCGCCGTGCTGGATGTCGGCGCCTCGACCGGCGGCTTCACCGAGGTCTGCCTCAAGCGCGGCGCGGCCCGGGTCTACGCCGTCGACGTCGGCCGTGGCCAGCTGCATCCCAGGATCGCCGCCGATCCGCGCGTCGTCGAGCTGTCGGGCGTCGACGCCCGCGCCCTCGATACCGGCCGGATCCCGACGCCGCCCGACATGGTGGTTTGCGACGTCAGCTTCATTTCCCTGACCAAGGCCCTGCCCGCGGCGCTCGCCCTGGCCCGCAGCGGCGCGGATCTCATCGCCCTGGTCAAGCCGCAGTTCGAGGCCGGCCGCGCGGCGGTCGGCAAGGGCGGGATCGTCGCCGACCCCGCTGTTCGCCAGGCCTGCCTCGACACCGTCTGCGCCTGGCTGGAAGAGACCGGCTGGTCCGTCCAGGCCCGGGCCGACAGCCCGATCGCCGGCGGCGACGGCAACCGGGAGTTCCTGGTCTGGGCCCGCAAGGCCTGAAACGAAAACGGGCCCCGGAAAATCCGGGGCCCGTCGTCTCTAGGCTCTAGGACCGATCAATACCGGCCGCTGGGACGCCACACGCCATTGCGGTTGCGGCAGACCTCGAAGCCGTGCCAACGGCCGCCGCGGTATTCCTGCACCCAGCGGCAGTTGCTGCGGCGATAGCTGATGCGGCGCGGATAGTTGGCGCAGCGGACGTTCTTGCGGCCGACCTCGCGGCCCGTGAACGCGCCGACGGTGCCGCCGACCAGGGCCCCTTCGCCGCGGTTGCCGTCGCCGGCCACCGCCGCGCCGAGCACGCCGCCGATCAGGGCGCCGGCCACGGCGCCTTCACGCTCGGCCTGCTTCTTTTCGGCGCGGCAGGGCAAGCCGCCGCGGCCGTAGTCGCGATACTGCTGGGCGCTGGCGAGGGTGGGGGCCGTAAAGGCCGGGATGGACAGGGCGGCGCAAACCGCCAGGGTCATGATCTTGCGCATGGCAAACACCTTCCGTTGCGGGCGGCGGGCCCCGGGGTAGGGGAGGGGGAAGGGCTCGTCGCCGTTGACGATGCGCGGATCGGCCTGGGCAGGGGCAGGCGAGGCCGCTCATCTGGATTTGTCGGCTCCGCGACCTTGCGCCGCGATGCACAGCGCCATAACAGCTAGCGCCCCGGCCGGTTCCCCTTGGAGAGGGCCTCTGACCCAGACCCGTGACATCGAGATCACACGTATCGGCGCCCAGGGCGACGGGATCGGCGACGGCGTCTACGCCCCACTGACCCTGCCCGGCGAACGCGTCACCGTGCGGATCGACGACGGGCGGGGGGAACTCGAGGCCCTGCTGTCGACCAGCCCGGACCGCGCGCCGCCCCCCTGTCCCCACTTCGGCGACTGCGGCGGCTGCGCCCTGCAGCACTGGGCGGACGCGCCCTACCTGGCCTGGAAGCGCGAACGGGTGATCGAGGCGCTCAGCCGCGAGCGTCTGGAGACCGAGGTGCTGGCGACGTTCGCCTCGCCGCCCGGTTCGCGCCGGCGCCTGGCGCTGCATGCGCGGGGCGCCAAGGGTGGGGCGGCCGTGGGGTTCAAGGGCCGGCGCTCCTGGCGGCTCACGCCGATTGACGTCTGTGTGATCGCAGATCCCCGGCTGGTCGCCGCCCTGCCGGCGCTCAGGGCCCTGGCCCGACCGTTCCTGGAGCATCCCAAGTCGGCGCCGACCCTGCACGTCACCCTGACCCGCACCGGTCTCGACATCGACGTCACCGGGGTGGAGCGCAAGAGCGGCGGCCTCTCCGCCGACGCCCGGGTGCGCGCCGCCGAGGCCGCCCAGGCCGGCGACTTCGCCCGTGTCACCCTGGCCGGAGAAGCCATCTACGCCGCGCGCCAGGCCGTGGTCACCCTCGGCCCGGCCAATGTCGCTCTGCCGCCCGGCGCCTTCCTGCAGGCGGTCCCCCAGGCGGAGGCGGCCATGGCCGACTTCGCCGTCGAGGCGGTGGCCGGCGCCGGGCGCATCGCGGATCTGTTCTGCGGGGTCGGCACCTTCACCTTCCGCCTGGCCCAGGTCGGATCCGTCCTGGCCGTCGACGCCGCCGCTCCGGCCATCGCCGCCCTCAAGGCGGCGGCCGGCGCCACGCCGGGCCTGAAGGCGATCACCGCCGAGGCCCGGGACCTTTCCCGCCGCCCGGTCCTGGCCCGGGAGCTGGCGAAGATCGACGCCGTGGTCTTCGACCCGCCCCGGGCCGGCGCCCTGGAACAGGCTGGCGAGATCGCCCGCTCGGGCGTCACCCGCGTGGTCGGCGTCTCCTGCAATCCCGCCACCTTCGCCCGGGATGCCCGCATCCTCGTCGAGGCCGGCTTCAGGCTGGAGCGGATCCTCCCGGTCGACCAGTTCCTCTGGTCCCCCCACGTCGAGCTGGTCGGGGTGTTTTCGCGGTAGCCGGCTCCGCCCCGCGCCACAGCGCATGCTTGCTGTGCAGGCAGGGTTCCGGCAGCGGCGCGGCCGGCTCGTTCAAGGGAAAGCCATGCGCCGGATTGGCCGTCTCCCCACGCAGCGCCGACACATCCTGGGGCGCCGCCACCGGCGTCGCCGGCTCGCCGAACAGGTCCATCTGGTCCCCTGTCCTGGGCGGAACCCTGAACACGTCCATGGCCATCGGCGGCATCTCCCGGTCCAGCCCGAACCGCCGCTTGGCCGCCGCGAACCGGGTGGCGATCAGCTCCGCCACCGGCCCCTCGCCCTTCTGCCGACTGCCCCAGTCGGCTGTGTAGTCGGCGCCGCCACGCATCTGGCGGATCAGCGACATCACCCGCGCCGCCCGCCCCGGATGGTCGCTCGACAGCCACTGCTGGAAGAGGCCGCTGATCTCCCGCGGCAGCCGCACCACCACATAGCCGGCCGTCGTCGCCCCGGCCTCGGCGCAGCGTTCCAGCACCGCCTCCAGTTCATGGTCGTTGAGCGCCGGGATGACCGGGGCGAACATCACCGCCGTCGGCACCCCGGCCGCGCTCAGGGCCCGCACCGCGTCCACCCGCCGCTCCGGCGTGGCCGCCCGCGGCTCCATGCTGCGCGCCAGCTTGCGGTCCAGGGTGGTGATCGACACCGCCACGCGGCAAAGCCCCTCGGCCGCCGCCGGCCCCAGGATATCGAGATCGCGCAGCACCAGGGCCGACTTGGTGATCAGGGTGAAGGGGTGCTTGAACCGGTAGAGGGTCTCGATCACCTGCCGCGTCACCCGCAGCCGCCGCTCGGCCGGCTGGTAGGGATCGGTGTCGCCGCCTATGTGGATCACCTGCGGCTGGTAGCGCTTCTTCGACAGCTCCCTGGCCAGCAGTTCATGAGCGAACGGCTTGAAGAACAGCTTGCTCTCGAAATCGAGACCCGGAGACAGGCCCAGATAGGCATGGGCCGGCCGCGCATAGCAGTAGATGCAACCGTGCTCGCAGCCACGGTAAGGGTTGATCGAGCGGTTGAAACCGATGTCCGGGCTGTCGTTGCTGGCGATGATCGTCTTGGCGTGGTCGGCCTGGATCACCGTCCGCAAGGGCTTGGGCTTGTCGTCCTCGGCGGTCCAGCCGTCGTCGAACTCCTCCCGCTGCAGTGAGAGGAAGCGGCTGGTGGCGTTGGACCGGGCGCCGCGGCCCTTGGTCTGGAGGGGGATTGGAGGCACCGGCCAACACTAGGCGCGCACCCTGAACAAAACAAGAACCAACAACGGACTTTGCAGCCGGGGCGAGGCGGGCGATGAACGGTCATGATCTCGGTCGTCATTCCCACGCGCAACGCCGCCCCGGCCCTGGCCGCGACCCTCGCGTCGCTGGTGCGCGCGGCCTTGGAGGGCCTGATCAAGGAGGTCATCGTGGTCGACGCGGGCTCCACCGACTCGACCCTAGAGGTCGCCGACGATGCGGGGGCTCGCATCCTGCGGGGGGAGGGGACGGCGGCAGGCTGTGCTGCGGCCCGGGCCGACTGGCTCCTTCTACTGGAACCCGGCGTGGCCCTGTCGCCGGACTGGGAGACCGCGGCGGCCAGGCACATGGCCGGCGCCTGGGACCGCGCCGGCCATTTCCGGCGCTCGCGCGACGGGCGGAGGCCGTCCTGGCGCCTGGGCCTCAAGGGCGACGAGGGCCTGCTGGTCTCGCGCCGCCTTTACGACGAGGTTGGCGGCGGCGAGGGCCGGGCCTTGCTGAGGCGGCTGCGGGGCCGGCTCCGCCGGCTCGACGCCCTGGCGACCCCGCCGACGGCGAGATCAGGCCGATAGATGCCGTCAATCGCCGGATGAGCGGATCGAAGAAAGCCGGTCGGTCCGCAGGTCGACCAGCCGGTCGTACCGCGCCGCCGCGTCCAGGGTGGGGGTCGGCTGGCCCCACATCCGGCGATAGGTCCAATAGCCGAAGGCCACCTTCTCCACGTACTCCCGCGTCTCGCGGGCCGGCAGGCTTTCGATGAACAGCAGGGCGTCGGCGTTCGGCTCCATCCGGCCGCGGGTCTTGATCACCGCGCCGGGCCCGCCGTTGTAGGCGGCGATGACCCGGAACAGGTCGTGGCTGTCCTCGCCGCCGCCAAGGCCCCGTTCCATCAGCCAGGTCATGTAGTCCTGCCCGACCCTGAGGTTCACCGGCGGGTCGAACAGCGGCATGATGTTGTTGAGCAGGTTGTCGTCCCCAGCCGCCCGGGCGGCCGACTCGGGGCGCACCTGCATCAGCCCCACGGCCCCCGCAGAGCTGTAGGCGTAGGGATTGAAGCGGCTTTCCTGGCGCACCAGGGCGTAGATCAACGCCCGGTCATGGGTGAAGCCGCCGTCGGGCCACAGGTCCGGCGCCTCATAGGCCTCGGCGCGATAGGGCCGGGCCTTCTTCCTCGTGCTGGAAGGGACCTGAGGGACCGAGGCCGCCTGAAGCGGCACGTTCAGCGCCACGATCAGCGCCTGCCATTCCTTCTGGGCGGTCTCGCTCCGGGCCAGGGCCAGACCCACCCGCAGCTCCTGCGCCGCCTCGACCGTGCGGCCGATCTGCACCAGGGCGGCCGCCCGGCGGGCGCGGGGATCGCGCTCGATCAGCCCGTCGGCCCGGCGGTCGTCGCGGCTCGAGACCCGGACCAGCAGCGGGTTGGCCGGCGCCGACGCCGCGGCCTCCGGGCCGGCGGCGCTGACCTGCAGGCCTGCCGGCGGCTGGCCGGCCAGTTCCAGTTTCCGGGCGGCGATCAGGCCATAGAAGGTGTAGGGCGTCGCGGCTGCTCGCGTGAAATGGCCCCGCGCCTCGGCGTCTCGCCCCAGCCGCTCCGAACACCGGCCGGCCCAGAACCAGGCCGCCGAACGCGTCCAGTCGTCGTTGGATTCATCCTGCGCCACCTCCAGGAAGAACCGGCGGGCCTCCTCGACCTTGCCGAGACGCCAGCCGGCCAGGCCGGCGATCCAGGGCTCACCGGCGGCCGGCGCCAGGACCCAGGCCTGGGCGGTGCGGCCGGAATAGTAGGCGTCGCGGGCCGCGAAGCTGGCGTCGCCGGCATCGCCTGGCTGGCTGCTCGCCATCCAGTCGCGGGCGGCGGCCAGGAAGCTCGGCGCCTTGGGCTCTCGGGCCCCGCGCGGCTGGCGCTTCTGGGCCAGGGCATAGATGCGCTCGGCGCCGCCCAGTTCGGCATGGTCGCCCAGCCATTCGGACAGTTCGTCATAGGTGGCCCGGTAGGCGGTCGGGTGCATGAGCCGGACGAAGGCCACGTGGCCGACCAGGGAGCGGTCCCTGACCTTCTCGAGCGCCGCGTCGGCCTCCTCGAAATCGCCGCGCTCGGCGGCGGCGAAGGCGGCGCGGTAGCGGGCCTCGTCGGCGTTGCTCAGCGGCTTGTCGGCGGCCAGGGCCGGACCCGTGAGCCACGCCATCGCCAAGCTCGCAAACACCGCCAGGATCAGGATCCTGCAAAGCCGAATGCCGGCAGACGCCATGCCGTTTACCCCCGCGCGAACAAACCCCGCCCGGTCCCCGTTGCAAGAGGCGTGCAGGATTAGGCGGGGCGACCCTGGCGATCAAGCCTTTCGGTCAGCGTCAGAAGGTCCAGCCACGCCTTCTTCTTGGCTGCCGGCTGGCGCAGCAGGAAGGCGGGGTGGAGTGTCGGCATGGCGGGCAGGTCGAGTTGGCCGTCCGCCGACTTCCATTCGAACCACCGTCCGCGCATCGACAAGATGCCCTCGTCCCGTTTCAGCACGGATTTGGCCGACGCCCCGCCGGCCAGCAGCAGCATCCTCGGGTTCACCAGCGCCACCGCCCGCTCCAGGAACGGCGCGCAGACCGCCTGCTCGGCCGGGGTCGGGGTGCGGTTGCCGGGCGGACGCCAGAAGACGGTGTTGGTGATGAACACCCGGCCCTCCAGGCCCGCGGCGGCGAGCATCCGATCGAGCAGCTTGCCGGCCCGCCCGACGAACGGCGCCCCCTGCGCGTCCTCGTCCCCGCCCGGTCCTTCGCCGATGACCATCACCGGGGCTTGCGGATTGCCCCGGGCGAACACCGCCTGCCGCGCCCCCTCGTAGCGCAGCGGACAGCCCTCGAAGGCGGCGATGGCCTCCGCCAGCTGTTCGAGAGTCTGGGCCGCCGCCGCCATCTCCTGGGCCTGGGCCAGCGCCGCGCCGACGTCGGGCGCCATCGCCCCCGGCCGGGCGCTGCGGATCGGGGTGGGCGGCGGCGCGGCCGGCCTAGGCCTGGCCTTCAGCCGTTCGGCTCCCTCGGCAAGCCGGTCGACCGGCGCCTCGCCGTACAGCGCCTCGACCCCCGCTTCGGCCCAGAAGGCGAGCAGGGCCTCGGCGGCGCGGCGGTCGAGGGCGGGAGTCATCGGGGGAAGGATAGGCGGGCGCCGCCCCGGGGTCGATGGGCCAAAACCATCGCCCGGCGTTCCATTGTTGCTTGACCGCCCGAGGGTCACGTCCCGATAAGCACCTTAAGAGGAGAACCGGGGACTGATCATGAGCGACATCGACACCGGCGCCGAAGAGCGTGAAGCGATGGAATACGACGTGGTCATCGTCGGCGGCGGTCCCGCCGGCCTGGCGGCCTCGATCCGGCTCAAGCAGATGGCCGAGGCCGCCGGGACCGAGGTGTCGGTGGCGGTGCTGGAAAAGGGCTCCGAGGTCGGGGCCCACATCCTGTCGGGCGCGGTGATGGACCCCAGGGCCCTGACCGAGCTGCTTCCCGACTGGAAGGCGCTCGGCGCCCCGCTCGACACCCCGGTCACCAAGGACAGGTTCCTGATCCTTGGACCACAGGGCGAACTCGACCTGCCGATGTTCGCCATGCCGCCGTTCATGCACAACGATGGCTGCTATATCGGCTCCCTCGGAAACCTCTGCCGCTGGCTGGCGGGCCAGGCCGAGGCGATGGGCGTCGAGATCTACCCGGGCTTCGCGGCCTCCGACCTGGTCTGGAACCCGGACGGGTCGGTCAAGGGCGTGGTCGTCGGGGTGGTCGGCATCGGCAAGGACGGCCAGAAGAAGCCCGACTACCAGCCCGGCATGGAGCTGCACGGCAAGTACGTCTTCATCGCCGAGGGGGTGCGCGGGTCGCTGGCCAAGGTGCTGATCAACAGGTTCGACCTCTGCAAGGGCAAGGAGCCCCAGAAGTTCGGCATCGGCATCAAGGAGCTGTGGCAGGTTCCCGACAAATGCTTCCGCCCGGGCCTCGCCCAGCACACCACCGGCTGGCCGCTCGATGGCAAAACCGGCGGCGGCAGCTTCATGTACCACTTCGGGGACAACTACGTGTCCATCGGCTATGTGGTCCACCTGAACTACCGGAACCCCTTCCTCTCCCCCTTCGACGAGTTCCAGCGGTTCAAGCACCATCCGTCGGTCAAACCCTACCTGGAGGGCGGCAAGCGCATCGCCTACGGGGCCCGGGCCATCACCGAGGGCGGCTACCAGTCCGTGCCCAAGCTGACCTTCCCGGGCGGGGTGCTGATCGGCTGCTCGGCCGGCTTCGTGAACGTGCCCCGCATCAAGGGCAGCCACAACGCCATGAAGACGGGCATGCTGGCCGCCGAGGAGGCCTTCAAGGCCCTGCAGGCCGGCCGGGCCTCGGACGAGCTGACCTCCTACCAGGCCGCCTATGAGAGCAGCTGGGTAGCCAAGGAGCTCAGGATCGTCCGCAACGCCAAGCCGCTGCTCTCCAAGCTGGGCACGGCGCTGGGCGGGGCGATCGGCATGTTCGACATGTGGGTCAACCACCTGACCGGCGGCTTCTCCTTCCTGGGCACCCTCAAGCACGGCAAGACCGACGCGGAATCGACCCTGCCGGCCGAGAAGTTCGGCAACAGGCAGATCGTCTATCCCAAGCCCGACGGGGTGATCAGCTTCGACAAGCTGTCGAGCGTCTTCCTCTCGGCCACCAACCACGAGGAGGACCAGCCGGCCCACCTGAAGCTCAAGGACCCCTCGATCCCGATCTCGGTGAACCTGCCCAAATACGGCGAACCGGCGCGGCTCTACTGCCCGGCGGGGGTCTATGAGGTGCTCTACGACGAGGCCGGCAAGAACCCGAAGTTCCAGATCAACGCCCAGAACTGCGTCCACTGCAAAACCTGCGACATCAAGGACCCGTCGCAGAACATCGTCTGGACGACCCCCGAGGGCGGCGGCGGGCCGAACTACCCGAACATGTAGTGCGTCCTTCGACACGCCCGCTGGCGCGGGCTACTCAGGATGACGAGCAGGGCAGGCTTCAACAAACCTCGTCATGCTGAGCAGCGGCCGCGGGCCGCGTCTCGAAGCACGCACGCGCGCGAACCGCCTTGCTACGGCCATCGATTGCGGCAAGTTAGGCCTCATGAAGCGTCTCGTCCTTGCCTCCGCCGCCGTTTCCGTCCTGTTCCTGGCGGCCTGCGCCACCAGCGGAACCACCCCCTCCGCCCAGGACGCCGGCCTGCGCCCGTCGCAGCCCGCCGCCGCCCAGCCGGCCGAGGACCGCTCTGGATATGGCCTGTTCCTGGCCGGCCAGGCCGCCCAGGCCGACGGCCAGAACGAGGAAGCCTTCAGCTACTACACCCGGGCCCAGGACGCGGGCGCCGATGCCGCCTCGCTCAAGCAGCGCAGCTTCCAGACCGCCCTGTTCGCCGGCGACGTCACGCGCGCGGCGCAGCTGGCGCCGGCCGAGGGCGAAGGGCCGGTGGTGCTGGTGCGGCTGGGCCTGCTGACCAAGGCCGTCGAGGCCCTGGCCAGCGGCGACGGGGCGACCGCCAAGGCCATCATGGTCGACCAGGGCGTCGGCTTCCCCCACCGCCAGGCGGCGGTGCTGCTGGCCCCCTGGGCGGCGGCGGCGGCGGGCGACATGGATGCGGCGGTGACCCGGCCCAACCTGCGCGGCGACCGTCTGGTCGAGGTGTTCGGCCTGCTCAACCAGGCGATCCTGTTCGAGCACTTCAAGCGCTATGACGAGGCCGAGACCAACTACAAGATCCTGATGTCCTACGGCGACGCCTCGGCCATCTTCGCTCCCGACTACGGCGCCTTCCTCGAGCGGCGCAAGCGCGGGCCCGAGGCGGTGGCGGTCTATGACGCCGCCCTCAAGGTGCGACCCGGCGACCCGGCGATGACCGCCGCCCGCGCCCGGGCCGCGGCCCGCAGGAAGCCGCCGGCCATGACCACCCTGCGCCAGGGCGCCGCCCGCGCCCTGCTGATCCCCGCCTCGGCGATGTCGGCGGAGAAGCAGCACGCCCTGGCGCTCGCCTACCTGCGCCTGTCCGCCCGGCTCGACTCCAGCCGCGACGAGCTGTGGGTCGAGATCGGCGACGCCTACGCCGGCCTGGAGGACAGCGAGGGGGCGCGGGCGGCCTACGCCCGCATCGGGGCGGGCTCGCGCGAATACGCCACCGCCCGCTCGCGGCTGGCCTGGTCCTTCCAGGCGGCGGGCGAGACCGAGACCGCGCTGAAGATGGCCGCCGATGGCGCGGCCGCGGGCAATCGCGACGGCCTGATCACCTACGCCGACATCCTGCGGGCCAACGAACGCTACGCCGAGTCCGCCAGGCTGATGGACCGGGTCATCGCCATGGACGGCGACAAGGCCGACTGGCGGCTGTTCTACATGCGGGCCATCTCCCGCGAGCGCAGCGGCGACTGGCCGGGCGCCGAGGCGGACCTCATGAAGGCCCTGAAGATGCAGCCCGAGGAGCCGGAGCTGCTCAACTACCTCGGCTACAGCTGGATCGACCGCGGCGAGCGCCTTGGCGAGGCCATGGCCATGGTCCAGAAGGCGGTCGCCTCCAACCCCCGCAGCGGGGCGATGATCGACAGCCTCGGCTGGGCCTACTTCCGCATGGGTGACTACCGCAATGCGGTCGAATACCTCGAACGGGCCGCCATGCTCGAGCCGGCCGATCCGGAGATCAACGACCATCTGGGCGACGCCTACTGGCAGGTCGGCCGCCAGATCGAGGCCCGCTTCCAGTGGACCCGGGTGCTGCAGCTGAAACCCGACGAGGCCATCAAGGCCAAGGCCGAGGAGAAGCTCGAAAACGGCCTGACGGGCGTCAAGCCAGTGGTGGCGCAGCGTTAAACTCATCGTCATCCCGGACGGCCGCAGGGCCGATCCGGGACCCAGGAGGGCCGTGCGTTGACCGTTCCGCCGCAACCAGCTGCGCCTGTGGCCCTGGGTCCCGGCTCCTCGCTGTGCTGCGGCCGGGATGACGGGGTTGGGGGATGAGTCTCACCGCCTTCGCGCCCGCCAAGGTCAACCTCTACCTTCACGTCGGCCCCCTCGGCGCGGACGGCTTCCATCCGGTCAGCAGCCTGATGGTGTTCGCCGATGTCGGCGACCGGGTGGCGGTGCAGCCGGCCGAGGCGCTCGACTTCGAGGTCACCGGCCCCTTCGCCGCCGGTTTGGCGCTGGAGCCCAACAACCTGGTCCTGCGCGCCGCCTGGGCCCTGGCCAAGGCGGCCGGCCGGCCCTTGCCGCCGTTCCGCCTGATCCTCGACAAGCAGCTGCCGATCGCCGCCGGCCTGGGCGGCGGCTCCTCCGACGCCGGGGCGACGCTTCGCCTGCTCCGCCAGGTCCTGGACCTGCCGCTGCAGGACGAGGCCCTCAACGCCATCGCCGCCGAGCTCGGCTCCGACGGGGTCGCCTGCCTGTGGGGCGGGCCGGTGATCGGCGAGGGCCGGGGAGAGGTGCTGGTCCGCGCCCCGGGCCTGCCGTCGCTGGACGCGGTGCTGGTCAACCCGCGCGTCCCCTCGCCCACCGGCGCCGTCTACCGCGCCTACGACGAGGCCGGCGCGCCGGGCGACGCCGAACGCCCCTGGCTTCCGGAGGCCTTCGAGGACGCCGTCGAGGTGGCCGCAGTGATGGCCACATGCCGCAACGATCTGGAAGCCCCGGCCGTGTCCCTCGCCCCGGCCATCGGCGAGGTGCTGGAGACCCTCCGCGGCGAGCCCGAGACCCTGCTGGCCCGGATGAGCGGCTCAGGCGCCACCTGCTTCGCGCTTTGCGCCGGCGACATCGAGGCCGAGGGCCTGGCCGAGCGGCTGGAGAGCATGCGGCCGGACTGGTGGGTCAAGAGGTGTCGGCTGGGTTAGCCCCTCCCTCCCCTTTATGGGGAGGGACAGCGCGCAAAGCGCGCAGGGTGGGGAAGTCGGATGCCGCGCGCCCAGCCCTGTACATTCAGCGCCTCGTCCCTCGCGTTCCCCACCCTGGCGGCTTCGCCGCCTGTCCCTCCCCATAAAGGGGAGGGAGGTCGCGCCATCGCCCCCCCCCAGACGCCGAAGGGCGCAGCGGTCGCCCGCCACGCCCCCCGCCGATCTCCCCCCGAAGAGGGAAGAGGGCGCCCTGCCGCCTAGTGGTAGGCCCGCTCTCCGTGCTCGGCGATGTCCAGGCCGTCCTCTTCGGTCTCGGCGCTGACGCGCAGGCCGAAGACCAGCTTGATGGCGAAGAAGACGATGGTGGAGGCGACCGCCGACCACGCGACCGCGACCAGCACGGCCTTGACCTGCGCCAGCACCTGGTCGGCCATCTTGTATTCGGCGACCGCCGCTTTGGTGAAGTCGACCAGACCCGCCCCCCCGAAGTCCGGGTTGACCAGGATGCCGGTGGCGATCGCCCCGACGATGCCGCCGATGGCGTGGATGCCGAAGGCGTCCAGGCTGTCGTCGTACTTCAGGGTGTTCTTCACCACCGAGCAGAAGATCACGCAGATCGGCGAGACCACCAGGCCGAGGATGATCGAGCCCACCGGACCGGCGAAGCCGGCGGCCGGCGTGATCGCCACCAGGCCGGCGACGATGCCCGAGGCCAGGCCCAGGCCGGAAGCCTTGCCGCGGGTGACCTGTTCGGTGATCAGCCAGCTGACGCCCGCCGCGGCGGTGGCCACCAGGGTGTTGATCAGCGCCAGCCCGGCGTAGCCGTTGGCTTCCAGGTTGGAGCCGGCGTTGAACCCGAACCAGCCGACCCACAGCAGGCCCGCGCCGACCATGGTCAGGGTCAGGCTGTGCGGCTGCATCGGCTCTTTCTGGTAGCCGGTCCGCTTGCCGAGGATCAGGCAGCCCATCAGGGCGGCGACGCCGGCGTTGATATGCACCACCGTGCCGCCGGCGAAGTCGAGCGCGCTCCAGCCCCACAACAGGCCGGCGCCGTCGCTGAGGGCCGCCGAGTCCATCCCGAAGGCGCTGGTGGCGCCCGCCCACCACCAGACCATGTGGGCCATCGGGTAGTAGCTGAGCAGCGGCCAGAGGACGGCGAACACCACCACGGCCAGGAACTTCATCCGCTCGGCCACGCCGCCCAGCACCAGGGCCGCGGTGATCGCCGCGAAGGTGGCCTGGAAGGCGACGAAGATCAGTTCGGGGATGACCACGCCCTTGGAGAATGTCTCAACGTTGGTGAAGGCCCCCTCGGC
>DASPLD010000231.1:0-12077 GCA_035627755.1 Caulobacter sp. | reverse complement strand
CAAGACCCGCAAGCTGGAATTCCTGCTCGGCGAGGCGCTCGAGACCGGGGCCGACACCCTGGTCACCCAGGGGGCCGTGCAGTCGAATCATGTCCGCCAGACCGCCGCCGCGGCCGCCCGATTCGGCCTGGCCTGCGAGGTGATTCTCGAGGACCGGACAGGAAACCGCGCGGCAGACTACGTCGGATCGGGCAACGTCCTGCTCGACCGGCTGTTGGGCGCTTCCATGCGCACGGTCCCAGCCGACACCGACATGAACGCCGCCATGGAGGACCTCGCCGCCCGCCTCCGGGCCGACGGCAGGCGTCCCTACATCATCCCCGGGGGCGGCTCCAACAGCACCGGCGCCCTGGGCTACGTCGACTGCGCCCTGGAGCTTGCCGTCCAGGCCAACGCCACCGGCCTGAAGATCGACCGGCTGGTCACCGCCACAGGCAGCGCCGGCACCCAAGCCGGCCTCGTCGCCGGCGTTGCGGTCAGCGGCGCCGACATACCGATCCTCGGAATCGGCGTCCGCGCCCCCAGGGCCAGGCAGGAGGAAAACGTCTACAGGCTTGCCGTGGAGACCGCCGCGCGGCTCGGTCACGAAGGCCGTGTCAGACGCGAGCAGGTCGTCGCCGACTGCGACTATGTGGGCGCCGGATATGGGCTGATCGACAAGGGCGTGGCCGACGCCCTGGCCCTGGCCGCGCGCACCGAGGGCCTGCTGTTCGACCCGGTCTACACCGGCAAGGCGCTCAAGGGGCTGATCGCCCTCTCCAAGGCCGGCGCCTTCAAGGGTGAGACGGTCGTCTTCCTCCACACGGGCGGCGCCCAGGGACTGTTCGGCTACCAGGGCGAACTCGAGGCCATGCTCGGATGAAGGTCCCCCAGACCAAGGTATTGGGCGTCCTCGGCGGCATGGGCCCCGCGGCCACCCTCGACTTCCTCGCCAAGCTGCAGGCAGCCACCCCCGCCGCCCGCGACCAGGAGCACATCCGGGTGCTGATGGATCTCAACCCCCAGGCGCCCGACCGCAACGTCGGTGACGGCGCGGCGGGCCCGGTACTGGCGGAAATGGCCGTCCGCCTGCGCGATGCGGGCGCCCAGGTTCTGGCCATGCCGTGCAACACCGCCCACCTCCACGCCGACGAAATCCGACAGGCCAGCGGCCTGCCCCTGATCGACCTGATCGACGTCGCCATCGAGGCCGCTTCAAGAGATGGGGCGAAGCGCATCGGGGTCCTCGGCACGCGTTTGGCCCTGGAGCTCTATCGGGAACGTCTCGCCGGAGCGGGGCTCAGCCCTGTCCTGCCGACCGATGAGGCCCAGGACGCCTTCATGGCCGTCCTCTACCGCATCAAGGCCGGCGAAACCGGTCCCGCTGTCCACGCCCTGATGGCGGCCTGCGCCGGCGGCCTCGAACATCTGGGAGCGGACGCCGTCATCGGAGGCTGCACCGAAGTACCCTTGGTGCTGTCGGCGGCCGACCTTGCCGTTCCACTCATCGATGGGTCGGCCGAACTGGCCAAGGCCTGTGTCGCCGCCTGTCGTTGAGCGGTCAGTTGTCCCGCTCCCGGATCCCGTGCAGTTCCACCCAGGGGTGGGCGCGCTCCTCATAGACGGTGCGGACGGGCGCCGGAAAGGTCGGGTCGGCGAAGGCGCCGACAGCCACCGCGATCAGGCCGGGCATCTCCTCGTTGCGCCACAGCACGGTCGTGCCGCAGCTCTGGCAGAACTGAAAAACGGCGCGAGTACCCTCGTCCCCGACACGCTCGAAGCGGCCGCTGGGGCCTTCGACGGTCACCTGCTCGTCGGCGAACCGCGCCTGCACGCCGAAAGCGCTGCCGGTCCGCTTCTGGCATTCGAGGCAATGACAGACGCTAACACGCGCGGGTTCGCCCTGGCAGTGGACCTTGAGACCTCCGCAGCTGCAGCTGGCCGTCCGGGTCATGACGCGGCCCGGAACACCGGCTTGTCGCCCAGCACGGTCGCCCGGGTCATGATCCGCCGGTGAGGCAGGAAATCGTCCACCGCCCGGTGCTGGGTGTTGCGGTTGTCCCAGAAGGCCACGTCCCCCGGCCGCCAGCGCCAGCGGACCACGAACTCCGGCTGCTGGATATGGGCGTTGAGGAAGGCCATGAGCGCCTTGCTCTCCTCGCGCCGCAGCCCCTTGATCCGGCGGGTGAACACAGAGTTGACGAAGATGCCGGGCTCGCCGGTTTCCGGATGCGTGCGGATGACGGGATGAGTAACGGGCGGGTTGGCGGCGACCGCCTTCTCGTACTTTTCGCGCCCGGCCTGCGAGCCGGCGATGCCATCGGCGGTGAAGGCGTAGGCGAAATCGTGCACCGCCTCCAGGCCCTCCAGGAACCTCTGCATCGGCCTGGACAGGGCGTTGTAGGCGGCCGTCATCGAAGCCCACATGGTGTCGCCGCCGACGGGGGGTAGTTGCCGCGCGGCCAGGATCGAACCCATCGGCGGGGTGTCGATGAAGGTGACGTCGGTGTGCCAGAAGTTGTTGTCGGTGGGATTGTCGACGTGATTGTCGATGATCATGATCTCCGGATGGCCCTCGTCCCGGTCATACAGCGGATGGACGTGCAGGTCGCCGAAACGGGCGGCGAAATCCCGCTGTTGGGTCGGGGTGAAGTCCTGGCCCTCGAAGAAGATCACCTGGTGCTTGAGCAGCGCCGCCCGGATGTCGCAGACCAGGTCGTCGCTGGCCCGATCGGCCAGGTTCACCCCCCTCAGCACCGCCCCGATGGCCGGCGACAGGGGCTCGATCTCAAGCACGTTCGAACGGGTCATGGCGGCGTCTCCCTTGGTCCTCGCCGTCACTATGCCTCGCCCCGGCTCAGCCGCCCAGCGCCTGGATCAGGGGATCCTCGCCAGAGCCAGCCAGGGCCTTCAAACGCGCCACGACTGGCGCCCGCAGCTGCGCCTTGACCTGCGCGAACGCCGGCTGCCGCGCCATGGCCGCCACGCGCTCCACGGCCGCGGCGACGAGGTCGCCCTCGACCAGCCCGTCGATCGCTCCGCGCTGCGCCAGCTCGGCCGGCGACAGGGTCTCGCTGGTCAGGGTGAGCCGCCGCAGCAGGTCGGGTCCCAGTTCCGCCCGGATCACCTCGAGCGGCCCCGCGGGAAACGGCACCCCCGCCTGCGCCTCGGTCAGCCCCAGCCGCGCATCGCCGGGGCTGGCCAGCCGCGCATCGCAGGCCAGCATCAGCACGAATCCCCCGCCCAGCGCATGGCCGTTCACCGCCGCCGCCACGGGACAGGGCAGGCCATACAGGCGCCCGATCATCCGGGTGATGCCGCGGATCATCGCCGCCCGGTCGTCCGCGCCATAGCTGCCGAACGCGCGCGTATCGACACCGGCGCTGAACGCCCGGCCCGTCCCGGTCAGCACCAGCCCGCCCTCGGGCGGCGCCGCCGTCAGTTCGTCGAACGCCGCCTCCAGGGCCAGAACCGCCTGCAGGTCCAGGGCGTTGACCGGCGGCCGATCGAGGGTCAGCACCACGGTCCCGCCGAAGCGTTCCAGCCGCGGCGTCATGCCGGACGCACCGGCGGATCCTCCGCCACGTCGGTCGGGCTGGTCCGCACAAAGGCCGGCGCCGCCCCCTCGACCGGAACCGCATTCCCGTCCGCAAGGGCGTCCAGCTCCGCCCGCACCAGGGCATGGGCCGCCTGGTCGAGCTTGTGACCGCTGATCAGCCATGCGGCCAACACGCCAAGGCCCGCCGGCAGCAGCGCGAACAGGCCGCTGAGCGTGTCGAGCGCCAGCTTGCTGTTCTCCGCGCCGGTCTTGGGATCGAAGCCCACGCCGGCCAGGATATAGAAGGTCCCGCCGACCGCGATGGTGGTGCCGATCTTGATGCTGCCCGTGAGCAGCGAGAACAGCATGCCCGACAGGTCCACCCCTGTGCGAAGCCGCACGACATCGGCGACATCCGCCATCATCGCCCGCAGCAGGATGCCGCCGGCAGAGAACGGCAGCCCCGCGACGAACATCACCACCATGCCGACGATGGCGCCGGACGGCGACAGCAGCACACCGATCTGCACGACGGCGTAGAACAGGCCGGCGACCATCAGCGCCCGGTGCTTGCCAATCCGCCTCGCCAGCCAGGTCCAGATCGGAGCTCCCGCCAGGGCCCCCAGGAAGTAGAACAGCAGCATGCCGGCCGTCTCGGGCCGACCATAGCCGCGCACCGACTCGAAATAGTAGAACAGCAGGGTGCCGGCGACCGTCGGCGCCGTGCCGATGACGATGTCGGTCAGCAACACCCGCACCATCGCCGGCTCGCGGATCATGATCCAGTAGTGGCGCCAGTCGATCCGCTGTCGTTCGGCGTTGGCCGTCGGCTCGCGCATGACCAGCAGGGCCAGCCCGATGGTCACCGGCAGGGCCCCGATGATGAACCAGCCCATGGCATGAACCCCGGCCGCGTCGGATCCGCCCAAGCGGCCGACGATGACCGGCAGCGTCAGGATGGCCAGCATGCCGATCACGGTCAGCGCCTGCCACCAACCATAGATGCGCGACCGCTCATGGTATTCCGTCGCCACCTGCGACGCCCAGGCCAACATGCTGAGCTGGCTCATCGACTGTCCGATTCCGACCACGATCAGCCACAGGGTGAGGTACATGGCCCCCACACCGATCTGCGCCATGAACAGGTTGTAGATCGCCAGCATGGCGATCGGGCAACCGATGAGCACCCAGGGCCGGAACCGTCCCCAGGGGGTCCGGACGCGGTCGACCAGGCTGCCGAAGGCGGGGTCGAAGCCCAGGTCGAAGAGACGGATGAGGATGGCGGCGGATCCGACAGACGCCAGATTCACCCCCAGTTCCTTCGAATAGTAGTTGGGCAGGTAGATGGTCAGCGGCAGGAGCATGGCCGACAGCGGCACGGCCGGCGCCGCGAAAGCGGCCAGACGCCAGCCCGGTTGTCTTTCGGTGCGCATCGACGGCTCCCCCACCTTTTGGGGTCATGTTGAACGCCTGTTTGACCCCCGGCAAGCGCGCTAACCCCCTTTTCGGGCGAGGCGGCCGTCCGGACCGCCGCCCTAGCCTGTCCCGGAGGGAGACGGGCGTCATGACCATCACCTACGCCAAACGACAGACCGCCTTCGACCACGCCGAGCACCAGTGGCGGGCCGAGGCCGACGCCCTGGTCTGGATCCGGCCGGGCGGGGAGAGCGTCACCATCCTGTGGCGTGACGTGGTCGCCGTCCGTGCCGCCTTCGCGCCGACGCGGTGGAAGGCCTGGCGCCATGTGCTGGAGATCGTGACTCGTCAACGGCTGCGCCTGCTGATCGACAACGCTCACCTGCGCGGGGTTGGCGACTTCGAGGACCGGTCCGAGGCCTTTGCCCGCTTCGCCCTGACCTGCATCGCCCGCATCGCCGAGGCGGCGCCGGCCGCCCGCGGCTGGCTCGGGGCGGGGTGGTGGAACTATCTCGGCCAACTCGGCTTGGCGGGCGCGGCCCTCCTCCTGCTGGCCGTGGTGCTCGTCGCCCTGCCCGCCGACTTCGGCGGCTCGGTCCTGCTGAAGCTCGGCCTGATCGGCGCCATGCTGCCGCTGGCGGCCGTCTGGCTGGTGCGATCGCGGCCCCGCCGCGCGCCGGTCTACCCGGCCGCCTTCCTGCCGGGTCTGCCCGAAATCGCCAGCAAGCTTTTGTAAACCATAAACATTTTCGGAACCCGCTCGCGTTGAGTTCATTTGATGTTGCGTCGAGTGGAGGTATTTTATGTCCGCGGAACACCCCCAGCTGAGCCCGGCGGCTTTCGAACGTCTGCGTGAGCAGCTCGCCACGGCCGCCGCACTGTGCAGCGACGATCAGCTGCTGATCCTGGCCGACGGCCTGCACGACACCCGTCGCCGGCGCCGCTGCCATCGCCACGCCGAGGAGCGCAGTTGGCGTCCCTCCGACGGGGCCAAAAGAATGCTCTGACGCCGCCCATCGGGTCCGAAATCCGCCAGACGACGCCCAGCCGTCTCCAAGGCCTCGCCACCGGAGCCCGCCACGAGGGCCACGCCGCGCGTCGAACCATCGGCGAAGCACAGCAGCGCCAGGCCTGGAACAGGCAGGAGGCGAGCAGGTTCAGGGCTGCATGGCGAGCGCGGCAGGCCTGAGCCTCACCCCTTTCCCGCGATTCCAGGAAACAGGTGCGAGGCCCCGGTCAATGCGGCGCCGGCCGCCCGCCATCAGCCGTTCAGCCACTCCGACAGGCCCTCGCGCCGGCACACCTCGACAAAGCCCGGCCGCGCGCGCATGCGCGTCACATACGGGCCGAGCCGAGGCCAGCTCGTCGCCGGCCGCTCCATGTTGCGCGACCAGCGCATCAGCATGGTCGCCAGCAGGTCCGCGGTCGTCACCGTCTCGCCGAGGAGGCAGGTCCGCCCGTCGGCCAGCAATCCATCCAGCCGCTCGAACGCCCCTTCGATCCGCCGCCTGGCCAGCGCCCGAACGGCCTCGGCCCCCGCCGCGTCCCCGTCCTTGTCGGCATAGAACCAGTCGCGCATGGCCGGCGACAAGCCGTTGGCCAGGAACAGCATGGCCTCCAGCCACCGCCCCCGCGCCGCCGTCCCCACCGCCGGGGCAAAGCCGCCTTCCGGGTGCCGCTCTGCCAGCAGCATCAGCAGCGCGGCCGACTCGCTGATCGGCGCGCCGTCGACGATCAGCGTCGGGACCCGCCCCGCCGGATTGAGCCGCAGATAGGCCTCCGACCGCTGCGCCTTGATGTCCACCGCCTCGGCCGTAAACGGAACGCCGAGCTCGATCAGCATCCAGTGCACGGCCAGGCTCGCCGTACCCGGCGCGTAGAAGAGGGTGTAGGTCATGACGGTCCCCGGCCTCGCCCGACCGCCGCCGTCGCTGGTGCCCCCGGTCGGGCTCGAACCGACACTCCTTGCGGAACCGGATTTTGAGTCCGGCGCGTCTACCAATTCCACCACAGGGGCCCGCACAGCGGGGTCGCGAAGGGGGCGCAATCTAGCGGTGGCGGGGCGGGCGTCAACGGGCCGTCGAACGATCGGGAACCTTGCGCCCCTCCCGCCATCCAATACCCATAGGCAAGGTTGCGGAGCGAGAGATGAGGCGGCAGGCCAGGGTCGATGTCGAGGGACTGGACGAGGCGGCGCTGGTGCGGCTGGTCCAGGCTGGCGATGGGGAAGCGTTCCGGGTGCTGATGCAGCGCGGGAACCAGCGGCTGTTCCGCATCGCCCGCGCCATCCTGCGCGACGAAGCGGAGGCCGAGGACGCCCTGCAGGAGGCCTATGCCAAGGCCTATGCGGCAATCGGCGGCTTCCGGGGCGATGCCGGGGTCATGACCTGGCTGACCCGCATCCTGATCAACGAGGCGCGCAGCCGCCTGCGCCGCCGCCGGCCCGTCGAGGCGATCGAGGCCGTCGAGCGGGCCCAGGAGGGCGGCGAGGTGATCCCCTTCCCCGGCGCCAGCCCCGAGGCCGACGCAGCCCGCGCCCAGATCCGACGACTGATCGAACAGGCGGTCGACGCCCTGCCCGAGGGTTTCCGCACGGTCTTCGTCCTGCGCGACATCGAGGGGTGCGGCGTCGAGGAGACCGCCCTGGCCCTTGACCTCAATCCCGACACCGTGAAGACGCGCCTTCATCGCGCCCGCCGCCGGTTGCGCGAGGCGCTGGAGACCGAGACCGCCTCCCTGCTCGGCGAGGCCTTCCCCTTCCTCGGCGAGCGCTGCGCCAGGATTACCGCGGCGGTGCTTCAACGGCTGCAGCGCGAGCTCAGGCCCGGCGCCGCCTGATCGCGTACGGGAACCTATTTCCGACTCCGGCGTCAAATAACCCTGATCTCCGGCAGACCCGCCGGCGAGGAGACCAACCATGCCGCTCATCGCCCTTGGCATCTTCGTGCTGGCCGCCCTTGGCGGCTTGATCCTCGCGTCCTTCGTCCTGCGCGGCAGGCTCGCGCCTTGGATCCTGTCGCTCGGCCATGCGGCCCTCGGCGCCGCCGGACTGGGCATCCTCGGCTACGCGGCGCTGCAGGGCGACGCCAGCCAGATGGCTCGGTTCGCCCTCATCATCCTTGTGATCACGGCGCTCGGCGGCTTCTTCCTGGCCAGCTTCCACCTGCGCGGGAAGATCGGCCCCAAGGCCGTGGTCGCCGTCCACGCAGCAGCCGCCGTCACCGGCGTCGCCACGCTGGCGGCGGCGGTGTTCAACGTCTTCTGAGACTCAGCGGGCCCGGCCCTCGGCGTCCAGGCCGAGCGGCAGCTTGAGTCCCTGCTCGCGCATCGCCAGCAGGGCCTCGGCGTTGCCCAACGCGTCGTCCAGCGGATCGTGCGTGTGGCGGGTGCGGCGCAGGGACTTCCAGTCGGCGACCTGCCGGGCGTCGCCCTTCCATCCCGAGAAGATGTCGCCGATCCGCCGGGCCGAGAAACCGAACGGATTGTCGCCGACGAACCGGTGGAAATAGTAGTTGATGAACTGCCAGTCGAAGGCCGGGTTATCGGACACGAAGGTGGCCCGCCCTTCCGGACACTGCTGGCGAATCCAGGCCTGGAAGGCCGCCATCGTCTCGGCCGGGTCCGGATAGGCCAGGTGCTGCTCGCGGCTCTCTCCGCTGATCGCCAGGACATGCGGCAGCCACTGGTCGGAGACCGGCGCCGTGAGGCCCTTGAAGGTTCGGGACAGTCCGGGCTCGACGATCACCGCGCCGAAGCTGATCATCGAATAGAGGGCGGGGCACGGGCCGTCGGCCTCAACGTCTACTACAATCCAGGCCATGACGGCTTGCCCCTAGACGCCGCGCTAAAGGCCGGCAACAGCCCTTCGGCCGGCGGGAGCCAAATGCCTGGCTTCGCGGCGCCCAGGCCACAGGCCCCTTTTCAGCCGCCTTGCCCAGACAGTCGCGCAGAGGCCGCCTCCAGCCGCAGCAGCAGACGCTTGAGCGTCGCCACCTCGCTGGGCGCCAGGCCGGTCAGGAGGGCGGCCTCATAGGCCTTCGCGAGCGGCGCGATCTCCGCGTAGAGGCTGCGGCCCATGGCGGTCAGGCCGAGCAGGTGGCTGCGCCCGTCGGCGGTGTTGGCGTCGCGGGCCAACAGGCTGCGCCCGACCAGCTCCCGCGCCGCCCTGGAGACGGTGACCTTGTCCATCGCCGTGCGGGCCACGACCTGCTGCTGGGTCATCTCCCCCTCGGCCAGCACCGCCATCAGCCGCCACTGCGGCACCGTCAGGCCGAACCGGTCCTCGTAGGCCCGGGCGATCAGCCGGGAGACCCCGTTCGAGGCCACCGACAGCCGGAACGGCAGATAGTCGTCGAGGGTCAGACCGGACTCGCCGACCTCCTCGGCCGCCTGCGCCAGGGCCAGATGGGCCGCCTCGGGCCGCCGCCTCGTCACGCGGGCGCGACCGTCTGTTCGATGGCGCCGAAGATGGTGTGACGCCGGGCGTCGCGCATCTCGATCCGCACCGTGTCGCCATGGCGAAGGAAGGGAGTCCTGGCCTCGCCGGAGATCAGGGTCTCCACGGTCCGCACCTCGGCGATACAGCTGTAGCCCAGCCCGCCCTCAGCGATCGGCTTGCCCGGCCCGCCCTCCGCATCGCGGTTCGAGACCGTCCCCGAGCCGATGATGGTTCCGGCGACCAGGTTCCGGGTCCTGGCCGCGTGGGCGATCAGGGTGCCGAAGTCGAAGGTCATGTCGACGCCGGCGTCGGCCTCTCCGAAGGCCTTGCCGTTCAGCTCGACCTCGAGCCGCCCGTGCAGCCTGCCATCCTTCCAGGCGTCGCCGAGCGTATCGGGGCTGACCGCGACCGGCGAGAAGGCCGAGGCGGGCTTGGACTGGAAGAAGCCGAAGCCCTTGGCCAGTTCCCCCGGGATCAGGTTGCGCAACGAGACGTCGTTGCACAGCATCACCAGCCGGACGTGCCCCAGCGCCTCTTCGCGACTCACGCCCATCGGCACGTCGCCCGTGATCACCGCGATCTCGCCCTCCAGGTCGCAGCCCCAGGCCTCGTCCCTCAGCGGGATCGGATCGCGAGGGGCCAGGAATCCGTCGGAGCCGCCCTGGTACATCAAGGGATCGGTCCAGAAGCTGTCGGGCATCTCCGCCGCGCGCGCCTTGCGCACCAGGGCCACGTGGTTGACGTAGGCGCTGCCGTCCGCCCACTGGTAGGCCCGCGGCAGGGGGCTCATGGCGTCATGCTCGTGGAACCGCTCGCGCGGCACGCCGCCGACCTCCAGGCTGGCGCTGAGCGCCTTCAGGATCGGTTCGCACCGCTCCCAGTCGTCGAGCGCCGCCTGCAGGGTCGGGGCCGCGGCCGAGGCGTCGAAGCACCATGCCAGGTCGTTGGAGACCACGACCAGGCGGCCGTCGCGGCCGGACTTGAGGGAGGCGAGCTTCACGGAGCGGTTCCTTATGGCTTCTTGATGAGGCGGCTGACCCGCGCGCCCTGGTCATAGCGCGAAGGGCCGCCGAACACCGCCACCTCGCAGAGAATGTCACCGCCCGCATCGGCGGCCCAGATGTAGTTCCGCTCGACCTGCACCTCGCGGCCGGCCGGCGACAGCCCCTCGAAGGTGTCGCCCCAGGGCGTCACCTTGGCCAGCTCCCGCCAACTGAGGGTCAGGGCGCGGGACAGCTCGTCCTCGGCGAAGGCCATCAGGTCGGGATCGCTCACACGGTCGCTCCGTGAGGGGCGGTGTATTCGCTGGTCTCGGCGTCGCCGGTGTTGATCACCTCGGAAGGCTCGAAGATCAGCACCTCGGCCTCCTCGTCGGCCGCCGTCCGGTGCTCGACCCCCCGCGGCACGACCACCATCTGGCCGGGCCCCAGGTCCGCCACCCGATCGCGGAACTCCACCCGGAACCGCCCCTTCCAGACCAGGAACATCTCCTCGGCGTCCGGGTGCCGATGCCAGGGGAACACCCCCTTCACCTTGACCAGCCGCAGGTCCTGGCCATTCGCCTGAGCGGCCACCTTCGGCCGCCAGTGCTCGTCGATGGCCGCGAATTTCTCGGTGATGTCGATGGCCTGGGTCATGTGTCGGTGGTGACCTCGTCCCAGTCGGCATGATCGCCGACAAGCCAGTTCAGCCCCTTGTGACGCTCCATCACCACCCCGCCGTCGAGCCCAGCGGGGGCATCCTTTCCATCGATACGGGCCTGTCGCACCGCCCAATGGTACCGATAGATGAGGTCGGCTTCATCCAGAACTTCGCCGATCGGCCGCAGGCGCGCCTCGGAAACGAGCGCCCGGCCGTGGTCGCCGCTGATCATCGCCCACAGACTGTCGACCTCGGTCTGCCGATCGGGCCGCTCAAGCGTCTGGATACGCCCCAGGGCCCAGGCCATCGGCAGGGCCGCTTCGCACAGCCAACTGGCCTGGATGATGGCATGCTCGGTTGGGTCGACCGCGTCCATGAAGACCCGTTCCTCCGGCGAGAAGGCCGCCCGGTTCCCGAACGCCTTGCGAAGAGCCTGCGTGCCCTCGGCGTCTCCAGCCAAGGCCCGATGTGTCATGAGCATCAGGGCGCAGAAGCGGCGGGCGACAGCGTCGGCGCTTGGCCGTCGAGCTTCGCTGGAGTTCTGGATCCTCGGGAGCCAGTCGATGTAGGGCACGCCTTCCTTCTTCAGCCTGGCGATCGAGCGCTGCCTTCGCGCCTCCGCTTCGTCTGGATCAGCCCCAACCGCCGGCGCGCCGACGAACACACCCAGGAACGGCGTGGAGGTCAGTCCCGCCAGCAGCGATCTGCGGCCCAGGACGCTCACCCTTGGACCTTCCAGCTGTCGACATAGGCCGGGTTCTCGACCGACGACGCCCCCTCCCCCACCTCCAGCGCATCGCGGGTGTCGATCATCACCGCGTATTCGTCGGTCGCGGGCTTGGGTTGGCTCAGCATGTTCTTCAGGGCCTTGGGGTGGGGGCCGTGCGTAAAGCCGCTCGGGTGGAAGGTCATCATGCCGCTCTCGATGTGGTCGCGGCTGAAGAAGTCCCCGGCGTGGTAGAACAGCACCTCATCGAAGTCGTCGTTGTTGTGGAAGAATGGCACTTTCAGAGCGCCCGGGTCGGTCTCGAACGGACGCGGGGCGAAGGTGCAGACCACGAAGCG
>DASPLD010000230.1:0-11950 GCA_035627755.1 Caulobacter sp. | reverse complement strand
ATCGGCGCGCCCTCCCAGGCTTGCGGAAGCGGTAGACGAACTGGTCGGTCCGTCCCCGGATTGATTTATCGAAGACGCTTACTGTGAGCTTGTCGGCAGGTTCGCGCAGGAAGTCGGCCTCTCCGTCGTAGACGAAGCCGGCCGCCTCGACCTCGCGCCGAACAACCGCCGGATCGATGCGATGGAGGCTGTCTACGGCCGAGAGGCCGCTGCCGGCCTTGGCCGAATGATCGACGATGATGTAGACGCCGCCCGGCTTCAGGGCCTGGAAGACCTGGCGATTGAACCGGGCGACGTCGACCGGACCCATCCGCCTGGTGTGCAGGTCATGGTAGTTCTGGGCCGTGAACACCACGTCCAGCCGCTCGGGCGCGGCAAACCGCGGCATGGTGTCGACGATCATCCGGGTGTTGGCATAGGCCGGATCGCGGGTCACCACGGCGACCGCCGGGTCGCGGTTGGCCTGGGCGGCGAACTCCCCCGGCACATAGGCGTAGACGCGCCCACGCGGTCCGACCGCCTTGGAGAAGATGCGCGTGAAGTAACCGCCGCCCGGGATGACGTCGGCGACCTTCATGCCAGGCCTGACCCCAGCGAACAGCAGGGTCTCGCCGGGCCGCCGGTCCTCGTCGCGAGCCATGTCGGCGGCCGGGCGGCCGGGATCCCGCAACGCGGCCTCCAGCCAGCCGGGCAGCGGCGCGCCGGCCTCCACGGGCGGAGGCGGCGGCGGCGGAGTGGTAGCGCAGGCGGTCAGGGCGAGGACGGCCGTCAGGGCCACCCAACGTACGCGGGAAATCATGCGTCTCTCCTGGACGTCGTTCTTCTGTTCGGTCCCCCGACCTTGAGCGCTTCTTAGGCCAAACTTTGGCTCACGTCAGCGGCGTCCATTCCTGATCGGCCGGAAGCGGCGCGAAAATGTCGTCGAGCAGGTCATCGCCGACCTCCTCGACGGCCACGGGGTTCCAGCGCGGCTTGTTGTCCTTGTCGACGATCACCGCCCGCACGCCCTCCAGGAAGTCGTGCTTCTGCACCACCCGGGCGCCGATCCGGTACTCCATCGCCATGTTGTCGGCGAAGTCGTCGAAGAGGGCCCCGTGGGCCAGCTGGCGGAAGGCGACCTTCACGGTCTGCGGCGACTTCGTCGCCAGGGTGGCCAGGGTCCCGCGGGCCCACTCCCCGCCGTCCCGCTCCAGGTCCTCGAGGATGGCCTCGACGGTCTCGCGGCCGAACAGCCGGTCGATGTCCGGCAGGTGCGGCTCGATCGGCGCCGGCCCGGCGTCGCGCACGAAGTGGGCCAGGGCCCCCGCCACCGAGCCCGGATGTTCCGCCAACGCCGCCTTGAACCCCTCGACATGTTCCGAGGGCATGTAGTGGGTGGCGATGCCCAGCCGCAGGCAGTCGGCCGCCTTGATCCGCGCCCCGGTCAGCGCCAGCCACAGCCCCGCCTTGCCCGGCAGCCTGGGCAGGAACCAGCCGCCGCCGACGTCCGGGAACAGGCCGATGCCGGTCTCCGGCATGGCGTAGGTGGTCCGCTCGGTGGCGATCCGCACCGCCGAGGGCATGGCCAGGCCGACCCCGCCGCCCATGGTCACCCCGTCCATCACCGCGATCACCGTCTTGGGATAGGTGAACAGCAGGTGGTTGAGCCGGTATTCGGTATGGAAGAACTCCCGCGCGGCCGCGCCGTCCCCCGCCCCGCTCTCGGCCAGCATGCGGATGTCGCCCCCGGCGCAGAAGCCGCGCTCGCCGCTGTGGTCGATCAGCACGACCTGGACCGCCTCGTCCTCGCGCCAGGCCAGCAGGGCGTCGGTGATCAGCCGGCACATGCCGGTGGTCAGGGCGTGCAGCGACTTCGGCCGGTTCAAGGTGATACGGCCGACGCCGGACTCGATGCGGGCGAGGACTTCGGGTTCGTCGGTCACGCTCACACTCCCAGGAAATCGTAGCAGGCCACCCCCGCGTCACGAGCGGCGCGAACCAAAGCGGCATCGCGGGTGGCGATGGCACAATCGAGGTCGATCGCCAATTGGAGATAGCTGGCGTCAAACAGGCTGAGGCCCCTGCGTCGCGCCTGTTCCGACAACAGCAGGAGGGCGGCGTCGGACGGGGCGGGCCCGATATCGATCTCGAAGTCGTCAAGCAATTCCAGCGCCGCCACGTGTTCGTCGGCGCCCAGAAGTCCGCGCCGCTCCAAGCCGATGAGCACGTTGCGCATCTCCCAAAGCAGAATGTAGGGCGCGCAGAGCGAGCGCTCCACGTCCTCCGCCAGGAAGGCGACCGACTGCGGCGTGCGCTGCGAAGTGAGCACCCAGGCAAGGGCGGCCGATGCGTCGACCACCACCTTGGTCATCGACGCATGTCTTCCTTGAGCTCTTCCCAGGTCAGACTTTCGGAATCTGGATGGCTCTTCGAGATGCGGGCCTGAAGGGCGAGCGACTTCGCCAGCAATTCGGGGCCACTGAAGCGGCGCGAGCGCCGCGCGCCTGGGGCGTCCGGACTGGTCAGCTTGGCGACGGCCCGGCCATGGCGCGTGATCATGACTTCCTCGCCGTCGCGATCCACCGCCTCGACCAGGGCCGACAGCTTCGTCTTGGCTTCGAGAATACCGACTTCGCGCATGACCACTCCAACTCTGACCAGTCTGGTCAGAATAGCACGGCTGGACCGACGGTGGAACCTCGGCCAAGCTACTGGCCTGCCAAGGGGAAGGGCCGATGAGCACAACGGATGTCGAGACGGGCCGGTTCGACAACGAGCGGCTGCTGGGGCTGATCAACTACGGGCTGCTGTTCAGCAGCATCTTCTTCGCGGGAGTCCCCGCCCTGGTGGCGGTGATCCTGGCCTACATCCAGCGGCCGACCGTCGGCCCGGTGATGCGCGAGCACTACCGCTTCCAGATCTGGATCTTCTGGATCGGCGTCCTGCTCGGCGCTGTCGGCGGGGTCAGCCTGACCTGGGCCATTCTCGACGTCATCGCCCAGGGCGCCGGCGGCCACCTCGGCCCCGAGGGCTGGGTCCTGGCGGACTTCGACGTCAGCGACGTTCACGCCACTGGCCGGATGATTGCCCTCTTCGTCATCTCCGGCCTGGCGCTGACGGCGATGTTTGTGTGGATGCTGGCGATGCCCGTGGTCGGCTTCGTCCGCCTGCTCAGCGGCCGAGCCGAGGCATGATTAGGCCGCTCCTCGCCGTCTTGCTGGCGGCGCTGGCGGCCTTCCCCGCCGCGGCGCAGGGCGGCTCGACCCTCTGGTTCGCCGACCTCGGCGAGGGCGCCAGCCGCTGGTGCGCCTACCGCGACGAGCGGACCTGGCGGGCCCTGGAGAACGCCTATTCGGCCGGGTTCGTCACTACCCACGACAGCGGCGCCACCGTGGTCGAAGTCATGTGGAGCAGCCCCTCCGGCGACTGGCAGGTCACCGACACCTACGCCTTCACCCCCAACGAATTCGGCCAGATGACCCGCAAGGGCGGCGACGCGACCTTCGAGACCTACCTCGACGCCCGGTACCGGCTGAACGGCGGCCGCGCCCCGACCCTGATCGAGGCCGACCATCGCCGATGGGAAGGCCGGGAGAAGCCCTCCGGACCCTGGATCCGCGACGTTCCCCTCTACGGCTCGCCGTCGAAGTTTCCCTTCGCCAAAGTCGTCGAGGCCCTGCGGCAGGCGCCGGACAAGGCGCAGCTTTGCCTGTGAGCCGCTTGCGCTCGCCCGCCGCCTGCGCGACACCGCACCCCATGATCGTTCCGCCGCTCGCCCCCTACCCTGCCACCCGGCTGCGCCGGCTGCGCCAGGCCGACTGGACCCGCCGGATGGTCCGTGAGACCACCCTGGCGCCCGCCGACCTGATCTGGTCGATGGTGGTCCACGAGGGCGAGGGCCGCATTCCGGTCGCCTCCATGCCCGGCGTCGAGCGATTGAGCGTCCAGGAGGCGGCGAAGGCGGCGGTCGAGGCGCGGGCGCTGGGCATCCCGGCCATCGCCATCTTCCCGCACATTGACGGGGCCCGGAAGGACGCGGACGGCTCTCTCGCCGCGGAGGAGGATGGGGTGATCTGCCGCGCGATCCGGGCGATGAAGGCGGCGGCGGCGGAAGTCGGGATCATGTGCGACGTGGCGCTCGACCCCTTCACCACCCACGGCCACGACGGGGTGCTGCAGGACGGCCGGATCGCCAACGACGCCACCGTCGAACGGCTCGTCCAGCAGGCCCTGGTCCAGGCCCGCGCCGGCTGCGACATCCTCGCCCCGTCGGACATGATGGACGGTCGGGTCGGCGCCATCCGGGCCGCCCTTGAGGCCGAGGGCCTGCAGGACGTGATGATCATGTCCTACGCTGCCAAGTACGCCTCGGCCTTCTACGGCCCCTACCGCGACGCCATCGGCTCGGGAAGGCTAGGCAGCGGCGAGGTCGCCAACCCCGGCGACAAGAAGACCTACCAGATGGACCCCGCCAACAGCGACGAGGCGATCCGCGAGGTGGCCCTCGACATCGCCGAGGGCGCCGACATGGTGATGGTCAAGCCGGGCATGCCCTACCTCGACATCGCCCGGCGGCTGGTCGACACCTTCGCCATGCCGACCTTCGCCTTCCAGGTCAGCGGCGAGTACGCGATGATTATGGCCGCCGCCCAGAACGGCTGGATCGACGAGGAACGGGCCATCCTGGAGAGCCTGGGGGCCTTCAAGCGGGCCGGCTGCACCGGCATCATCACCTACTTCGCCCCGCGGGCCGCGCGAATGCTGCGCGCCTAGTTGCGATTTATTCGCATCTAGGCCAGACTGCCCCGACGGTTCAGGGGAAGGCCCGCACATGGAACGCATCGCTTCGGTGGAAGCCCTCGAGGGCGTCCTCGGCTCGGCCTCGCTCGGGACGAAGATGAAGATCATCGACCACCTGGACGAGACCGCCGCGGGCTGGATCGCCGCCTCGCCGCTGGCCTTCCTTGGGGTGGCGGGAGACGCCGGGCCGATCATCACCCTGGCTGGAGGAGCGGCCGGCTTCGCCGCGGCCGCGACCAGACGGACCCTGCGGGTTCCCCTGGCCGCAATAGACGATCCGGCGGCATTTGCGGTCGGGGCGGGCGCCGGGGCGCTGTTCCTGGTTCCGGGCGTCGGCGAGACCCTGCGGGCCAACGGGCGCGTCTCGGCCCTCGACGCCGAAGCGGTCGAAATCGCCATCGAGGAATGCTTCGTCCACTGCGCCAAGGCGCTGATCCGCTCCGACTTCTGGGCCGGGGGCGACGAGGTGGCGCCGGAAGCCGCGGGCTCCTTCCTGGACTCGGCGCGCTTCCTGGCCCTGGCGACCATGGACTCGCGCGGCCTGGTCGACGTCAGCCCCAAGGGCGATCCCGCCGGGTTGCTGCTGCGGACGGATGGCGCCCGTCTGGTCCTGGCCGAGCGGCCCGGCAACCGGCTGGCGTTCGGCTACCGCAACATGATCGAGCAGCCCCGGGTGGCGGCGCTGGCGATGATACCGGGTTCGGACCAGGTGGCCTTGGTTCGCGGGCGCGCCGGCCTGACCACCGACGAGGCCCTGCGGGAGGGCTTCGTCGTCGACGGCAGGCGGCCGATCCTGGCCACCGTCGTCGAGACCGAGGCGGTCGAGCGCCGCGCCAGCGCGGCGCTGGGCCGGGCCGAGCTCTGGACCGGCGCCCCCGCCCCTGCCGGCATCGATCCGGCCGGCACGCTGGTCGCGCACCTGAAGCTCAACAAGGAACAAGGGGTCGAGGCCACAATGCTGCGGTTGGCGGCCACCCGGGACGTCGTCGCCCGCGGCCTGAAGGCCAACTACAAGGACACGCTCTACTGACGCTCGACCGGGCTCTTCTGCCACGGCCAGCGGAATTCCTCGCGAGGCGGCAGATCGGCGGCCGGGGTCGGCCGGGGCCCCGGACAGGCTGCAACCGCGAACCCGCCGAGGTCCTGGCAGCGGCCGTCGATGTCGGCCGGCGGCTCGACGCCGATCAGATGGGCGAGGGTGGGGGCGATGTCGGTGGTGTCGATCGACAGGAACCGCTCCTGGCCGCTCGCGCCCGGCCACCAGACGATGATCGGCACCCGCCGGTCGTAGTCCCAGGGGCTGCCGTGGGTGCTCATCGCCCCGCCGATCCGGGCGCGGAGGGGGAAGACGCCGGGCTTGAGGATCACCGCCACGTCGGGCGAGCGGCCCGCGACGGCGCTCAGGCGCGCCCGCTCCCGCAGAGTCAGCAGCTCCGGGGGCGTATCGGCGGGCGGCGGCGGGGTGTTCAGCAGGTCGTCCAGCGCAAAGGCGGCGGCAACGTCCGGCTCCTGGCCCAGCTGGCGGATGGCGGCCCGGGCGATCTTCCCGCGCAGCGGCTGGGGCAGCCGCTTGCGGTCCTTGTCGACGATGTAGAGCCCGCTTCCGTCGTAGCGGATGGGATCGTCGGCCAGCTTGAACTGCGCCTTCAGGTTGGCGTTCAACCGATCGATGATGCCGAAGTCGGCGCGGCGGACGTCCGGGTAGCCGTTGGCGGCCAGCCGCTCGGGCACGTCCGAGCCCCCGTGGTCGGCGGTGAGGATCACCACCACCCCGCCCGGCACGTCCTCGAGGGTGGCCAGGAGCGAGGCCAGCGCCCGATCGAGCCGGGCCAGGTGGTCGCACATCTCCGGCCCCTGGGTGCCGTAGCCGTGGCCGATGCGGTCGGTGGCCGACAGGCTGATGGCCAGGAGATCGGTGACCCCCCTGCCGCCGAGCTTCTGGTCCTTGATCAGCCGCTGGGCCCCCTCGATGGTCACCTCGTCCAGGAAGGGGGAATTGTCGAAGGCAAACCTGACCGGCGGCAGGCCGGCGCGCCAGGTCTCCCCTCCCACCTGGTACCGTCCCTCCAGGGCGCGGCAGGCGGCGGTGGTGTAGGTCCAGGCCGGCGGCTTGGCGGCGAACCGGGCCTTCAGCTCGGCATTGATGCCGAGCACCGGCGCCAGCCGGTCCTCGGCCTTCTGGTCGGGCTCGAGGTAGGTGGTGAAGCCGAAGCCCTCGCGCCACCAGAAGACGCCGTCGCCGCTGTGCCCGACCATGGCGATGGCGCCCCGGTCCTTGCCGGCGATCCCGAACACCCGACTCTCGGGCGAGGTCGCCTTCAGCCAGTCGCCGAGCGTGCTGGCCTTCAGGTTGTCCGGCCCGACCGGACCGTTGCCCCCGCCGATCGGATCGGCCGGCCGATTGTTCTTGTTGGCCAGGCAGTAGACGGTCTCGCCGGTCACCGGATCGACCCAGTCGTTGGCCGGGATCCCCGTCTTGTAGGGATGCTTGCCGGTCAGGATGGTCGAGTGGCCGGGGCAGGTCTCGGTGCCCATGTGGCTCTGCCAGCCGTTGGAGTAGACCAGCCCCTGGTCGGAGAGGGTCTTGAGGCCGCCGGTGAAGCGGGGGCGGAACTGGTTGAACAGGTTGGCGCTGAACTGGTCGACGCTGATCACCACCACCAGCTTCGGCGGCGTCTTCGGAGCTGCCAGCGCTCCCTCCCCCACGGCAATGGCGGCGAGCGCGGCGAGGGCGCTGATCCAGCGTCGGACGGACATTCGAACTTCCCGGACATGAGGCGGAGGCGCCTTCATAGGGCGCCTCGCCGACAGATTCACGACGCCTTTGGCGCCTGCAGCTGGGCCATGATCGGCAGCTTGCGGATCGGCTTGCCCGTCAGCTGGACCAGGGCGTTCACCAGCGCCGGCGTCGCGGGCGGCAGACCGGGTTCGCCAATGCCGCCGAGCACCGGCTCGTCGTTCTCGATGAAGATGGTCTCGATCTTCACCGGCGCCTCGTTGATCCGCATCATCCGATAGCCGTCGAAGTTGCGGTTCTGGCAGGCCCCCCCGGCGATCTCGATGCCCTCGAACAGGGCCGTCGACAGGCCCTGGACGATGCCGCCCTCCATCTGGCTGCGGGCCCCGTCGGGGGTGACCACCCGGGCGCAGTCGATGACGCAGGTCACCTTGTGCAGCTTGACCTCGCCGTTCTCGATCGAGGCCTCGACCACATGGGCGCAGAGGCTGGCGAAGCTGTAGACGAAGGCGAACCCGCGGGCCCGGCCCTTCTTCAGCGGCTTGCCCCAGTCGCCGGCGTCGGCCGCCGTGTCGATCACCTTCAGGGCGCGGGGATTGCCGGCCAGCAGTTCGCGGCGCAGCTGGACCGGGTCCTTCCTGGCGGCCTTGGCCACCTCGTCGAGGAAGGCCTCGAGGAAGTAGCCGTTCTGGGTCGCCCCCACCGCGCGCCAGGGCGCCATCGGAATGACCTGGTCGACCCGCACCCAGTCGAGCTTGTAGGCGCCGGGCTTGTAGAGGAAGTCGGTCAGGATCTGGACCGAGGAAAAGTCGAGCAGGCCCTTGGCCAGGCCCCCCGGCTGGAAGCTGTCGCGCATCGAGGGACCGGCGGTGCGGATCGAGAGGCCGACGACCTTGCCGTCCTTGTCGAGGGCGCACTTGAGGCGGGCGACCTGGGCCGGGCGGTACCAGCCCTGGCCGATCTCGTCCTCCCGCTTCCAGAAGAACTTGACCGGCTTCTTGACCGCCAGGGCGGTGGCCACCGCCGCGGGGATGCCGTCGTCGCCCAGCCGCCGGCCGAACCCGCCGCCCAGCATGAGGGTGTGCAGCTTGACCTTCTCCGGCGGAATGCCGGCCGCCTTCGCGGCCGTGCCGCGGTTGCGGTCCTGGGTCTGGAAGGGGCCCCAGAGCTCCAATCCGCCGTCGGCCGTCGGCTCGATCGTCACCGACCAGGGCTCCATCGGGGTGTGGGCGATGTAGGGCACCTCGTAGTCGGCCTCGACCACCTGGGCCGCGCCCGCCGCCGTGGCGGCGAAATCGCCCTCGGTCTTGGCGTTGATCGCCTCGGCGTCCCTGTCGAGACCCGCCAGCATGGCCGCCGAGATGGCTTCGGAGGTCAGGCCGTCATGGGGCGTCGAGGCCCAGGAGACCTCCAGCGCCGCGGCGCCCTTCATGGCCGCCCACTGGGTCTTGCCGATCACCGCCGCCCCGCCGGGGAAGGGCACGACCCTCTCGACGCCCTTGACCGCCAGGCAGGCGCCTTCGCTGAGCCCCCCGACCTGCGCGGTCCAGACCGGCGCCAGCACGGCGCAGGCGTAGACCATGCCTGGCCGGGTGAAGTCGGAGGAGAAGATCGGCTCGCCCCGCACCTTGGCGGGAATGTCGACGCGCGGGGTGGTCTTGCCGACGATGCGATAGCTCTTGGGGTCCTTCGGCGTCCCCTCGACCGGCGGCGCGGCGGCCGCCAGCCTGGCGGCCTCGCCAAGCGGCATCAGCGGCTTGCCGCCCCGAAGGACCTTGCCGTTCTCGATGCTGACCTCGGCGGCGGGAACGCCGGCCTTGGTCGCCGCGGCGTTGATCAGGCTCTGGCGCGCCGAGGCGCCCACCTTGCGCAGCGGCTCCCACCAGGCCCGCACCCCGGCCGAGCCGCCCGAGCCCATCTGTCCGCCCCGCCGGAACGGGTCCGAAGGCATCGGGGTGTCGACGGTGACCCACTCAAGCGGCACGCCGATCTCGTCGGCGATGATGGCGGCGTGGGCGGTATGGGTCCCCTGCCCCATCTCGGTGGTCGGCGACAGCAGGTGCACCTTTCCGTCGGCCGCGATGGCCAGGTAGGCGGTCCAGGGCGAGCTCTGGGCGGCAGGCTGCTGGCCCCGCACGGCCTGCGGCGCGGCGAAGCTGAGGGTGAAGGCGCCGGAGGCGGCGAGGAAGGCGCGGCGGTCGACGGGAGCGTTCATGATCCTCATCCCCCTCAGGCGGCCTGACCGCTGGCGGCCTTGATGGCGGCGCGGATGCGCAGGTAGGTGCCGCAGCGGCACAGATTGCCGGCCATGGCGGCGTCGATGGCCGCATCGTCCGGCTTGGGGTTCTCCGTGAGCAGCCCCTTGGCGCTCATGATCTGGCCCGGCTGGCAGAAGCCGCACTGCGGGACCTGGACGTCGATCCAGGCCTTCTGGACCGGATCGTCGCCGCCGAGACCCTCGATGGTGGTCACCTGAGCCCCGGCGACGTCCCCGACGGCCAGGCTGCAGGAGCGCACCGGCTGGCCCCCGACCAGCACCGTGCAGGCGCCGCACTGGGCGATGCCGCAGCCGTACTTGGCCCCCTTGAGGTCCAGCTCGTCGCGGAGCACCCAGAGCAGAGGCGTGTCGGGTTCGGACGACACGGTCACTGGTTTGCCGTTCACGGTCAGCTCGGTCATGGCAGGGTCCCTCGAAACCCCGCCATGCTAAGCGCCGCCGAGCGTTCCGGCTACTCCCCCCTCAGGCGCTTTTCCAACGGCTCCAGGCTGAACGGGCGTCCGAGGAACCGCTCGATGTTCTCCGCCGCCGGCCGCGAGCCGCCGGGCGCCAGGATCTCGGTCCGGTACCGCCGCGCCGTCGCCTTGTCGCCCAAGCCGTTGGCCTTGAACTGGCTGAACAGGTCCAGCGCGATCGCCTTGGACCAGGGGTAGGTGTAGTAGATCGCCGAATACCCGTCCAAGTGCCCGAAGCTGGCATAGGGGTGGGAGCCGGGGATGTAGGGGTAGTTGCCGTAGCGGTTGTAGTTGGTCTTCCAGACCTCGGTCAGGTCCATCGCCTCGGGAGGGCTGCTGTAGTAGGCCAGGGAAATGGCGGCCAGGGTCGCCTGTCCCTTCCAGTTGGAAGCCTCCCCGAATCGGCGGCCGCGGTTCATGGCGGCGACGAGGTCGGCCGGGATGGTCTTGCCCTCGGCGTTGACCGCGAAGGTGCGCAGGGTGTCGTAGTCCCAGGCCCACTCCTCCAGCATCTGGGAGGGCGCCTCGACGAAGTCCCATTCCACCTGGCCGAAGTTCTGCTGGGCCAGCCGATGGCCGCCGTTGAACATCCAGTGGATCAGGTGGCCGAACTCGTGGAAGAACAGCTCCACGTCCTCGTGGTCCATGGGGCCCGTGGCGGGGAAGTTGCAGATCAGCGCGCCCACCGGGAGGCGGCGGCCCTTCACCCCGATCCGGATCGGGAAGGCGGCGGCGTGGTTGTACTTGCCCTCGCGCGGATGCATGTCGAGGTAGAAGCGGCCCAGCAGCCGGCCCTGGTCCCAGACCTCATAGGCGTCGACGCTGTTGTGCCACACCTCGGTCTTCCAGGGCCGCAACTCGACGCCGTAGAGATTGTTGATCAGCGACAGCAGGCCTTGGCGGGTGCGGTCGTAGGTGAAGTATCCGCGCACCTTGGCGCTATCCACCTCGTAATCCTCCTTGCGCACCAGCCGCGTCAGATAGGACGCCTCCCACCGTTGCACGGCCGTCGATCCGGGGGTGACCTTCTGTTTGCGGGCCAGCAGGACCGCCTTGTCGCGGGCCGCCGCCGGGGAGGCGACGTCGTTGAGCCGGTCGATGAAGGCCTGGGCCTTCTGCGGCGTGCCGATCATCTTCCCCTCGGTGATCAGCGCCGCATAGGTGGAATAGCCGAGCAGGTTCGCCAGCCGGTGACGCTTGACGAGCAGGTCCTTGAGGACCGCCTCGTTCTCCGGCCAGGCCCGCTGGTCGAACTCCGCCAGCAGCCTGCGGCGGGTCTCGGCGTTGTCGGCGTAGTCCAGCACCGGGAAGACGTCGGGATAGTCGGTGGTCACGGTGATCAGACCGTCCGGTCCCGGCCTGTGGGCGTCCAGCCAGTCCTGGGGCAGGCCGGCCAGCTCCTCCGGCCGCAGCTTCAGCGACCGGCGGCTTTCGCGGATGTTGCGGTTGAAGGCCACGCTGGTGGCGGTGATCTCCTTCTGGAGCGCCTCGATCTTGGCCCGGGTCGCCGCATCCCGGTCGACGCCGGCCCGGCGGTAGGCGGCGAGGCGCTTGTCCAGGGCAAAGGCGATGCTCGGATCGGCCTTGCTGGCGTCGATGGCGGCGAGGCGGTCATAGATCGGCCGCGACAGCTTCACCCCGTTGTCGACTTCGCTGAGCCGCTGGGTGCAGGCCTCCGCGGCCTGGCGGATCGGCCTGGAC
>DASPLD010000229.1:0-2018 GCA_035627755.1 Caulobacter sp. | reverse complement strand
CCGCCGCGATGTTGGCCGCCGGGATGCCGCCCTCGTTGAGCAGCCGCCGCACGTCCTCGACCAGGTTGGTGACCCGCTCCTTGCGCAGCGCCGAGGTCTCTACTTCCAGAAGCAGCTGCGAGCCGCCCTGCAGGTCGAGGCCCAGGTTGAGGCCCTTCTTAGGGAGGAACCCCGGCAGCCCGTCGCGCACGCTCTGGGGCAGCGCGTTCGGCATCGCGAACAGAAGGCTGAGAAGCACCGCCGCGATAACGGCGATGATCTTCCAGCGGGACACGGTCATCATATTGGGGTCGCTCCGAGGCGATCAGGCGTGAAGAGCGATCAGCTCTTGGAGTCGTTGGCCGGGGCCGGTTCGCCCTTGGCGCGGACTACGGCGATCATCCCCTTGACCACCTTGACGGTGACGCCCTGGGCGATCTCGACGCCCACCTCGCGCTCCTCGACCCGGACGACCTTGCCGATCAGACCGCTGCTCAACTCGATCATGTCGCCGCGCTTCACGCCCTGGACCATCGCCTGGTGTTCCTTGGCGCGCTTCTGCTGGGGCCGCAGGATCATGAAGTAGAACAGCGGGATCAGCAGCAGGATCGGCAGGATGTTGAGAAGGTTGGCGTCCACGCTCTGGCTCCGGAATCTTCAGCTTGGCGCGGCCGCTCGGGCGCGCCTGTTTCAGGTCGGCGGAAACTAGGGCTTGCCCCTCACGTTTGCAATGAGCGGGGCTTAACCAGCCGAACTGTGTGGCTTTTCCTCTTCACGAGCCGCTAGAACGGCTGGCGATGAGCGACCTTACCCCCCTGATGGCCCGGATCGCGGAGGCCTTGGAGCGACTCGCCCCGGCGGCGCCCGGCGAGCCCGACTTCGCCGCCGCCCGCCTCTATCGCCATGATCCGGCGCGCGCGGCCTTCCTGCCGGCCCCCGACTATCCCCTGCCGCTCGACCTGCTGGTCGGGGTGGATCGGCAGAAGGCGCGGTTCGTCGAGAACCTGGAGCGGTTCGCCCGCGGCCTGCCCTCCAACCATGCCCTGCTGTGGGGCGTGCGCGGAACCGGAAAGAGCAGCCTGGCCAAGGCCGCCTTCATGGCCGCGGCGGCGGCGCATCCGGTTCTGAAGCTGGTCGAGGTCGACCGCGACGAAGTGACCGCCATGCCGGCGCTGTTCGACCTGTTGCGCGGGCGGCCCGAACGGTTCGTCGTGCTGTGCGATGACCTGTCGTTCGAGGACGGCGCCGCGGCGGCCAAGGCGCTGAAGTCGGCCCTGGAGGGCGGCGTCGCGGGGCCGCCCGAAAACGTCCTGTTCGTGGCCACCTCCAACCGCCGCCACCTGATGCCCCGCGACCACGCCGAGGGCCGCGGCCTGATCGCCGCCGCCGAGGACGCCGAGGAGGAGGTCAGTGTCTCCGACCGATTCGGCCTGTGGGTCGGTTTCCCGCCGATGGACCAGGCTTCCTACCTGGAGGCGGTGCGCGGCTATGCGGACAGGTTCGGCCTGGCGGTGGAGGACCTCGACCGGCGGGCGTTGCAGTGGGCTCAGGCGCGGGGTTCGCGGTCCGGCCGCGTGGCCTGGCAGTTCATCCGCGACCTGGCGGGGGAATTGGGGAAGGCGCTGCCATAGGCGCGGCTCTTCCCGTTTCTGCGCAATGCAATCGCCTACGCAAAAACCCCCCGTCATCCCGGAAGGCCGCGAAGCGGGCTATCCGGGACCCAGGGGGTGCCTGAACTCCCTATCGAACTCAGCTTTGCCGCCGGTGCGCTGCAACCCCTGGGTCCCGGATAAGCGCTGCGCGCTTTCCGGGATGACGGAACAGGAATGGCAGGGCCCGATGCGGTTCCGCCTCCCCCGTGACCGGGGGAGGATAGGCTCTACCGCGGCAGCACCAACTGCGGGTCAATCGCCTTCGCCTTGAACCGCGGCGAGGGCGAGTGGCGCACCTCGAAGTGGAGCTGCGGGCGCGGAGCTTCGCCGGACTGGCCCACGAGGCCGATCTGCTGGCCCTTGGCGATCCGCTGCTGGATCTTCACG
>DASPLD010000228.1:0-4144 GCA_035627755.1 Caulobacter sp. | reverse complement strand
CCCGGTAGTGGGCGAACGCCCCCGCCGCCAGGGCGTCCATCGCCGCCACCGCCTCGGGCCGTTCCGCCGGCCGCGGCCTGGCCGTGGCGGTCAGCACGGCGGCGGCAAGCCCCTCGAGATTGCGGCGGGCGGTGGCCTGGTCGCCGAACCGGCGGAAGATCATCTCCCCCTGCTCGGTCATCCGCAGCCGTCCCTGCACCGTGCCCGGCGGCTGGGCCAGCACCGCCTCGGCGGCCGGTCCCCCGCCCCGGCCGACCGAGCCGCCGCGGCCGTGGAACAGCCGCAGGCCGACGCCCAGCCGGTCGCATTCCTCGGCCAGGGTGGTCGCCGCCCGCGCCACGCCCCAGCGGCTGGCCACATAGCCGCCGTCCTTGTTGCTGTCCGAATAGCCGACCATAACCTCCTGAACGGCGCCCTCGCCGAGCAGGGAGCGGGCGGCCGGCGTCTCCAGCCAGCGGCGCAGCACGGCCGGCCCGTTCTCCAGGTCGCCGATGGTCTCGAACAGCGGGCTGACCCGTACGGCCGCGCGCGGCTGTTCCCCGCCCCAGACCAGTCCCGCCTGCTTGAGCAGCACCAGCGGTTCCAGGATGTCCGACAGCGTGGCGGCCTTGGAGACCACATAGGCCCCGATCGCCGCCGGCCCATAGCCGGCGATGGCCGTGGCCGCCGCGTCGATGATGGCAAGCTCCCGCGCCGTCTCCTCGCCATAGGCGGCATAGGGCGAGCGCAGGGGCCGACGGGTGTCCAGTTCGGCGAGCAGCAGCGCCACCCGGTCCTCCTCGGCGAGGTCGAGGTAGGAGTCGGTCTCCCCGGCCTCGCTGAGCAGCTCCGCGATCACCCGCTCGTGTACGTCCGCGTTCTGGCGCAGGTCGACCGACAGCAGGTGGAAGCCGCAGGCCCGGGCGGTGGCCAGCAGGGTGCGCAGCCGGCCGCCGACGATCCGCGCGCCGCCATGGGCCTCCAGCGATGTCCGGATGGTTTCCAGATCGGCGACAAAGTCCCCCGGCGCGGCGTAGGCGGGGCCGTCGGGCTGCTCCACGGCGAAGGCGACCAGCGTTCCGGTCAGGGCCTTGGAGGTGGCGCACAGCCGGTCGAAGATCCGCTCGAAGGCCAGGCGATAGGGCTCGTCGAGCCGGTGGACGGATGGCTGGTCCGCCTGCAGGGCCAGGGCCTGCAGGTCGTCCGACACCGGACCGTAGGCGCTGGAGATCGCCAGGTCGGACCACAGCCGGCGCACCTCGCCCGCATAATGGTCGAGGATGATCCGAGCTTGGGAGCGCAGGGCCTGGGCGAGGGTGTCGGCCCCCACGCCCGGGTGACCGTCGCGGTCGCCGCCCAGCCAGGTGCCGAGGGTAAGGATCGGGCCGAGGTCGGCGCCGCCCAGCTCCCGGTCCCACCGCTCATAGAGCTCGATCAGCGCCGGGAGGATGGCGGTGCGGACCACGGAGAGGGCGTTTCGGATCTCGTCGCCGACGGTGATCTTCTCCGGCCGGTAGAGCCGGGTGCGCCACAGCAGCGCCACCTCGCGGAACAGGTCCTCGCGGATCCGATCCTCCAGATCCGGGGCATGGGCATGCCGGCGCAGGGACATCAGCCGGGCGATCTCCGACTGTCGCTCGACCAGCGCCCGACGGCGCACCTCCGTGGGGTGGGCGGTCAGCACCGGGGTCACGGACAGGCCCTTCAGGGTGTCGCGCCCGGATTCACCGAGCATCGCCAGGGCCGAGGCAAGGGTCGCCGCCCCGTCCAGGCTCTCGGATTCCGCCTCCCGGCGGCGGCCGGCGACGTCCTCGCCGATGTTGGCCAGCATGGAGGCGCAGGCAAAGGCCCGAGCCAGCAGGCCCGCTTCGGCGGGAGTTACGGCGCTGAACAGGAAGCCCAGGCGTCCGGCCTCTGCAGCCCCGGCGGCGGCCGATCGCGCCGCCTCGACAAGCCGGGCCGCATCCTCGCCGTCGAGATAGGCGATGGCCTCGGCCAGCAGTTCGCCGAGCAGGTCCAGGTTCCGGCGGACCTGGCCGTTGTGGGCGGAGCGCTCGGTCAGCGGGCCAGCCATCCCCCGTCCACGGGCAGGATGGCGCCATGCACATAGTCGGAGGCGCGGCTGGCGAGGAACACCGCCGCGCCGCCGAGGTCCGACGGCTGACCCCAGCGGCCGGCCGGGATCCGCTCGAGGATCGACCTATTGCGGGCCTCATCGGCCCGGAGCGCCTCGGTGTTGTTGGTCGAGAAGTAGCCCGGGGCGATGGCGTTCACATTGATCCCCCTGGCCGCCCACTCGTTGGCCAGCAACCGGGTCAGGCCGGCGACCCCGCTCTTGCTGGCGGCGTAGGAAGCCACGCGCACACCGCCCTGGAAAGACAGCATCGAGGCGATGTTGATCACCTTTCCGGCGCCCCTCCCCATCATCTCGCGGGCCGCGGCCTGGGTCAGGAAGAAGGTCGTCTTCAGGTTGACGTCCATCACCGCGTCCCAGTCCTCCTCGGTGAAGTCCAACGCGTCGTTGCGGCGGATGATCCCGGCGTTGTTGACCAGGATGTCCGGGGCCGCGGCGGCCGCCTTGGCCGCGGCGATGACGTCGCCGCTGAGGCCGGGCTGGCCCAGGTCCGCCTCGACGAAGTGGAATCCGCGGCCGGCGGCCCGCACGCCGGCTTCGGTGTCCGTCGCCTGGGAACGCCCGACGGCTACGATGTCGGCGCCGGCCTGCGCCAGGGCCACGGCCATCGCCTGGCCCAGGCCCGTGTTGGCGCCGGTGACCATGGCCGTCCGCCCGGCCAGGCTGAAGAGGTCGCTCATCTCGTCGGTCCTTCCGGGGCCCTACTTGAGCTGGCAGATGTCGAGGACATTCATGTCCGTGTAGTCGAGGTTCTCCCCGCCCATGGCCCAGATGAAGGCGTAGTTGGAGGTGCCCGAGCCCATGTGGATGGACCAGGGCGGGCTGACCACGGCCTCCTCGTTGGCGACCACGATATGGCGGGCGCTGTCGGGCTCGCCCATGAAGTGGAAAACCCGCTCGTCGTCCTGCAGCCCGAAGTAGAAGTAGACCTCCGAGCGGCGGTCGTGCAGGTGGGGCGGCATGGTGTTCCACACGCTGCCGGTCTCCAGGATGGTCAGGCCGAGCAGCAGCTGGGCCGACTGGCAGACCCCGGGGATGATGTACTGGTAGATGGTCCGCTCATTGGAGGTCTCCAGCGCCCCGCGCTTGAGGGGCGTCGCCTGGGCGATGTCGATCTTCCGGACTTCGAAGCGGGCATGGGCCGGGGTGGACGCCAAGTAGAAGCGGGCGCCCTCCCCTTCGAAGATGACGTCCTTCGATCCCATCGGCACATAGAGGCCGTCGCGCGGGCCAAGATCGAAGGCTTGGCCGTCGACCGTCACCCGGCCGGCGCCGCCCACGTTGATGACGCCCAGCTCCCGGCGCTCGAGGAACGGATGGCCGGCGGCGCTCGCCGGCTCGGTCTGGTCGGGCAGCTTCAGCGGCGCGCCGCCCGGCGCGGCCCCACCGATCACGAAGCGTTCGTTGTGGCTGTAGTTGAGGATCACCTGTCCCGCCCGGAACAGGCCGCTGATGAGGTAGCGATCCCGCAGTTGGTCGTTGGTGGCGCCGTCCATCATGTCCGGATGGGTGGCCTGGTAGGTCTTGGCGAACATGCGCGTGTCTCCCCGGAAGTGGCGCGTCCGTGGTCAGGTAACCGGTGTCATGCCCGGAGGCAAGCACCCAAAATCCTCCTTCGGCGCGAAGCGACGGGGGAGGGGGACCGCAGTCCGGGCAAAGCCCGGGCTGTGGTGGAGGCAGCACCGGCTGATCGGGTTGATCATGAACGCGGCTACTCCAGTCGCGCCAGAACGCGCCCCCTCTGATAGGCCCGCGCTGCCCCCTCCACCACCCGCTTCGCGGGCGGTCCCCCTCCCCCGCCCGGCCTGCGGCCGCCCGGAGGAGGAATGGCCATAAGAAAGGACGCCCGCCAGGGTTGGCGGACGTCCTTGAGCTCGCGGCCCGCCTTGGTGCGGGGCGGGATGAGGCGGGGGTGGGTCCGCCGTCATCCCAGGCCGGCCGCGAGCAACTCGCGACGCCGGCAAGGCCTATTCGTCGTCTTCCGCCGTCGGGCCGACCAGCAGTTCTTCCTCGATGTCCGCGGCCTTGCCA
>DASPLD010000227.1:0-48792 GCA_035627755.1 Caulobacter sp. | reverse complement strand
TGGACGAGCTTGATCAGGCCCCAGCCGAGCAGTTCCTTGAGGCTGGTCGAGACGTTGGACCGGGCGACGCCGAGCGCCTCGGCGATCCGCTCGGCGTTCTGCGGCGCCTCGGCCAGGTAGAGCAGGGCGTGGATCTGGGCGACCGTCCGGTTCACCCCCCACCGCTGGCCCATCTCGCCCCAGTGGAGGACATAGCGGCGCATGGCGGGGGTGAGAGTCATGGCGGTTCTGTCATTTCTGTTATGACAGAAATACACGAAACTTGGATGGGACGCAAGGAGCATCCGCGAGGGGACCGAGAGGCGGTCGATGATCGCCCGGGCAACTCTGAGCGCTCTTCTCACGGCGCCTGGCCGGGTGGCGCGGGCCCTCGACGAAAGAACCCCCTTCGTCACCGGAGGGGGCTCTGACCGTTCGGGCCAGGATGGGACCGGAGGGCGGGCCCGAATCCGCCCTCCGGCCGCTTCGCCCTAGTTGGCGCCGGCGGCGGAGGGGCCGGCGGCCGGGTCGCCCAGGGTGAAGGTCACGGTGCGGCCGACCAGTTCGGCCGGAGCCCGCTTCAGGTCCGCCTTGGCGGCGGCGGCCTTGGCGGCGCTGTCGAAGTCCTGCGAGCCGCTGGAGCGGACGATGCGCAGGGTCGCGCCGTCGGGCTTGGCCGAGACGGTGACACGGAGGGCCACGGCGCGGCCGTCGTCGGCGAGGCCGGCCTCGGCAAGGCTGGCCTCGAAGGCGGCGCGGGTCTCGGCGACCCAGGCGTCGGCGGCCGGGCTGGCGAAGGCCAGGGTGTTGGCGGCGAGCGACAGGAAGGCCGCGCCGGCGAAGGCGAGGAGGGACTTGGTCATCTGTTCAAGCTTTCGTTTGCGGTTGGGGGAGGGCGGCGCCGCGGAGACAGATATGGGCCTCTGCACGGCGTTCCGCGAACGATAGCTTTTGCACTTGGTTGTGAGCCAGGCTAACAAGCAGCCATGGCTCGCCTGCCCCCGTTCATCGCCCTGCGCGCCCTGGAGGCGGCGGTCCGGCACCGCAGCTACAGCCGGGCGGCGGAGGAACTCTCGGTCACCCACGGCGCGGTCAGCCAGCAGATCCGGCGGCTGGAGGAGGAGCTGGGGCAGCGGCTGTTCCTGCGGCGCGGCAACCTGATGGAGCCGACGGCGACGGCCAACCGGCTGGCCGGGCGGGTGCGGCGGGCGATCGGCATCCTGAGCGATGGCGTGGCCGAGGCGGCGGCGGAGGCGCGCTCGGCGCCGCTGGTGCTCAGCACCGTCCACGCCATGGCCGGGCGATGGCTGGCGCCCAGGCTGTCCCGGCTGCCGGCGGCGGTCGGCGGCATCGAGATCCAGCTGGCCGAGCGGCTGGCCGACTTCACCACCGACGGGATCGACTGCGCCATCCGCCACGGGACGGGGCCCTGGCCGGGAGTGGAGTGTGTCCACCTGTTCAGTGAGCACTGGTTCCCGGTGGCCAGCCCCGGGTTCCTGGCGCGGCATCCGGTGGACACGGTCGACGATCTGGCGCGGGCGCCGCTGCTGACCCACACCGGCTATCCATGGAGCCTGTGGTTCGCCGGAATCGGGCGGGAGTGCCCGCCACTGAACAGCACGATCAGCTTCGACGACTCCTCGGTGCTGATCGACGCCGCCCTGCAGGGGCTGGGCCTGGCCCTGGCCCGCGAGTGGCTGGCGGCGGAGGCCCTGGCCGACGGGCGGCTGGTCCGGCCCCTGGAGGGGCAGGTGCGCGCCCACGCCAACTACAACTTCGTCTGGCGGGGGGACTCGGCCAAGCTGCCCCGCATCCTGGCCCTGCGCGACTGGCTGCTCGAGGAGGCCGCGCGGGCAGAGGACGAGCGGGCGATGCGGTCGGCCTGAAAGACAAGGGGAGGGAGCGCCGGGCGCCCCCTCCCCTTCGGCAGTCCAATGAGAGCCTGAGGCCGTGGCTCAGTTGGCGCCGGTGGCGGTCGCGCCGGGCTGGCCCAGCGTGAAGGTGACGCTGCGGCCGACCAGGTCGGACGGCGGGCGGGGAACATCGGTCCGCTTCGCGGCGGCCTTGACCGCGCTGTCGAAGTCGGCCGAGCCGCTGGTTTCGGCGATCAGCACTGCGTCGGCGCCGGCCGAGCCGAGCTTGACGCGGATCTTCACCGACTTGCCGTCGTCCGCGAGACCCGCCTCGGCGATCTTGGCCTCCAGGGCGGCGCGGGTCTTGGCGATCCAGGCGTCGGACGCCGGGCTGGCGTGGGCGGCGGTGGCGGCGGCGGCCAGGAGGAGGGCGCCGGCCAGGGGGAGGAGGCGAGTCATGGCGAGGTCCTTGCGCAGGTCTTCCGGGGGAGGAAGAGGACGGCGCGGGGTGCGCCGCCTACTGGGTAGAGGCGCCCTCTTAGGTGAACGGATGCGGACGGCGGGATGAAACTTTGGTAACCTCTATCCCTTTGGCGAACCACGGCTTTCGCTGCATTGCAGCAAAGACTTGGCGCCCCTCCCCGCGGCTGTGCTAGAAGGGCCGACCCTAGTTTCAGCGGCTGCCGGGGGCAGGCCCGTTCGGAAGGCTACAATGACGCAAATCAAGTCGGTCGGCGTGATCGGCGCGGGCCAGATGGGCTCGGGGATCGCCCATGTCTGCGCCCTCGCCGGCTATGAGGTGCGGCTGCACGACCTGGAGCGCGCGAAGATCGACGCGGCGCTCGAGACCATCGAGAAGAACATGAGCCGCCAGGCCGGCCGCGGGATCATCGATCCGGCCGCCGTCGGTCCGGCGATGGCCCTGATCAAGCCGACCGAGGGCGTCGAGGCGGTGGCCCAGTGCGACCTGGCCATCGAGGCGGCGACCGAGAACGAGGACATCAAGAAGGCCATCTTCCGCAGCCTGGCGCCGCACCTGGGCGAGCACACCTTGCTGGCGTCGAACACCTCCTCGATCTCGATCACCCGGCTGGCCTCCACCACCGATCGGCCCGAGCGGTTCATCGGCCTGCACTTCATGAACCCGGTGCCGCTGATGAAGCTGGTCGAGGTGATCCGCGGCATCGCCACCGACGTCGACACCTACGAGACCGCCGTCAACTTCGCCCGATCCCTGGGCAAGACGACCACCAACGCCGAGGACTTCCCGGCCTTCATCGTCAACCGAGTGCTGGTGCCGATGATCAACGAGGCCATCTACACCCTCTACGAGGGGGTGGGCACGGTGGAGAGCATCGACACGGCGATGAAGCTTGGCGCCAACCACCCGATGGGCCCGCTGGAGCTGGGCGACTTCATCGGCCTGGACACGGTGCTGAGCATCATGAACGTGCTTCACGAGGGCCTGGCGGACAGCAAGTACCGCCCCTGCCCGCTGCTGGTGAAGTACGTCGAGGCCGGCTGGCTGGGCCGCAAGGCCGGCCGCGGCTTCTACGACTACCGAGGCGAGACGCCGGTCCCCACCCGTTAGCCCCAGCCCAGCGCCCTCGCGGCGTTGAAGGTCAGGAACGAGGCGGCATAGGCCAGCACGACCATGTAGCCGAACATCACCGCCGGCCAGGTCCAGCTGTTGGTCTCCCGCTTGACCACGCCGAGCGTCGCCACGCACTGCGGCGCGAAGATGTACCAGGCCAGGAAGCTGAGGCCGGTGGCCAGGGACCACTCCTTGCCGATGACGCCCGCCAGCACCGCCTGGCCGGTCCCCTCGACGTCGCCGACCGCGTAGACGGTGCCGAGCGCCGCCACCGCGACCTCCCGGGCGGCCATGCCGGGGATCAGGGCGATGCACATCTGCCAGTTGAAGCCGATCGGGGCGAACAGGGGCTCGATGGCGTGGCCGATCACGCCCGCGAAGCTGTAGTCGATGGCCGGGCCGGTGGCGCCCTCGGGCGGATAGGGGAAGGTCGACAGGATCCAGACCAGCACCATCAGCGGCAGGATGATCCGCCCCGCCCGGCTCATGAAGATGCCGGCCCGTTGCCACAGCTGGCGCAGGACGCCGGCCGGGTCGGGGGTCTTGTAGGCGGGCAGCTCCATCATGAAGGGCTCGCTGTGGCGCCGCCAGAACAGCCGCTGGATGACGAAGGACACGGCCAGGCTTGAAATGATGCCCGCGGCGTAGAGGCCGAACATCACCAGCCCCTGCAGGCTGGCCCAGCCCCAGACCTTGGTGTTGGGGATCAGGGCGGCGATGATCAGGGCGTAGACCGGAATGCGGGCCGAACAGGTCATCAGCGGCGCCGCCAGGATGGTGGTCAGCCGGTCGCGCTTCTGGTCGATCACCCGGGTCGCCATGATGCCGGGGATGGCGCAGGCGATGCTGCTCAGGAGGGGGATGAAGGCCCGGCCGTGCAGGCCGGCGAAGCCCATGATCTTGTCGAGCAGGAAGGCGGCCCGGGCCAGGTAGCCGCTGTCCTCCAGCAGGATGATGAAGAAGAACAGGATCAGGATCTGGGGCAGGAAGACCACCACGCTGCCGACCCCTGCGATCAGCCCGTCGACGATCAGGCTGTGGAGCAGGCCCTCGGGCAGGGCCTGGCCGACCAGGCCGCCCAAGGCCGAGAACGCCGCGTCGATGCCGTCCGCCGCCGGCGTCGCCCAGGTGAACACCGCCTGGAACATCAGGAACAGCACCCCGAACAGCACCACCAGGCCCGCCAGCGGATGCAGCAGGATGCCGTCGACCTTGCCGGTGAAGGTGTCGGGCCGCTCGGCCGGCTTCACATAGGTGCGCATGATCCGCTGGGCCTCGCCGTGGGCGGCGCGGATCTCGGCGGCGCTCGGCTCATGCCAGACGTTGGCGCCGCCCTCGTGCCGGATGACCAGGGCGTCGGCGGCGGCGACCAGGTCCTCGATGCCGCGCTTGCGGGTGGCCACCGTGGTCACCACCGGGGCGCCCAGTTCGCGCGAGAGGCCCTCCACGTCGATGCGCAGCCCCTGCCGCTGGGCGATGTCGTACATGTTGAGCGCCAGCACGAACGGCCGGCCCACCTGCTTCAGCTCCAGGATCAGCCGCAGCACAAGGCGCAGGTTGGTGGCGTCGGCCACGGCGACCAGGACGTCCGGCTCCTCCTCCCCGGCCAGGCGGCCGAGCACCGCGTCGCGGGTGACCTCCTCGTCCGGGCTGCGGGCCCGCAGGCTGTAGGTGCCCGGCAGGTCGAGCACATGCAGGGTGCGGCCGCCGGGGGTGGTCAGGGTCCCTTCCTTCCGCTCGACGGTGACGCCGGCGTAGTTGGCCACCTTCTGGCGGCTGCCGGTCAGGGCGTTGAACAGGGCGGTCTTGCCGGAATTGGGGTTGCCGACCAGCGCGATCCGCGCCGGGGTCAGGGCCGCGTCAGTCAAGGCTCACCTCGATCGCCCGCGCCTCGCGCCGGCGCACGGCCACCCGCATGTCGTCGAGCTTCACCGCGATCGGGTCGCCGCCGAACAGCCCCTCGTGCAGGATGCGCACCCGCGCGCCCTCCACGAACCCCAGTTCCAGCAGCCGCCGCTCCAGTTCCTCAGGGTCCAGGACCCCCTGGCCGGCCAACCTTCCGTCCACCCGCGCGATCACCCCGCCCTGGCCCACCCGCGCGCCGCTGAGCGGCGTGGCGGCGGCGAGCCCGGAGGCCGTCGCGGAATCTGCAAGCGTCTTCGACATCGAAACCCCGATCTAACTTGCGAACGATTATCACCTGCGGCCGGGGGTGTCGATGGCTGACGGTGGAACGCGGATCGGTCACCCACCAGCCGTCATCCCGGACAGCCCGCAGGGCTGGTCCGGGACCCAGGGTTGCCGCGCACCGGTCGCAAGGCTGCGTTCGCTACCGAGATCACGCACGCCGGGTCCCGGCGCTCCGGCCGGGATGACGGAATAAAGCGGTAGCCGCAAGAATGCGTCGTTAAGACATTCGACACCATGATGCGGCGCGGCCGATACTGAAGGCCAGCGATTCGCGCGGGCGGAATGATGCGCAGGTTCACACTGGTTCTCTGGACGTTCGGCTACCTGACCACCGCCCTGCTGGCGGCGGTGCTGGTGGGCGGCGTCCTGGCGCCGGGCGCGGGCGCCGCCCCGGGGATGGCCGCCTTCATCGGCGCCCTCGGCCTCTGCTTCAGCTTCCACGCCCTGATCACCATGGCGGTGCAGAACGCCCGGATGAGCGGCGAGATCGGCGCCATCCGCGAAGCCCACCTGGTGCTGGCCGACCAGCTGGAGAAGGTCGACGCGAGGGTGAACGAGGTGGTCGAGACGGTGACCCGCGACGCCCTGCGCCGCTCCGAGGAGCTGACCAGCGAAGTCCATATGCTGGAGGACGCGGTCCAGCGGATGAACGAGAAGCTGGAAAGCCAGCTGACCCACCAGGTCAGCGCCGCCCGCCACCCCAGCCGCGGCCGTTCGCCCCAGAGCCACGCCCTGCTGGACAGCGTCCGCGACGCCCTGGCCGACAATCGCGTCGACCTCTACCTGCAGCCGATCGTCTCCCTGCCCCAGCGCCGCACCGTCTTCTACGAGAGCTTCTCGCGGCTGCGGGACGAGACCGGCCGGGTGATGATGCCGGCGGAATACCTGTCGGTGGCCGAGCCGATGGGGCTGGTCGCCGCCATCGACAACCTGCTCCTCTTCCGCTGCGTTCAGATCGTCCGTCGCCTGGCGAGGCAGGACCGCAAGGTCGGCATCTTCTGCAACATCAGCCTGGCCAGCCTGTCGGACGAGAGCTTCTTCCCGCAGTTCCTGGAGTTCCTGTCGGCCAACAAGGACCTGGCCGGCGCCCTGATCTTCGAGCTCGGCCAGAACGCCTTCGAACAGCGCGGCCCCACCGAGGCCCGCCACATGGCCCGCCTCGCCGACCTCGGCTTCCGCTTCAGCCTCGACAAGGTCGTCGACCTCGACCTCGACTTCAACGACCTGGCCCGGGCCGACATCAAGTTCATCAAGGTCGGCGCCCAGTTCCTCCTCGACCAGCTGGAGGAGACCGAGGGCCGGCTGATCATCCGCTCCCTCCCCGACCTCCACGCCGCCGACTTCGCCCGCCTGACCCGCCGCTACGGCGTCGAGACCATCGTCGAGAAGGTGGAGAGCGAGAGGCAGATCGTCGACATCCTCGACCTCGACATCGCCTTCGGCCAGGGCCACCTGTTCGGCGAGCCGCGGGCGATCCGGGATGCGGTGCTGGCCGAGGCCGACCCGCCGGTCGACTTCGTTCAGCAGGCCATCCTGCGGCGCGCTGGCGCGCGGTAAGGCGGCCGAGCCACCTGTCGCCACGCATTTCGGTGACAGTGCACTTATTGCGTTCAAGCGACTTCGCGCTCTGCTGAAGTGTCCGCAATAAGTGCACTGTCACCGAAATCCGCCCCCGACGGCGGGAGGATGGACCAATCATCGCACCTGGACTTGGCAGGGCTCCAAGGCTGGCGCTCCCCCTCCCTGCACGCTACCAGCCCGCCGCATGATCCGCCTCGACAACATCACCAAGCAGAACGGCCACCAATTGTTGTTCATCGAGGCCTCGATGGGCGTCCAGAAGGGCGAGAAGGTCGGGCTGGTGGGGCCCAACGGGGCCGGCAAGACCACCCTGTTCCGGATGATCACCGGCCAGGAGCAGCCCGACGACGGCCTGGTGGTGATCGATCCCGGCATGACCATCGGCTACTTCAGCCAGGACGTCGGCGAGATGTCCGGCCAGACCGCCGTGGCCGCGGTGATGGACGGGGTCGGGCCCGTCAGCGCCCTGGCCGCCGAGATGCATGCGCTAGAGGCCGCCATGGTCGATCCGGACCAGGCGGACCGGCTGGACGCGATCATCGACCGCTACGGCGAGGTCCAGGAGCGGTTCCAGGCCCTGGACGGCTATGCCCTGGAGGCGCGGGCGCGCGAGGTGCTGGCGGGCCTGAGCTTTTCCCAGGAGCGGATGGACGGCGACGTCGGCCTGCTCTCCGGCGGCTGGAAGATGCGGGTGGCCCTGGCCCGGATCCTCCTGATGCGGCCCGACGCCATGCTGCTGGACGAGCCCAGCAACCACCTCGACCTGGAAAGCCTGATCTGGCTGGAGGCCTTCCTCAAGGGCTACGACGGCGCCCTCTTGATGACTTCCCACGACCGCGCCTTCATGAACCGCATCATCGGCAAGGTGGTGGAGATCGACGCCGGCGCCCTGATCACCTACTCGGGCGACCTCGACTTCTACGAGAGCCAGCGCGCCCTGGGCGAGGCCCAGCGCCAGGCCCAGTACGAGCGCCAGCAGGCCATGCTGGCCAAGGAAATCAAGTTCATCGAGAAGTTCAAGGCGCGGGCCAGCCACGCCGCCCAGGTCCAGAGCCGGGTCAAGAAGCTCGACAAGATCGAACGGGTCGAGCCCCCGCGCCGCCGCCAGTCGGTGCAATTCGAGTTCAGGAGTCCGCCCCGGTCGGGCGACGACGTGATCAGCCTGCGCAATGTCCACAAAGGCTATGGCGCCCATCCGATCTACGAGGGCCTCGACTTCCTGGTCCGCCGCAAGGAGCGCTGGTGCGTGCTGGGCGCCAACGGGGCCGGCAAGTCGACCCTGCTGAAGCTGGTGGCCGGCGCCGCGGCCCCCGACAAGGGCGTGGTCAACATCGGGGCGGGGGTGCGGATGGGCTATTTCGCCCAGCACAGCATGGACCTGCTGGACGGCGAGGAGACCATCTTCGAGGCCCTCGACCGCGCCTTCCCCCAGGCCGGCCAGGGCCAGCTGCGCACCCTGGCGGGCTGCTTCGGCTTCTCCGGCGACGATGTCGAAAAGCCCTGCCGCGTCCTCAGCGGCGGCGAGAAGGCGCGGCTGGTCATGGCCATGATGCTGTTCGACCCGCCCAACCTGCTGGTCCTCGACGAGCCGACCAACCACCTGGACATGGCCACCAAGGAGATGCTGGTCGCGGCCCTCGCCGACTTCGAGGGCACCATGCTGTTCGTCAGCCACGACCGCCGCTTCCTGGCCGGCCTGTCGAACCGCGTCCTGGAGCTGACCCCCGAAGGCGTCCACCAGTACGGCGGCGGCTACACCGAATACGTCGCCCGCACCGGCCAGGAAGCGCCGGGGCTGCACCCGGGCGGGTAGAGGGAGCCGGGCCACGCCATGAAGACGGCTAAGCCGGAGTTTCGCTGACGGTGACAGAAATTCGGTGACAGTGCACTTATTGCGTTCCCGCACCGAAGCACGCCCACCAGTGCGGCCGCAATAAGTGCACTGTCACCGAATTTCACACCTCGGTCGGTTGGGCGAAGAACTGACCCGACCGGTTCTCCCGCAAGGCGCGGCGATTGACTATGTGCCGAGCCAGTACCTGTGCGAACTGATAAAGAAAGCGGACTATGACGGAGTTCTGTACCGCAGTTCGGTCGGCGATGGTGTCAATCTGGCCCTGTTTGATCCTGCTCGCGCCCAAGGCGGTGCCGTGGTCCAGCACCGAGTCCAGCGAGTCGCCGTAGAGCTCATGTGAGCCAGCGAAATCTACCGCGGGTCGACCGAGACGAGACCGTTATCCGGGGATGCATCATCGTTGTGATATGCGCGGGTAAGCAGAGCGTTTCAGGGGCGCAGGCGCACTGTCGCCGAAATTCCACCATGCTTAGCTTCCGCACATCACGCGAAGGGCGATGCAGATTCGCTCCACTCCCTGAGGGCCGCATACGCTCTTAGGGGTGTTCGCCGACACAGAAAGACGACCGTAGAAGTTCCCCCTCCGGTCAACGAGAATGGGCGGATCGTTGGAGAACCTATTGCACGCTGAGTAGGGGCTGAATTCGCCCTTGAACCGGGAATTTGTTCCAAGTGCCAAAGCCGTTCTCCCAGCCGTGGGTGGAGAACTTGTTCCAAACGGACTGCCCGTCGAACTCACTGCACGTCAGGCAGCCAAGGAACTCCTTGTGGTCGTCGCCGCCGAAAATCAATATATCATCGTCCTGAGCGGTCGCTTGCCCGCCTAAAGTCACGCCGATCAGCATCGCTAGTAGTACCCGCCGCATCGTTCCCTCCCCGAATGCCGAGCAATGAAGCTATTCAGAACTTGCATGCAATGCCAGGTCGAGAACGGTCGGCCTAACTTTGGGTCGATGGGCACGGTGGCTGTCCCGGACGCTCTGGTGGTCAAGATGGAGTGTGAGGCGGGTCACATCACTCATTCTGTGTTGCAAGAACAGCGGTTCGAACTTCTATCAGAGATGGCTGTGACGGCTATCGCGGATGGCTACTTTCGCGAAGCTGTCGGGTCCTTTCAGGCCTCGCTCGAACGCCTGTACGAGTTCTTTCTGCGCGTTTGCTGGCGTCGCGCGCGGCTTAGCCAGACCGAAACAGACCGAGTTTGGAAGTTGATGGCCGCGCAGTCGGAACGGCAGTTTGGCGCCTTTAGCGCTGAGTTCTTTCGGGAAACCGGACGAGTTCCCCCGACCCTACGTGACGTGTCGGTTAAGTTTCGAAATGATGTAATTCACAAGGGCGCGTTTCCCACCAGAGAGGAGGCGATCAGTTTTGGAGAAGCGGTTGCGACAGTGGTCGGCCCTATTTTGAAGCATCTTAAGTCAGACGAGTGTGCACCCGTGGTGCAGCAGCTTGTCCTGGAACAAATCCGTCGTGGGTACGAAGAGGCGTCGGCAGCAGGCGCGCATCCATCGACCATGGGGCTGGTAACGCCCTTCTCACTAATGGTCGATGCGGAGATAGATCTCAGGAAAAGCGTCGATGAGCATGAGAAGCGGCCAGATCTCACAGAAGCAATCCGGCTGGCTCACGCGTTGGGGGTATCAGCTAAGCACCGAGCTGAAACGGCCTGACAAAAGGTAAGATTTCCACTTCGACAAGCGGGCGACGATCGCACTGCAGCCACACCGCAACAAGGCGGGGCAGAGACACCTCCTTCACACCGAGGGGCTCACCGCTGCAGCGCGTCCGCTTGGCTCGGTCCGAACGTCAACTCCCGGCGCAAAGCCCCCTCACTCCAACCCCAACCTCCGCCGCACCTCCCGCGACCGCCGCATCAGCTCCTTCGCCGGCCAGGCCAGCAGGTCGTTCACCCCCTCCTCCCACCCCCGCTCGTGCCCCAGGGACTCCATCCCGCTGAACCGCAGCAGCCGGGTCAGGGCCAGGGACTTGTCGGCCAGGCGCAGGCGGGTGATGCGGGTGGTTGCGCCGTCGGGGGCGGTCTTTTCGATCAGGGTGACCTCGCGGATGGCGGCGGCGCGGTCGCGTTTGAGGCGGGCGAGGTCGACGTCCAGGGCGCCGTCGGGGCGGACCACGGCGAAGTCGAGGACATTTGCAAACGCGAGCTGGGTCAGCTCCTCCATGGCGGCGTACTCGCGGTTGGCCATGGCCCGCTTGTCGGGGGCGGCGATCAGGGCCTTCACCCGCGGGTCGCGCAGCAGCTTGTGGCCGCTCCAGCGGGCGGCCGAGGGCGCCCGACCGAAGCCTCAGCCCGCAGGATCCTGGCCATCGGCCTGACCTTGGCCAGCCGGCGGACGACCTCGTCCACCGCCGCCTTGGTGCGTCCCTTCCGCTCGGCCTGCGCGATGCAGAGGGGGTCCGCGCTGGCGAAACTCATCGAAGGGATGCGGTGCTTGGTCATTCCGATCGGCCCGGGATTCGTGCGCCGGACAGATGGCACATTGGCGGCGGGTGCGCGGATGTGCCCCAGCACATTTCGAGGACTGGGGGCTTTCGCCGGGCGGCCTGTTGCGCCATCAGGCTTTTTACTCAGTTTGGGGGATGAGTTGTCGCCAGTTTCCAAGCCCAGCGCCCTTGCGGCGGCAGGACTTCCGCCAGTCTTCCTGGCGGCTCGGCGCTGACGCGCCCGAGAGATCACCAGCCTTCGGTCCGGCCTTCTCGAACCGCAGGCTGTCACCGGCCCGGCACATTACCCAAAGGTAGCTTTTCACTTTGCAGGATCCGGCCTCGGCCGGACCTGCCCCAGGGAGTCCGCCATGCCGGTTACGCCGTTCACCGTTCCCCAGACCAGCCTGTCCTCACAGCAGACCAGCGCCGACCTGGCGCTGACGCCCGGCGGCAACGTGGCGGTGGCCTGGGTGCACCGGGACGCCGTCTCGGGGGGGCCGCTGGACCGGGTCCTGGCGGTCCGCGTCTTCCAGGCCGACGGCACGGCGGTGACCGCTGAATTCCTCGACGCCCTCGATCCCTCGGGGCGCGAGACCAACCCGCAGATCGTGGCCATCGACGACACCCACTTCGCGATGTTCTGGCGACTGGGCACGGCCACCGGCGGGGTGATCCAGGGTCGTGTCCTGACCCTAGACAACGGCGTGCTGACCGGCAGCCCGCTGCAGACCCTGAGCACCACGCCGGGAACCGGGGACGACGGCGGCAGTCCAGCCCTGGGGGCCGTGCGGATGGCCGACGGCCGCATCGTGGTGGCCTACGATTCCGACGGCGACATCGTGATGAGCACCATGACCGCCGACCTGGCGACGGGGGTCTTCACCTTCCAGGTCCAGGCCCAGACGATCAGCCTGGCCGGCGGCTACAGCATGGACATGTCGCTGAACGGCAACCAGGTGGTGATCAGCCGCAGCGACAGCGGCGGCGCCACCATGACCCGGGTGGTCGTGAACGCCGACGGCACGCTCGGCGCGGCCAGCGACGCCGCCCTCGGGGTCGCCAACGCCCAGGCCCGCACCGTCACCCACCTGGCGAACGGCGACATCGTGATCGTGTTCAGCGGCGACTACACCCAGGGCGGCGGCGGGGTCCCCAATCTGGACAACGGCGACCGGCTGTACGCCCGGGTGTTCGATTCCTCGTTCACGCCGGTGACCGGGATCTTCCAGGTCAACCAGAACGAACAGCCGACCGGAACCGGGACGCCCGAGGTGCTGGCCTTTCCGGGCGGCGGCTTCGCCATCTACTGGGCCCAGGACCTCACGGCCGACGGCGTCGACCAGATGAACCTGATGACCCGCCGCTACCAGAACGCCGCGAACGGCTATGCGGCGGTCAGCGCCCCGGAAGTCCTCAGCGCCAACGCCACCAGCATCCGCGACAACACCCCCGACGCGGTGGTGAACGGCGCCGGCGACGTGTTCCTGACCTGGGAGCGGACGACGAACGGCAGCGTGCCGATCATCCTCGGCGACCAGCTGCTGGCCCAGGATCCCAACCCGGTGTCCCAGGCGGTGGTGGAGACCGGCACCCCCGCCTCCGACACCTACACGGGCGGAGGCGACGCCGACACGCTCGATGGCGCCGGCGGGGACGACATCCTCAACGGGGGCCTGGGCGCCGACCTGATGACCGGCGGTCTCGGGTCGGACACCTTCCACGTGGACGACGCGGGCGACCAGACGCTGGAGAGCTCCGGCGAGGGCGTCGACACCGTGGTCTCGACGATCAGCTGGACCCTTGGGGCCAACCTCGAGAACCTCACCCTTGCGGGGACCGGCGCGATCGACGGGACCGGCAATACCGGCGCCAATGTGATCACCGGCAACGACGGGGCCAACGTCCTCGACGGGGGGGACGCCAACGACCAGCTCCACGGCGGTCTGGGGGCCGACGACCTGGTCGGCGGGACGGGCGCCGACCTGCTGGACGGCGGTGCGGGGGCCGACGACCTCAACGGCGGGGCCGGGGACGACACCTATGTGGTCGACAACGTCGGCGACGCAGTCAGCGAAACCGGTGGCAGCGGCCAGGACCGGGTTCGCGCCGCGATCAGCTATGTGCTCGGGGCGGACATCGAGAACCTGCAGCTGACCGGGACCGACAACATCGACGGCACGGGCAACAACGCGGCCAACCAGCTGAGCGGCAACGCCGGCTCCAACACCCTCAGCGGCGGCGGCGGCAACGACATCATCCGCGGCGGCGGCGGAACCGACGACCTGCTGGGCGACGACGGGACCGACATGCTGTACGGCGGCGACGGCAATGATGAGCTGTTCGGCGGCACCTCCAATGACCTGCTCTATGGCGAGGCCGGCGACGACATCCTCGAGGGCGGCGGCGGGGTCGACACCCTGGACGGCGGCGCCAGCGCCGACATCCTGCGCGGCGACGCCGGCGGCGACCAACTGCTGGGCGGCGACGGGGACGACAGCCTCCACGGCGGGGCCGACAACGACATCCTGACCGGCGGCGCCGGGGCGGACACCCTGTACGGCGGGACCGGCGACGACACCTTCATCATCGACGCCGGCCTGGACGCCGTCGTCGAACTGACCGGCGAGGGCGTCGATACGGTCCGCGCCTCGGTCAGCTACACTCTAGGGGCCAATCTCGAGCGGCTGGTCCTCACCGAGGGCGCGGGCGCCATCGACGGAACCGGCAATGGCCTCGCCAACGCCATGACCGGCAACAGCGCCAACAACGTCCTCGACGGCGCGGCCGGCAACGACAATCTCAACGGCGGCGCGGGGCTCGACACCATCATCGGCGGCGCGGGGGCGGACATCCTGATCGGCGGCCTGGGGGCCGACGTCTTCCTGATCCGCCAGGAGTCGGTGTTCCTCAGCAGCGACCCGCAAGGCCGCAGCATCGAGACCGACAACGCCAGCGACGTGATCCGGGCCCAGGGCGACATCATCGACCTGTCGGACATCGACGCCATCGCCGCCACGGCCGGGGTCGACGACGCCTTCACCCTGGTGTCATCGTTCACCGGCCAGGCCGGCCAGATGACCCTGACCTTCGCGGGCGGGATCACCACCCTGGTCCTCGACGTCGACGGCGACCACAATGCCGACTACCGCCTGCGCATGGACGGGGACGTCACCGCCGACAGCATCCACTGGATCCTGTAGCGCGGCCGCGCGGGGCTTTCGGGGCGCCCGTCAGCGCCTCAGGATCTTCTCCATCGGCCGGCCCTTGGCGAGTTCGTCGACCAGCTTGTCCAGGTAGCGGACCTCCTTCATCAGAGGGTCCTCGATTTCCTCGATGCGGACGCCGCAGATCAGGCCCTTGATCTCGGCGCGGGCCGGGTGGAGGGCGGGGGCTTGGGCGAAGAAGTCCTCGAAGGTCGTGCGGTCCTCCAGGTGGGCCTCGAGGCCCTCCTGGCTGAGGCCGGTCAGCCAGCGGATGATCTCGTCGACCTCGGCCTTGCTGCGCCCCTTCTTCTCCGCCTTGGCGATGTAGTGCGGGTACACGCTGGCGACGCTGATCGAGTAGATGCGATGCTTCTTCATTCCGCTGCCCGGTGTGTGCGTCCCTGGGACACCTAGCACCTTTCAGGCTTCGGCGCAGGCCGGCGGGGCCGAGCCTACATCCCCGGCGGCAACCGGTCGAACACCGGAACGCCCGGCGAACGGGTGTCCCAGCTGGCCGCCCGCATGGCGAAGACGTGCATCTGCGGCTGGAAGACCTCCAGGTCGTCAAGGCTGGACGCCCGGAGGAAGAGCAGCCCCGGCATGGCCGGGTTGCTCGAATAGACCGGCGCCCCGCAGGTGGGGCAGAACGCCCGGGTCACCGGGTTGCCGCTGTCGGCGGGGCGGACATAGGCCGTCACCGCGCCGGTCAGGGTGACCGAAGCCTCCGGCACGGCCAGGTGGGAGGAATGGCCCGAGCCGCTGCTGCGGCGGCAGTCCTCGCAGTGACAGTGGCCGGCCATCACCGGCTCGCCGTCGCAGACATAGCGCACGGCGCCGCAGAGGCATCCGCCGGAAAACGAAGTGGGCAAGGGCTGGCTCCTTCGGGACAGGTCGTCGAACGCCGCCATCAGACGGCTGGGCGAAATATGTTCAAGAACATATTCTCGGCCGCCACGTCCTGAGGACCTCGCCCCCCACCCCCTGCACGAAGGACTCCCGCCTTGCCCTATCCCGCGGAACACAGGGCCCGAACCCGGGCGCGGATCACCGAATGCGCGCGGATGCTGTTCAATCGCCACGGCTACGACAACGTCACCATCGACATGGTGATGCAGGCCGCCGACCTGACCCGCGGCGGCTTCTACCACCACTTCGCCAGCAAGGAGGACCTGTTCGCAGCGTCGGTCTCCAGCTTCCTGATGGGCCGCGGCGCCCGCTGGCGGTCCGAGGCCGGCGTGGACGCCGCCGATCCCGCCGTTGAGGACGCCGCCAACATGCTGCGCAGCTACCTCTCGCCCGACCACCTGGGAGACGTGGAGGGCCAGTGCCCGATGATCGCCCTGCCGTCGGACGTCGCCCGGGCGGGCCCGGCGGTGCGCGAGGCCTACGGCCGGCTGCTGGCCGCCATGGTCGGCCTCTACGAACGGGCCCTCCCGGCCGACGCCGCCGATCGGCGCCGCGCCGCCCTGGCCCTGTCCGCCCTGAGCGTCGGCGGCATGATCCTGGCCCGCACGATCGACGATCCCGCCCTCGGGCAGGAGGTTCGGCAGGCGGCCCTGGCGACGGCGATCGGGATGCTTGGGCCGGCCGGCGGCGACGCTACAGCAGCCGAGGGTCTGGCGGCCTGCCTGCCCGAACCTCCACCCCCTCCCCTCTCCGCCGCAGTTCCGCCTCCGCACTGAACCGCAGGTCGAGGTCCCGCTCCCGCGCCAGCCCCCGCAGGGCCTCAAGGTCCAGCATCGGCCAGGCCATCCCCCGGTGCGCGCCCCGCGGCACGCGCGGGTACAGCCCCGGCTCGGCGCTCCAGGCCAACAGCTGATCCAGGGACGCGGCGTTCAGCATGTCCCTCAGGTGGTGCGCCGTGACGTAGGCGTCCGGCATCGCCCGGTGGGCGGGGAGCCCGGTGGCGTGGTCGAGGCCGGCGGGGCGGCGCAGGTAGCGGAGCATCTGGTTCGAGAAGCTGGAGAGCTCCGGCCAGAGGCGCATGGCGCACTTCCAGGTGCAGATCCAGCGGGCCCCGCCGCTCAACGCCGGCGTGCAGTAGCGCTGCTCGAAGGCGGCGCGGTGGGCGGCGAGGGCCAGGACGCCGCCGGCGGGGCGGAGGATGGCCGGGGCGGCCTCCTTCCAGAAGGGGGCGCCGGCCACCTGCTCGTCGAGGATGTGGTGGATGGCCATGGTGGCCGGGGAGATCGGGCGGCCGGGGTTGACGAAGACGGCGCCGCGCTGCCCGGTGACAGCCCAGCGGCCATCGGGGCCTTGGACGACATCCTGCCAGCCGATCTCGCAGACATCGGTGGCCAGGGTCCCGGCGGTCTCCAGGTCGATGACGCGGATGCGGGCGTTGGGGACGGTCGCGAGCGGCATGGGGCCGTGACTATGCGCCGGCGGGCGCTCGGCCGCCATCAGCCGGGCGCGGTCTCGAGGACCTCGACCAGGAACTGGAGCGTCGCCTCGGCGAAGGCCCACATGTTGGCGACCCGGTCGTCGGAGCCGGTGCGCAGGGTCCGCGCCAGGGTCACCGCGCCACTGACGGCCATGCAGGTGTGGCCTGCGGGATCGCCGTAGGGATTGCCGATGGGGCCGGCGGCGCCGGTCTCCGAGAGGCCCCAGCTGATCCGGCCGTGGCGGGCGCGGATCTCGGCGGCGAGCAGCAGGGCATAGGGCTCGGAGCTGGAGCGGATCCCCTCGGCGCGCATCCGGTCGAGGGAGATGCCCGCGAGGCCGCGGATCGCGCGGGCGGAATAGGGGATCGCCCCGCCGGCGAAGTAGGCCGAGGCGCCGGGGACCGCCAGCAGGCTGGCGGAGATCAGGCCGCCGGCCGAGGTCTCGGCGACCGCGATGGTCTCGCGCCGGTCCTTGAGCAGGGCGCCGGCGCGGGCGCCGAGGGCGAGGATGTCGTGCATGCGGTCTCCGGGTCGGGGCGGGCGGCCAAGGACGCAGGGTGGCGTCCGCGCGCCCGCTGGGCTACCCCCTTTCCCATGGCCGGACCCAAGCAAGCCCCTGAATTCGAGATCGAGGTCGATGGAGAGGCCTATGTCTGGCGGCTGCAGCGCCGGCCGCAATGGTCCAGCGACGCCAAGGAGTTCCGCGGCATGGCGATCGCCGTGCGCCACCGGGAGGGCAAGCGCGAGGCGGTGGTGGAGTTTCCGGCCGGCAAGCAGCCCCGCTACGGGGCGCCGCAACTGAAGCCGGCGCAGATCGATCCGGCCCTGGTGGCGCGGGCCATCGCCTCGGCCATCGGCGCCGGATGGGAGCCCCTGTCCCGGGGCAAGACCGTGGCCATCGTCGTGGACGAGACCGGGGCGTGACGTGATCGGGCAATACGGATGGTCCGACCGGCTGGCGCGGGACTTCGCGGCCCAGGCCGGCGCGGGCCAGGTTCCGGGGCGGGTCGTCGTCCAGCAGCGCAACGGATACCGGGTGGCCACCGACGCGGGCGAGGCGCCGGCCAAGGCGTCCGGCCGCCTGCTCCACGAGGGCGGGGAAGCCGGCCCCCCGGCGGTCGGCGACTGGGTCGCCCTGTCCCCGGCCGCGGGCGACGGCGCCGCGACCATCCACGCCGTCCTGCCGCGCCGCACCGCCCTGGTCCGCCGGGCCGCCCACAGCGCGGCGACGGTGCAGGTGATCGCCGCCAACATCGATGTGGCCTTCGTCGTGGCCTCGATGAACGCCGACCTCAATCCCCGCCGGATCGAGCGCTACCTGGCCGCGATCTGGCAGAGCGGCGCCCGGCCGGTGGTGGCGCTGACCAAGGCCGACCTGTCCGCCGAGCCGGAGGCGCAGGCCGCCCGGGTCGCCGCCCTGGCGATCGACTGCCCGGTGGTGGTGGTGTCGGCCAGGCAGGGCCTGGGCCTCGAGGCCCTGCTGGCCCAGGTGGCCCCGGGCGAGACCTGCGTGCTGCTCGGCTCGTCCGGGGTCGGCAAATCCACCCTGGTCAACGCCTTCCTCGGCGAGGCGCGGATGGCGACCCAGGCGATCCGCGAGGCCGACGACCAGGGCCGCCACACCACCAGCCACCGCCAGCTGGTCCGGCTCCCCGGCGGCGGGCTGATCATCGATACGCCCGGCATGCGGGAGGTCGGGCTGATCGGCGCGGACGACGGCCTGAGCGCGGTGTTCGAGGACATCGAGGCGCTGGTCGCGGCCTGCCGGTTCAGCGACTGCGGCCACGGCGGCGAGCCCGGGTGCGCGGTGCGCGGCGCCCTGGAGAGCGGCGCCCTCGACCCGGCCCGCTGGGCGCATTTCCAGAAGCTCGGGCTCGAGCTGGCGGCCGGGCAGGCGAAGGCCGAGCAGGCGCTCAAGGAGGCCGAGCGCCGCGTCCACAAGTCCTACCGCGCCGCCCGGAAGGCCGACCGGGACGCCGGCTGATCCCGCGCCGGGAACGCGGTTCGTGCGGAAAGTCGCGCGCTCCGGCGGGGAAACGGGCTAGGATCAGGATTCCAACCGCGAGAGACGCCCATGCCCGCCTTCACCATCGTCACGACCAGCGCCACCCAGGGCAGCGATGCGGCGGAGGTCAGCACCCTGACCGACGAATTCGCCGACCAGAGCGAGGCCCTCGGCTACTCGCGCCGGATGGCCGAAGAGATGGTGGGCTACGCCCAGCAGCTCTCCCTCGACTTCGACTACAGCAATGTCGGCCTCTACGACGGCGACCTGATCGACGAGGAGCCCGACCCCACCCACCCCGCCTTCCTGGGGGTCTGGGTGCTCGACGACGAGGGCGCCGCCTTCGTCACCGCGGCCGAATTCCACGAGGACGCCGCCGAGGTCCAGTAGGCGGGGCGAGCAGCCTCGTCCCCGCCATGGCCTGCACCTGACCCCCCGCTGCCGATCCTCATCGCCGAGACCCAGCTGCACGCCTGGTTCTCCTCGGAGGCGGCGGCTCAGCGCTCGAGCGGATAGCCTTCCTCGCGCCAGGTCTTCATGCCGCCGTCGAGCGCGGTGGCCCGCAGGAAGCCGAGGCTGCGCAGGGTGGCGGCGGCCAGGGTGGAGATCTTGCCGAACTCGCAGCAGGTGACGATGCGCACCGTCGGGTCGGGGATGGCCTCGTTGACGCGCAGCTCCAGCTGGCCGCGCGGCAGGTGCAGGGCGCCGGGGATGTGGCCGGCCAGGAAGGCGCCCTCCTCGCGCACGTCGAGGACCAGCAGGTCGTTGGGCCGCCGCGCGATCAGGCGATTGAGATCCTCCAGCCCGATGAAGGGCGCCTGGGCGGCCGCCTCGGCGAGCAGCTGGGCGACCGTCTTGCCGCCGGTCATGTTGGTGCGCAGGGCCTCCGTCAGGTGGGTGGGGGCGGCGAGGTTGAGCTCGCGCATCATCCGGACGAAGTCGGCGCGGTCGCGCTTCTGCAGGCGCGGGTTGTCGGCGATCTCGGCGCCGAGGGTGGAATGGCTGCGGCCCTTGTAGTCGTGGGCGGGATAGACGAGCAGGGCCGGATCGAGGGTCAGCAGCTTGCCGAACAGGCTGTCGTACAGCTGCTCGGGGTCGCCGGTCGGCAGGTCGGTTCAGCCCGTTCCGCCGATCAGCAGGGTGTCGCCGGTGAACACCCGGTCGCGGACCGCCAGGCACATGGAGTCGGCGGTGTGGCCCGGGGTGTGGATCGCCCGGATGCGCAGGTTGCCGACGATCAGGGCGTCGTCCTCGTCGAGGCGGAGGCTGGCGTGCGGCGCGGGACTGGCCCGGTGCATCACCGCGGCGGCGCCGAGGGCCTCGCTGAGCTGTTTGGCGGCCGAGAAGTGGTCGGCGTGGGTGTGGGTGTCGACGATGTACCTGATCCGCACGCCGGCCGTGGCGGCCAGGGCGCGGTAGCGGTCCGCCTGGCTGATCTCGGGGTCGATCAGCACCGCGGCCAGGGTGTCGGGGCAGCCGAGCAGGTAGGACTGGCAGCCGCCGGTGGCGATCTGTTCAAACAGCATGACGCACTCCCCGGCATCGAATGCCGGGGAGCCTAGAGCGCCCAGCCGCCGCTGTCGCCGGTAACGTCGCCGTTGATCCTCATCACGTAGTCGGGCTGGCCGTCGCCGTCGGTGTCGAGCGCCAGGGTGGTGGCGCCGGCGGTGAAGGTCAGGGTCATCTCGCCGGCCTGGTTGCTGAACGCCCCGACCAGGGCGAAGGCGTCGTCGGCCCCGCCGGTGATGGCGTCGATGGCCGAGAGGTCGATCCGATCGCCCGTGGCGTAGTCGCTGGCCGTATCGACCTCCAGGGAACGGCCGCCGGGGGCGAGACTGGAGTAGACCGATTCCTGGCGGACCACGAAGCTGTCGGCCCCGCCGCCGCCGACCAGGATGTCGCCGCCGGTCCCGCCGATCAGGGTGTCGGCTCCCAGGCCGCCCTTGAGGAGGTCGTTGCCGCCCGTCCCATCCAGGACGTTGTCGCCGCTGTTGCCGTTCAGGACGTTGGCCAGGCCGTTGCCGGTCCCGTCGAGGTTCGCGGCGCCCTGCAGGATCAGGATCTCGATGTTGTCGGCCAGAGTGAGGCTGATGCTGGCGCGGACCTGGTCAATGCCCTCGCCGGCCGCTTCGATCGTCGTGTCGCCAGCCTCGTCGACGAAGAAGCCATCGTCGCCCAGGCCGCCGGTCATGGCGTCCGCGCCGGTCCCGCCGTTGAGGACGTCGTTGCCCTCGCCTCCGTCCAGGGTGTCGGTCCCGGTCCCGCCCAGCAGCTGGTCGGCGTCGGCGCCGCCGGCCAGGATGTCGTTGTCAGCGCCGCCGTCGAGGAGGTCTACCCCGGCGCCGCCCAGGATGACGTCCTCGCCGTCGCCGCCGTCCAGCCGGTCGTTGTCGTCCGCCCCGTCGAGCTGGTCCGCGCCGGCGCCGCCCAGGAGATGGTCGGCGCCGGTCCCGCCCTCGAGGACATCGTCGCCGGCCGCGCCCTTGATCAGGTCCCTGCCGCCGCCGCCGCCCAGGCCATTGGCGCCGCTGTTGCCGTCGATGACGTTGTCCAGGCCGTTGCCGGTCCCGTCGATGTCGCCCACCCCTTCCAGGGACAGGTTCTCGAGGTTGTCACCGAGGACGACGCTGGCGGTGGCCCGCACCCGGTCGGAGCCCTCGCCGCCGTCCTCGGCAGCCGTATCGCCGGCGTCGTCGACAATGTAGGTGTCGTCCCCCGCCCCTCCGGCCATGGCGTCCGCCCCGGTGCCGCCGTCGAGCAGGTCGTTGCCGGCGCCGCCGATGAGGTCGTCGAGGCCGGCCCCGCCGTACAGCAGATCGCGGTCGTCACCGCCGTCGAGCGCGTCGTCGCTGGCCAGGCCGCTCAGCCTGTCCTGGCCGCCCAGGCCGGACAGCTGATCGTCCAGCCCGCCGCCGGACAGCGTCTCGTCCCCCGCCGTCCCGGCGCGGATGATCTCGCTCGGGATGCCCCAGATGATGTAGCTCGAGCCCGAATCGGATCCGGCGTTGGAGGCGAAGATGGCCCCGAAGGAGAGCTCGTCGGCCCCGTCGCCGTTGATGTCGCCAATGAAACTCGCGACGGACCCGAAGCCCGTGGCCCCGGCCGGTCCGTCGATGCGGAAGGCCCGGCCGGCCGTGACCAGGGCTTCGAGGTCGTGGCTCCCCGACAGCGCCTCGCCGCCGAAGATCACATAGGCTCCGCCCCTGCCGCCGCCCAGCGTCGAGTCGGCAACGACCAGGTCGTCGAAACCATCGCCATCGATGTCGCCGCCGCCGTGAACGGTGGGCTGCCCCCCCGCGCCGGTCAGGGTGAAGCCGGGTCCCATGCCGTAGAACAGGTCGGTGGTCGCCGGCTGTCCCGTGGTCCCGTAGAGAACCTGGATCCTGCCGTCGTTGTAGAAGATCACCTCGTCGCGGCCATCGTCGTTGAAGTCGCCGCCGCCGGAGGCCCAGAAGCCGACGCTGGCGAAGTCGCGTCCGGCCAGCTTGAACCCGTTGCCGCCGTTGACGCCCGCCAGGTCCAGGCTCGCCGGTGGTGTGGCGGTTCCGTAGATGACATAGACGGCGCCGGCGTAGGCGCGAGCGCCGTAATAGGTGTTGAAGGTTGCGGCCGGCGCGCTGATCATCAGGTCGGTGAAGCCGTCGCCGTTGAAGTCCAACCCCGACACCGCCGAACCCAGACCCGCCCTTGACCCGGCGCCGAACAGCTCGAAGCCGTTGGAGCCGTCGAGGGCGGACAGGTTGACGGTCGCCGGCAGGCCGTCCGCGTCGCCGAACACCACATAGGCCACGCCGCTGTTGTTGGCCCCCTGGCGGTAGGCCCCGCTGGAGGCGACCACGAAGTCGCCCCAGCCGTCGCCGTTGAAGTCGCCCAGGGCGCTGACCTTCATGCCGATCCGGTCGTTGACGCCCTCCCCGTCCAGCCGCGACACGGCGCCCGCGCCCGCGGTCCCGACATCGACGCTGGCGCCGAAGCCGGACGCCTGGCCATAGACGACGTAGATCGCTCCCCCCTGGTTGGGATCGGCGAAAGCCGCCCCGAGGATCAGGTCGCTGTAGCCATCGCCGTCGATGTCGGTTCCGGCCACGCCGAAACCCAGCCCCGCCCCGGCGGGCGCCCCCAGGATGACGAAGCCGTTGCTGCCGTCGAGGGTCGCCAGGTCGAAGTCGAGCGGAAAGCCGGCCGTGGTCCCGTAGACCACGTAGGCCGCGCCGCTGTTGACCCCCGGCGCGTCGGCGGTTCGGGACCCGATCACGAAATCCAGCAGGCCATCCCCATTGACGTCTCCGGCCGAAGCCGCCGACCAGCCGAAGTAGCTGCCCGGCTCCGGCCCGTCGATGCGGAAGCCGGTGGCGGCCCCCATGGCGCCGACGTCGATCACTGCGGGAAAGTCGGCCATGGTTACGATATCCTCAAACTGAGGAACAAGGCGGTCCCACGTCGCCGACCGGCGGTCTATGAAATCGCAGAGAAACGGAAGTTCCGGTTTTTCCTCGCCGTCAGGCGCGCGGCCCCGGGTAGGCGGCGCCGGCCTGGCCCGGATCGGAAAACGGCGCCCCGATGATCAGATCGCCAAAACCATCGCCATCGATGTCGGTGGCCGCCACGTCGAATCCCAGCCCGACCCCGTCCGGCGCGACCCTCAAATTGAGTAGGACGCTTTTATTCTTGCGAGGAACGGGGTTTCAACCGTTCGGGCGATAAATGAAAAGTCTAATTTTCCGCAGGGCCATACCCGGCCAGGAAGATGTCCACGACCCGTTCGCAATAGGCCTCGGAGTCCACCCCGGTCTCGACCCCGTCGCCGCCCAGCATCGAGGGAGTCAGGGTGACGGCCTCCAGCATCCCCTCCAGCAGGCGCGAGGCCATCGGCAGGTCGTCGAGGACCAGCTCGCCCCGCGCCGCCAGCCTGGCCAGGATGCGGCGCAGGCTGCCGCCCAGCAGGTTGTGGGCGTACTGGTAGAGCCGCACCCCCAGTTCGGGCCGCAGGTTGGTCTCCGCCCCGACCGCCCGATAGACACTGCGCAGGTCGGGCGAGGCCATGAAGTCGAAATAGACCAGGGCGAAGTTGGTCAGCACCGTCCGGGCGTCGCCGGCCCGGCGCTCGGCCAGTTCGAACGGGCCTTCGTAGGGCGCGAGGGCGCTGATGGTGAAGGCGTCGAACAGCGCCTGCTTGTTCTCGAAGTGGACGTAGAGGGTGGCGATCGAGACCCTGGCCAGGCGGGCGACGTCGGCGGTCTTGGCGCGCGTATAGCCCTGGGCGGTGAACACCACGCGGGCTGCGGCGACGATCTTGGCGCGACGCCGGGCGTGGAGCTCTTCACGCATGGGATGTTGGCCAGGACCTCATGGCTCAGGAAACGCCGCTGAACCCCGTCCGATCCGGAAGGGCGCGGCCCGTCAGCCGTGCTTCTTGCGCGGCTTGGGGGTGACCTTGACGCTGAGCCGCTTGCCGGCCCGGATCAGGTCGAAGGTGATCGACCTGTCGATGCTTCCCGGTCCCAGCACCCGCAACAGGTCGTCGAGCCCGGTCAGCGGCCTGCCGTCAGCGGCGATCATCAGGTCGCCCTCGGCCATGCCCGCCTTGGCGGCCGGGCCGTGCGGCTCGACGGCGGCGACCCAGACGGCGTAGGCCTGGGAGACGCCGGCGGCTCGGGCCATGGCCGGCGGCACCGGGGCCTGCTGGGCGACGACGCCGATCGAGCCGCGGCGGACGTGGCCGTGGGCCAGCAGCTCGGCCATCACGAAGCCGGCGGTGTTGGCGGCGACCGCGAAGCAGAGCCCCTGGGCGCCCGAGATCACGGCCGTGGCGATGCCGACCACCTCCCCGGCGCTGTTGACCAGAGGCCCGCCGCTGTTGCCGTAGTTGAGGGCGGCGTCAGTCTGGATCAGGTCCTCGATCAGCCGGCCGCGCTCGCCGCGCAGGGACCGGCCCAGGGCCGAGACCACGCCGGTGGTGACGGTGGCCTCGAAGCCGAGCGGGGCCCCGATGGCGATGACCAGCTGGCCGCGTCGCAGCTGCTTGGAATCGCCAAGCCGGGCGTGAGGCAGGCGCACCGACTGCTCGACCTTCAACAGGGCGATGTCGGTGTCGGGGTCGTCGCCGACGCAGCGGGCGGTCAGGGCCCGGCCCTCGGCGGTGATGATGGCGAAGCGGGAGAAGCCCTGGACCACATGGCTGTTGGTCAGGATCAGGCCCTCGGGCGTGACCACGAAACCGGAGCCCTCGCCGGCGAAGCTGCGGTCGGAGGTCAGCGGCTGGACGCGGACCACGGCGGGACCGACCCGCTCGACGGCGCGGACCACGGCGTTGGAGTAGGCGTCCAGCAGGTCGGCCTCGGCGGCGGTCATATGGCTGGCCATCGTCGGGCCCGCCTCGAAGGCGGACTCGACGCCGGCGTCGAACACGAAATCCGCTTCCGGCGGAAAGGCGAAGGCCGGCAGCCGCCGCGCCGGGCGGCGCGCCCGGTGGAACGATGCGTACTTGCGGCCCTTCATCATGCCCCGACCCCCATGGTTAATGGGAGTGAACCATCGCCGGACCTCGGCGCCAAGGGGCGCTCGCCTCTCAGCCGAGATGGGGCGCGAGGGCGGCGCGCAGGAAGCGTTCGGCCGCGGCCGCGGCGGCTTCAACCAGCGGCGGGTGCAGGCAGCGCATGTCATCGCAGGCCGCGTGGTGCAGCCGGTGGGCGCCGAACACCCCGGCGGCCGGGGCGTAGCCGGCCTTGAGCACCTCGCCCAGTTCCCCGGCCGCGCCGCGGCTGGAGGGGTAGGGCGCCTCCAGGCCCGGCAGGCCCGCGAAGGCCGCCCGGGCGGCAGGCAGCAGGTCGGGGGTGGCGACCAGGAACCGCTGGGAATCGGCATTGGACAGGGGCAGCAGCTGGCCGCCGGTCTCGTGCCAGTCGCGGGCCGCGAGGTTGGCCCCCAGGTGCAGCCAGAGGGCGGTCCTGCTGGGCGGCGGCATGGCCGCGGCGATGGCCAGGTGGCCGCCGTGGTTCTCGAACTCGTGGCCGCTGGCGGCCAGCAGGGCGACGTTGAGCCGGAGCGGCGCGCGCGCCGCCCAGGCGGCCAGGGCCAGCCAGACGGCGATCCCCGGTCCGCGCTCGCCGGCGCAGGCGAACCAGCCGGAGCGCGGGGTGGAGATGCACAGCCAGCGGTCGGCGCGGCGGTCGAGTTCGCCGATCAGGTTCCAGGCGGGCCGGCGGCCGATGCGGCCGGCCAGGCGCAACCTGGCCGCCTGGCCCGAGGCCAGGGCCGCCAGCACCGGCCCGGCCTTGGACGGCGCCAGCACGGCCTGGACCGGCGCCCCCGGCTCGGGGGATCCCGGCAGGGCGTTGAGGGCCAGGGCCTCGCCGCTGGGACCATTGGTGACCAGGACCACGCCCCGGGCGCCGGCCGCCCGGGCCGCGGCCAGGCCTGCGCGCACCTCTGGCGACTGGCTGGTCGACCAGCGGGCGTGGGACAGGCGGACCACCGCGATCTCGCCTCGGCCGTTCGCCGGGTCGAACAGCCGGCCGGAGACCTCGCCGGCGACCCAGGGGGCCTGAGCCAACAGGGGCACGACCGTCCCGTCGGCGAGGATCAGGTCGCAGGCCTCGTCCTCGATGAAGGGGACCTCGATGGCCTGGCGGCGGGTCGCGTAGCCCAGCGCCTCCAGCCGCGAGGCCAGCCACTGGCCGCCGGCTTCGTCGCCCGCCCCGCCCGACCGCTTGGAGCCGAAGCCAACGTAGCGGTCCAGGTCGGCGGCCATGCCTGCGGTCGGCACAGCTGCTTCCGCCGCGCCGGCCAGGGTCCCCGCCGCCACGACCGCCCTACGGGTCATGCGCATCGCCACTCCCTTGGCTGCCTCGCGGCGGCTGATCCGGTCTTGGTCGACTTCGCGATAGCCCTTCCCTCGCCTGCAGGCCCCTAGTTGTACAGATGCACCTTGTTGCCGTTGACCTCCGTCCGGAACTGACGGCGGCTGGTCCAGATCGGCGGGACGTTGCGGGCGTCCCAGGCCTTGAACATCTCGCTCAGCCGCTTGACCACCTCGGGATGGCGACCGGCGAGGTTGCGGGTCTCGCCCGGATCGGCCGCAAGGTCATACAGCAGCACATGCTGGCCGAGCGGCGAGACCACCGCCGGCGTCCCGTCGGGCGTGGGCGCGCCGTAGACGCCCTCCGGGCCGTCGACCCTGTCCGTCCGGTTGACCACGATCAGCTTCCAGCGGCCTTCGCGCACCGCATGGTTGGGGCCTGAGCGCCAGAACAGGGCGCGATCCGGCGCCCGGCCCGGCAGCTTGAGCAGGGCCATCAGGTCGCTGCCCTCGGCGGCGGCCGGAGGCGGCGCGCCGCCGGCGCGGGCGGCGGTGACCATCAGGTCGAGGCTGGAGACGGGCGTGGAGATCACCTGCCCCGGGGACACCCGGCCGGGGGCCCAGAGGATGAAGGGCACGCGGATCCCGCCCTCCCAGTACATGCCCTTCGCCCCGGCCAGCGGCGCGTTGGTGCAGGCGCCGCGGACATAGTTGGCGCATCCGTTGTCGCTGAGGAAGACGATGATGGTGTCCTGCTGCAGGCCTCGCGCCTTCAACTCGGCGACCAGCCGGCCGACGCTGTCGTCGAGGGCCGAGACCATGGCCGCGTAGGCGCGCCGGTGCGGGTCCTTGATCTCCGGGAAGCGGTCGACGTAGCGGGCGGTGGCCTGCAGCGGGGTGTGGGGGGCGGTATGGGCCAGGTAGAGGAAGAAGGGCCGGTCCCTGTTGGCGTCGATGAAGGCGACCGCCTCGTCGGTGAAGGCCTCGGTCAGGTAGCGCTTCTCCTCGATCACGGCGCGGCCGCGCACCACCGGCATGCGGGCCCGCGCCGTCAGTTCGTCGCCGCCGATGGGGGCGAACAGGTCCCCTGGGCCCTGCTCGACCCAGAAGTCGGTGGCCCCGCCGAGCGTGCCGAAATAGCTGTCGAAGCCGCGGTCCAGCGGATGGAAGCCCGGGCCCGAACCGATGTGCCACTTGCCGACCATGCCGGTGGCGTAGCCGGCCCGCTTCATCACCTCGGGCAGGATGGTCTCCGACCGCGACATGCCGCTGGCGGCGTCACGGCCGACCGGGTTGAACTCGAAGCCGAAGCGGGTCTGTGGCCGGCCGGCCAGCAGGGCCGCCCGCGACGGGGCGCAGACGGCGGCGCTGACATAGCCGTCGGTGAACCGCGCGCCCGAGGCGGCCAGGGCGGTGATGTGCGGCGTCGGGATCCAGCCGCCGTAGGTCGAGAGGTCCCCGTAGCCGAGGTCGTCGGCGAGGATCACGATGATGTTGGGCTGGCGCGCCGGCCTGGCCGCGACGGTGTCCGTGCGGCCGGCGCAGGCCCCGAGGAGCAGGACGGCCGCGAGGGCGGCGAGGCCGAACAAAGCGCGCATCAAACCCACCTCCCTAGCGCGGCAGAGGCGTCGGGGGCCCGCAGCGCTGCGCCTTCACATAACCGTCCGCCTGGGCCGCGACCCGGGTCGGCAGGTCGCAAAGCTGCGCCGAAGCCGCCGCATCGTCCAGCAGCCAGGCGCGCCAGAAGCGGATGCTCTCTTCCTTGATCACCGCGATGTGGCCTGGATCGGACGGCCTGTTGAGCCCGCCGCCCCCGATCCGGCCGCCGAACACCCCATGGTCGCCGCCGTGCAGCACGATCAGGTACTGGTCGGCGCCGGTGATGCTCTGGAACGGGATGGTCCGCTCCCAGGGTGTGGCCTCCAGGTCCAGCGGAGTCCTGTCGGCGGTGCCGGTGAAATGGAGGATCGGCGTGTCGATCCTGGCGAACACCTTCTTGGCGTCGCCCTGGCGCGGCTTGTTGGGGCTGTAGACGATGGCCGCCCGGATGCGCGGATCACGGAATTTCTGATCGACGACCGGCAGCGACTGGCCGACCGCCACCAGGGTCGACAGGGCGCCGAAGGAATGGCCGGCCATGCCCAGGCGCCGGAGATTGAATCGGCCCTTGTACGGGCCCTCGGCGTTCATCGCCGCGATCTGGTCGATGGCGAAGGGCGCGTCGCCGAACCGGCCCTCGGCGGCGCCGGGCGGCAGGGCGAGGCGCCCCTGGCGGGTGGCGCCGACCATCTCTGGCGTGAGGATCCCGCTGTCGGAGCCCGGATGCTGGATGGCGAAGACGGCGATCCCCTCGCGGGCCAGGGCCTCGTTGATGTAGGTCGAGCCGTCGCGGCTGCCGCCCAGCCCGTGGGAGTGGACCACCACCGGGAAGGGTCCCGAACCCCCGGGCAGATAGAGCTTGTAGGGGATGGCGCGGCCTCGCTCGGCGTCGACCCACTCGCCCTTGACGATGGTCACCGGACGGGGCGCGGCCGCCGAGGGGGGATCGGCGGCCGCGCGGCCCCCCGCCGCGCCCCATGTGAGCGCCGCCGCGGCGGCGAGAGCGACCCAGATCCGGGGGGTGAGGGCGGTCATGGTTCTAGAACTCCACGCCAAGCTCGACCCCGAGGACGCGGGGCTCGTTGTAGTACTCGTTGGTGTTGAGGACGTTGGTGATGTAGCGCTCGTCGCCGAGGTTGCGGCCGAACAGCGACATGCGCACGGCGCCGTTGGTCACCGTGATCCGTCCGTCGAGCAGCTTGTAGCCCTCGTAGGAGGAGTTGTTCAGCGGCGTCTCGAACCCGCCGTCGGCCATCTGGAAGCTGGTGGAGACCACCGCCTCCCACCTGCCGGCGATCGGGACGCGGTAGGCGAGGTTGAAGACCAGCTGGTAGTCCCGCATGCGCGGAACCTCGTTGCCCGCCAGGCTGGTCAGGTCGGGGACGCCGTCGCCGTTGCTGTCGAACAGCACGGCGGCGCCCTCGTCGAACTCGCCCTTCTGCCCGCTGAGCGCCAGGTGGGCGTCGAGCCGGCCGGGGCCCAGGCGCCAGCGCCGCCGCGCCTCCGCCTCCCAGCCCCAGACACGGGCGTCGCCGGCGTTGTCGAGCACGAAGCCCCGGGCCAGGGCCGAGGGGACGGTGGTGATCTGCACCTCGTTGGTCCAGCTGTAGTAGACCGCGCCGGCCAGGCTGATCCCCCACAGCCGGCCCTTCCAGCCGGCCTCGTAGCTGTAGATGTACTCGGGATCGTACTGCAGCTGGCCCAGCAGGACGTCGCGGACGTTGGTGGGGCCGAGGTTGGTGTTGAAGCCGCCCGGCCGGTAGGCGGTGGCGAACCGCTGGTAGCCGGTGCTGTGCTCGCCGAAGTCCTGGCTGAGCGTCACCGCCGGGGTGACGAAGGTCCAGTCGGCCTCGGTGCTGACATCGGCGGTGACCAGGGACGCCGAACAGCCCGTCAGGGTCGGGGGGCAGTACTGCACCGGCGAGGCCGGCAGCGGACCGCCGGCCCCGTCCGGGTCGACGGTGATCGGCGCCATCATCCCGGCGGGGACCGGGCCGGGCCCGAAGTAGACCAGCGGATCCTCCGACCAGCGCCGCAGGCGGAAGGTCTTGCGGTCGGTCTGAACCCGCGCCTCGAGGCCCAGCCGCGTGGAGTCGGTCAAGGCGTATTCCACCGCCCCGAACAGCGACGGCGATTCCAGGCTCTCGTCGAACAGGTCGTGGTTGAGGCCAAGGCGGGCGGCGTTGCGCACCTGGTTGGGGACCCCGGTCAGGGTCCCGGAGGCGCCAATGTAGCAGCCGGCCGTCGCCGGCTGGGCGGTCCCGGTGTAGGTCGGGCAGAGGCTGGGATCGAGGTCGACAACAGACGAGCTTTCCAGGTGCTCGACCCCGATCAGCCAGGTCAGCCGGCCTTCGCCCTGGGAGGCGAGATAGGCCTGGACGCCGGTGCGGCTGAAGTCCTCGAACTGGCCGATGGTGTAGTCGGGGCCGCGCGTGTCGGCGCCGGGGGTGACGTCGATTCCGGTCTGGCCGGCGAAGTGGTCGTTGTCCTCGCCGCTGCGGCCGCCCTCGCGACGCTTGTAGCCGGCGCGGACGCTGAGGTCGGCGAACCCGAGGTCCCAGGCGGCGGTGAGGAAGACCGCGTCGTCGTCGATCACCGCGCCGCCTTCGCGGTTCATGTCGGCCCGAAGGTCCGGCGAGGGGTCCAGCACCGTGCCGTCGGCCCGTAGCGGCCGGCGGCCCAGCGTGCCGAAGGCCGGCGCCTCGCTGTGCGAGCCCTCGTACATCAGGTCGATGGTCAGGCTGTCACTGAGCGTCCAGCGCAGGGCGGTCCGCAGGCCCTGGTAGCGCTGGGTGTCGAGATAGTTGCCGGTGGTCAGGTTGCGGACCTCGCCGCCCTCCTGGTCCTGGGCGAAGCCGCCGATGCGGACGGCGGCGCGGCCGTCGGCGAACGGAAAGTTGACCACCCCCTCGATGGCCAGGTGGTCGGGATCCTGGGCCCGCAGCAGGCCGCGCGCCGAGAAGGCGTCGAGCGGGTGCTGGGTGACGACGTTGACCGCCCCGCCCACCGAGTTGCGGCCGAACAGGGCGCCCTGGGGCCCGCGCATGATCTCGACCCGCTGGGCGTCGAAGAAGTCGAGCCGGCTGAGCGAGCGGCCCCCGAAGCCGCCGCCGGCGACGAACATCCCGTTGCGGAACAGGCCCGTCGCGGTTTCCGAGAAGCCGAGCCGCCCGCCCCCCTGCCCCCGGATCGAGACGTCGTTGAGGTATTCGGGGCCGGAGGCGATCAGGGTCGCGCTTGGCGCCTGGCGCAGGTAGTCGTCGAGGTTCTCAAGCGCCAGGGTCTCGCGGTCGGCGGCGGTGATGGCGCTGACCGCGGCCGGCACATCCTCCAGCGCCTCGTCGCGCCGGCGTGTGGTGACGATCACCTCCCCGACATCGGTCGCCCCAGGCTGGGCCGGGGCTTCCTGGGCGAAGGCGGCCGGGGCCAGCAGCACGCTCAGCCCCGCGGCGGCGAGCAGGGCTTGGCGACGATAGGACATGGCGACTCCCCTCCGGCTTCTTTTCGTTGCCGGCGAGATTTCGCCTGATGCCAAAAATTGTCAAACAATAATTGGCTTTTCGGCCTTGGTGCGTTTGCGCGCCGGCTTTTTGTCTGACCGATCGGCGGCCACCACCCCCTGCTCCAGGGAGCGGCGGGTGATCATCACGATCATCCGGGCCGCGGACTCGGCGATGTCCGCCTCGCGGGCCTCGATGGCCGAGACCAGCACCCGGTGGGCGGACAGGGACTGCTCGTAGCTGTGGTCGGAGCCGGGAACGAGGAGGCTCTGCTGCCACAGGGCCAGGTTGCCGACCTGGACCAGCATCCGGTAGGCCAGCCGGCTGCCGGAGTTGCGGCCGATCAGCTGGCCGAGCGCGAAGGAGGCGTCGAAGTGCTCCTTGGGGTCATGCCGCCCCTGCACGGCCTTCTCGGCCGTGGCGAGGTAGGCCCGGAGCCTGGGGAGATGTTCGGCGGGGAACCGCTCGGCGGCCCAGTAGGCGCATTTCGCATAGGTCTCGGCCAGCAGGCTGAAGATGTCGAGCAGTTCGCCGCGGGAGATCATCGCCACCTGGGCCCCCCGCCAGGGCTGAATCTCGACGAAGCCGGCATAGGCGACATTGCGCAACGCCTCCCGGACCGAGGCGCGGGAGACCTTGAGCCGGGCGGCGACCTCCTGCTCGCGAATCCAGGCGCCTGGCGGATAGTGGCCGGCGATGATCTCGCGGATCAGCAGCTGGGAGAGCCGCGCGTCCAGCGGCAACGACCCGCGGGCGGAAATCTCGGCTTCGGCCATCGCCATCTCCATCTCGAGCAGCGAGCCTTAGGGCATTGTCAGACAATCCGCCAGCTGCCGGTCAGAACCCCCTGAGGTCCGGGTCGAGCGCCTGGCCGGCGTCGAGCTGGACCCCGAAGCTGTTCAGCATCATGCAGACCTGGGTGTACTGGCCGGCGGTGAACACCAGGTCCATGCACTGCTTGTCGCTGAAGTGGGCCTTCAACGCCGCCCAGGTCGCGTCGGTGACGAACTGGTCGGCATGAAGCTCGTCGCTGGCCCGGATCAGGGCCGCGTCGGCCGCGCCCCAGCCGGCGTCGGCGCCCCGTTTGATCCGCTCGACCTCTTCCTCCGTCAGGCCGGCCCGGACGCCGATCGGCACATGCTGGGTCCATTCGTAGCCCGCCTTGCACAGCCAGCCGATGCGCAGCACGACGATCTCTCGCTCCCGGGCCGGCAGGTCGTTCTTCTTCGACAGCACATACTCCCCCCAGCCGAGGAACCCCTTCAGCGCCGCCGGCGACCGCGCCAGGGTCCGGAAGATGTTGAGCACCGGCCGGCCGGTGGCGACCATCGGCCCGAGCACCGCCTTCTGGTCGTCGGTGAGCTCGGCGTCGGCGACGGGGGCGATCCGGGGGGTGGTCAGGCGCATGGCGATTCCTCTGCTCGCGGCCAGGATGGCAGGTTCTCCCCCATCGGGGCAGAGCCATCGCGCATGAGCTTCCTCCGCCGGGGCCGGCCCGCCGCGCCTGTCCCCCGGGAGAGGATCCGGGGCTTGCCATCCTCAAGACGGCTTGATACTGAAGCATATGCTTCACTATTTAGACCCCAGCCTCGATCGCGCCTTCCATGCCCTGTCCGATCCCGGGCGGCGCTGGATGGTCGACCGACTGACCCGGGGGCCGGCCTCGGTCAGCGAGCTGGCCGAGCCGCTCGACATGTCGATGTCGGCCGTCGTCCAGCACCTGAAGGTGTTGGAGGCCAGCGGCCTGGTCCACTCGGCCAAGACCGGCCGGGTGCGCACCTGCCGGGTGGAACCGGACGCCCTGCGCGCCGCAGAGGGCTGGCTGGCCGCCCGCCGGCTGGAGTGGGAGCGGCGGCTCGACCGGCTCGGCGAATACCTGGCCGCCACAGCAGGAGACGACCGATGACCCCGTTGCACGACACCCTGGTGCTGGAACGCGCCTATGCCGCAACGCCCGAGCGGGTGTTCAACGCCTGGGCAGACCCGGGCGCCCGGCTGCGCTGGGCCGTGCCCAAGGGCGAGGCGCTGGCGTTCGACGCCACGGATTTCCGCGTCGGGGGCCGCGACGTGAGCCGCTGCGGGGCGCCGGGCGACCTGCGGTTCCGGATCGAGACCCTGTACGAGGCCATCGTCGACGACCGCCGGATCGTCTTCTCGGAACGCTGTTTCGAGGGCGAGACCCTGCTCAGCGTCTATCTGGTCACCGTCGAGATCGCCCGGGACGGCGAGGGCGCCAGGCTGACCCTGACCAACCAGATCGTCGCCCTCGACGGCGGCGGCATGATCGCCGGCAGCAAGGCCGGCTGGAACGCCGCCCTCGACAACCTGACCGAATACCTGAGCTGAGAAGGCCTCCGCATGACCCAGCGATCCGTCGTCCACGGCAGTTTTCACCTGGAGCGCAGCTATCAGGCCAAACCGGCCCGGGTGTTCAAGGCCTTCGCCGATCCCGAGGCCAAGGCCCGGTGGTTCGCCGGGCCGCCGGACTGGCCGCAGCGGCCGAGGTCGATGGATTTCCGCGTCGGCGGCCGGGAGATCAGCGCCGGCGGCCCGGCAGAGGGCCCGATCTATACCTTCAGCGCGCTCTATTGGGACATCGTGGAAAATGAGCGCATCGTCTACAGCTACGAGATGCTGATGGACCGGACGCGAATCAGCGTCTCCCTGGCCACCCTTGAGTTCCGCCCCGAAGGCGATGGCGCCCGGCTGGTGCTGCACGAGGACGGCGCCTTCCTCGATGACCATGACACGGTCGCCCAGCGCCGGGAGGGGACCGAGCATCTGCTTGAGGCGCTGGCCGCCGCTCTCGCCGACTAGGTCGGCCCGCCGACCTTGGTTGTTCAGGGCCGGTTCAGATTGGCCGTCCCAGCCTCCGGTCCCCAGTGACGCTTACCCGGGAGGACCGCCATGGCGACGTTCAACGGCAACAACAACCGCAACATCATCACGGGAACGGCCGCGGCCGACGTGATCAATGGCTTCGGCGGCAACGACGACCTCTACGGCGGCGGCGGAAACGACATCATCGACGGCGGGACGGGGGACGACTACCTGTTCGGCGAAGGCGGCGACGACCGGCTGATCGGCGGCAACGGCTTCAACGACCTGTGGGGCGGGGCCGGAGCCGACACCTTCGCGGTCAGCGCCCGGAACACCGGCTTCAGCGACGACCTCATCTGGGACTTCACCTTCGACGTCGACCGGATCGATGTCTCGGCCTGGGGCATCAGCGACATCTCGCAGATCAGAGCCCTGCTGTTCGCCGACAGCACCGGCAGCGCGGCGCTGAACGCCTTCTACAACGGCTATGACCACTACCTGACCCTGGACGGGGTCGACCCCGACGAGCTGATCGCCGCGGACTTCATCTTCTCCAACGCCGCCGCCAAGACCGAGACCGGCACCGCCTACGCCGACACCCTGTTCGGCTCGCGGTTCAACGACACCCTGAACGGCGGCGCCGGGGACGACATCCTGCTGGGCGGCCTCGGCAACGACCGGATGACCGGTGGCGGCGGCCTCGACGACCTGGTCGGTGGGGCGGGCGACGACGTCTACATCGTCGAGGTCGCCGGCGACTGGGTGTTCGAGCTGGCCGGCGAGGGGGTCGACCGCATCGAATCGGCGACCAGCCGCGCCCTCGACCCCAACGTCGAGAACCTCACCCTGACCGGCGTCGCCAACGTCAGCGGCACGGGCAACGAGCTCGCCAACGTGATGATCGGGAACGCCGGGGCCAACCAGCTCAACGGGATGGCCGGCGCCGACCGCATCGACGGCGGGGCGGGGGCGGACCGGATCCATGGGGGCCTGGGCGCCGACGTCCTGACCGGCGGGGCGGCGGGCGACCGCTTCGTCGTCAGCGCGCTGAACGAGAGCGCCCTGGCGGCCTCGGACCGGATCACCGACTTCGACCCGACCCTGGACCTGATCGACGTGAGCGCCATCGACGCCAACACCGCCCTGTCGGGCAACCAGGCCTTCACCTGGGCCGACGCCTTCACCGGCGTGCGCGGCCAGGCGGTGCTGAGCTACGACGCGGCGACCAACACCACCAGCCTGCTGCTCGACCAGAACGGCGACCGGACGGCGGACCTGCGGCTGCTGATCACCGGCCAGTTCGACCGCACGGATGGCGGCTTCCTGCTCTAGCCTGGTCCGACGGCCGGCCCGCTGATTGGAAGGCGCCTCAGCCCGGCAGGTCGGCGGCGGCGGATAGGACCTGGCCGCGCAGCCAGATCGAGGCCGGGTCCACCGCCAGCCGGGCGGGGTAGTAGAGGTACTGCTGGTCGAAGCCCGGATCGACCGGCGGTTCGACGAGGTCCAGCCCCAGGCCCTCGCCGACCCCCAGCGCCAGCCGTCGTGGTACGAAGGCCACCAGGTCGCTGGCCGCAGCGACCTGCAGCGCCTGCAGGTAGGAGGGGGCGGCGAACACCACCTCGCGGCGGAGCCCGACCTCCGCCAGCCAGGCGTCGACCGGGTCGCCCCGCTCGCCGCGGCCGACCACCGCCACATGCCGCGCCGCCTGGAAGGCCGCAGGATCCGCCAGCCCCCGGCCGACAGGACGGCCGCGGCGCACCGCCAGGACGTCGCGGTCGCGATAGAAATCCAGCCGCCGGAAGCCAGGGAAGGCGTCGGCGACGAAGCTGGCGACCAGATCGACCTCGCGGGCGAAGTCGGGCGTCATCATCGCGGGGCCACGCCAGGGGGCGATGGCCAGCCGCACGCCGGGCGCCGCCGCCTCCAGCCTTGGCAGCAGTACGGGCATCAGGATCGAGACCACCAGGTCCGGCATCATCAGCACGAACCGCCGCCGACTGGTGGCCGGCTCGAAGGCCTCCTCGCCGAACAGCTCCGTGACGCTGGCCAGGGCCCCGGCCAGCGGCGCCCGCAGGGCCTCGGCGCGGGGGGTCAGGGCCATGCCGGCGCCGGTGCGGACCAGCAGCGGATCGTCGAACATCCGCCGGAGCCGCGCCAGGGCATGGCTGGCCGCCGGCTGCGACAACCCCACCCGCGCCGCCGCCCGGCCGACACCCTGGGTGTCGAGCAGGGCGTCGAGCACCACCAGCAGGTTGAGGTCGAGCCCAGCTAAATTCATACTGTAAATGTATAATTTATGATCTATCGATTGGAAGAATTTTCGATGTCGCCGCACCTTGGGGGCTCCAACAGGAGAGACCCATGTCCGCGACCGCCAACAAGCAGGCCCTCACCACAGCCTTCGACGCCCTGGCCCAGGGCGACGGCAGGCCCTTCGTCGCCCTGATGGACGACGACTTCTCCTGGACCGCCACCGGCGAAGGGGTGTGGGCCGGGACCTGGACCGGCAAGCAGACCGTGCGCGAGCAGCTGTTCGGCCCCCTGTTCGCGCAGTTCGAGGGGACCTACACCAACCGCGCGACCAACATGGTCGCCGAGGGCGACACCGTGGTGGTCGAGTGCCGGGGCTCGGTGAAGACCAAGGCCGGGCCCCGCTACGACAACCAGTACTGCTACATCTGCCGGTTCGAGGACGGCCGGCTGAAGGCGATCCGCGAATACATGGACAGCGCCCTGGCCGAGCGGGTCCTCGTCCGAACCGCCTAGAGCAGGGCGGGACCTGATGGAAGCAGGCCGCGCCGCGCCGGAGCGTTGGTGCTCGCCTGTTCGATCCGAGCACCGGCCTCATTCATCGGACCGCGCCCTGGTCCCCAAGCTGCGGCAACCGCTTCCAGACCCGCGCGTCGTGGGCCGGCACGACGACCAGTCCGGGCGAGGCCCGCTTGATCTGGTGCAGCCTGACCAGCAGGGCCCGCACGGCCGCCGCGTCGGCGTCGACCGACCGCGCCGGCCACGGCTTCTGGGCCGGCAAGTCGACGCCCTCGCTCTGCCAGGCCGTATCTCCGATCAGGGCGTAGCGCTGGCCCGAGCCGACGGTGACGAAGGCGATGATCGAGCCCGGCGTGTGGCCGAAGGCCGGGACCAGCACGACGCTGCCATCGCCAAACAGATCCCGGCTGGCAGGGAAGCCGAAATAGGGTCCGTCGGTGAAGTCGTAGGGCTGGTAGTCCGCCGTCCCCAGCTGCCGGGCCAGCCTGCTGTGCCGCTCGCCGCCCTGGACGAAGGCCATCTCGCTTCGCGGCAGCCACACCGGCACGCCCTTGAAGTGCTCCAGGCCGCTGACATGGTCCCAATGGGCGTGGGTCAGGACCACCGCCGTGAGGTCCGACGTCGCGATCCCGGCCCGCGCCAGCTGCTCGGCCGCCGGCGTCCCCGCCTGGCGCCTGGAGGTGAGCCGCAGCAACAGCGGCGTGGTCTTGGCATGCTCGTCCAGGCTGCGCCCGAAGCCGGCGTCGAACAGCAGCCGCCCCTTGGGATGGGTCACCAGGATGGCCCCGACCACGAAGTCACGCTGGTCGCTCCCCTTGCCGCCCTCATAGGCCAGCCCGGCGTTGGACAGGATAGTCCCGGTCGGGATGGCCTGCAGGGTGACCCCGCTGACCGCCGCGGCCGGCGGGACGGAGACCGTCGCCGGGGGCGCCTCCAGCGGCTTTGAGGAACAGGCGGCCAGCAGGGCCGCCAAGGCCAGTCCGACGATCGAACGTGTCATCACTCTTCTCCACGATTAGATTAGACTGTACAGTCCATATCCGGTTTTGCAACCCGTTGGGAGTCGACCTATTGGAGGGACCATGGCCCGCCCCTCTCCGATGTCGAAGACGACCCGCGCCTCGCCCGCCGCCGAGCGCTCGGAAGCCGCCATCCTCGCCGCCGCCCGGGCGCTGTTCCTCGAGGCGGGCTACGATGGAGCCAACCTCGACCAGGTCGCCCAGCGGGCCGGCGTCGCCCGGCAGACGGTCTACAACCGGTTTGGCGGCAAGGAGGCGATGTTCCGGGCCATGGTGGAGGACCACTGGCGCCGCTTCGGCCGCGCCGAGGCGCTGGGCGAGCTGAGGGGTGACGTCCTGGCCGGCGACCTGCGCGCCGCCCTGCGCCGGATCGCCCAGGCCCTGCTGGCCTTCCTGGACGGCTCGGACCAGATCGCCTTCACGCGGCTGGTGATCGCCGAGTCGCGCCGCCTGCCCTGGGTGGCCGAGACCTTCTACCGGCTGGGCAAGGACCCGGCCGTCGGCAGCTTCGCCCACAAGCTCGAGATGCTCCAGGCCGCCGGCGTCGTCGCCTGCCCCGACACCCGCCTGGCGGCCCGCCAGTTCCTCGGCCTGATCCAGGAGTTCGTCCTCTGGCCGCAGGTCATGGCTACCGGTGAGCGGGAGGCCCCCGACCGCGAGCGGGTGGTGGCCGAGGCCATCGAGATGTTCGTGGCCCGCTACGGGACGGACGCCGCGCGCTGACCTCGACAGCGGATTCTCCGCCGTAGTAGATTCCTCGGGCAGGAGAGGGTCGGATGGGGACGGTCCAGGTCGCGTCTGAAGCCGACGCCGAGGCGATCGCCGCCATCTACGCCCCCTACGTCGTCGGGACCGCCATATCCTTCGAGGAGACCGCGCCGACGTCGGACGAGATGGCCCGCCGCATAGCCTCGACCCTGCCGACCTTTCCATTCCTGGTCTTCGAGGAGGCCGGCGCCGTCCTCGGCTACTGCTATGGCGCGGCGCACGGGGCCCGGCCGGCCTATCGCTGGGCCTGCAACGTCAGCGTCTACGTCGCCCAGGCGGCGCAGCAGAGAGGCGTCGGCCGGGCGCTCTATTCGGCGCTCTTCGAGCTTTTGGACCGCCAGGGGTTCCATGCGCTGTTCGCCGGCATCGCCCTGCCGAACGCCGGCAGCGTCGCACTGCACGAGGCCATGGGCTTCGAGCATCTGGGGACCTATCACAAGGTCGGCTTCAAGCTCGGGGCCTGGCGCGACGTGGGCTACTGGCGCCGTGGACTGCGGGAGGGGCTTCCCGCCGCCGATCCGATCCCGTTCCAGGCCTTGGGCGCCTAGAGCAGGGCGCGATCTGAGGGAATCAAACCGCGCCGCTCCAGGTTTTTCGTGGTCGCGCGCCTGATCCGATGGCCGGTTCCAACCAATCGGAACGCGCTCACATCTAGCCGTCGCCTATTCCAGCCCGCCGGTCAGCACCGCCTCGGCGTAGGCGCAGTGCATGGCGATCCCTCGCGCCATCACCTGTTCGTCCAGGGTCATGCGGTTCGAATGCAGGGCGCAGCAGGCGCGGTAGTCGCCCCCGGCGCCGACCGGCGCGGCGCCGAGGAAGGCCATGGCCCCCGGAGCCTTCTGCAGGACGTAGGAGAAGTCCTCCGCCCCCATCATCGGGTTCTCCATGGTGTGCCAGGCGCCCTCGCCGTAGAGGGTCTTGGCGGTCTGTTCGGCCAGGCGGACGGCGGCGGCGTTGTTGACCGTCACCGGGAAGCCCTCCTCGATCTCGACCTCGGCGCGGCAGCCGTGGGCGGCGGCGATGTTCTCGGCCACCTGGCGCACCCCGGCCCGGACCAGGGCGCGCGAGCGCTCCGACAGGGTCCGGAAGGTGCCGCGCATCACCGCGTCCTCGGGGATGATGTTGTAGGTGGTGCCGGCGTCGATATGGGCGATGGTCAGCACCGCCGGGTCGAACACCGCCACCCGCCGCGTGATGAAGCTCTGCAGGGCGGTGACGATTTCGCAGGCCACCGGGATCGGATCGATGGCGTCATGCGGCATAGAGGCGTGGCCGCCGGCCCCGACGATGCGGATGCGGATCGAGTCCGATGAGGCCAGCAGGGCGCCGGGCCGGCTGGCGAAGGTTCCGGTCGGCATGTTGGGCGACACATGCAGCGCGAAGGCGGCGTCGGGGAGAGGATCGATCAACCCGTCGTCGAGCATGAAGCGGGCGCCGTGGTGGCCCTCCTCGCCCGGCTGGAACATGAACATCACCGTGCCCGGCAGCTGGTCGCGTCGCGCGCAGAGGGCGCGAGCGGCGCCCGCCAGCATGGCCACATGGGTGTCATGGCCACAGGCGTGCATGGCGCCCGCGGTGCGGCTGGAAAAGTCGAGGCCGGTGTCCTCGGTCAGCGGCAGGGCGTCCATGTCGCCGCGCAGCAGGACAGTGCGTCCGTTGGCCGAGCCCCGCAGGATGGCCAGCACCCCCGTGGTCGAGGGCCCCTGGCGAATCTCCAGCGGCAGGCCCTCCAGGGCCTTCAGCACCTTCTCGGTGGTCTTGGGCAGATGGAGGCCGAGCTCCGGCTCCATATGGATCGCCCGGCGCAGCGCGATGGCGTCATGCAGTTCCGCGTCGCCGGCGGCGGTCCAGGCGTCACGGTCGATGGCGAGGGCGTTCATGCAGGGCTCCGTTGCTGGTCCCACCGTAGGCCGACGGTCGGCCACAAGCCAATCCCGCCCCGTCATCCCGGACGGCCGCAGGCCGATCCGGGACCCAGGAGGGACCGAGCGCGATCCACGAGGCGGCCTGTTGCGGTGGATGTCACCCCCGGGTCCCGGCTCTCCGCGCTACGCGCTGCGGCCGGGATGACGGGGTTGGGAAATCAGAACTTCTTGATCAGGCGGACGCTGACCACGTCCAGCCCCGGGTTCTGATCGCCCGCCAGGCCGGCGTGGCTGAGGTGGTAGTAGCCGGCCTCGGCCGACCAGTCCTCGTTGAGCTGAACCCCGACGGCCGCCTCGCTGGCGAACAGCACCGGCGAGCCGAAGTAGACCCGGTCGGGCGTCTTCTGGAAGTCCTCGTCCGGCCCGTCGTGGACGGCCAGGCCGATGCTGAGCTGGGCGTAGAACTTCTGGCCGTTCCAGAACCGGCGCATGATGCCGCCGGCGACGAAGTTGGTCCCGCCGTCGGTGTTGAGCGAGGCGCTCGACCACAGCCGCCAGCTGCCCAGGCCCTCGGGGGTGTCGAGCGGCTCGCTGCGGGCGTGGAGCTCGAGGTTGGCGCCGCTCTCGAAGCAGCACTGCTGCTTCCACAGGTCGACGTCGTGGGCGGCCACGCCGACGCCGATCTCGCCCGCCTGGGCGGTCCCGGCCCCGAGGCCGGCGAGGCCAAGCGCGGCGACCGCGCCCAGAATCCACGTACGCATGAGCGAGACCCCCCAGATGGAATATGCCGACCGGTCTTACGGGCTTTGAGCGATGCGCGCAAAGGGCTAGCAAGAGCGCGCCTTCTTCAGGGAGCCCCGAGCCGCCATGACCGTCACCTTCGCCGATATCGAGGCCGCCGCCGGCCGCATCGAGGGGCTGGCCGTGGTGACGCCCCTGATCGAGAGCCCGGCGCTGAACGAGCGGCTGGGCGGTCGGGTGCTGCTCAAGCCCGAGACCCTGCAGCGGGGCGGGGCGTTCAAGTTCCGCGGGGCGATGAACAAGATTTCCCGGCTCAGCGACGAGGAACGGGCCCGCGGCGTCGTCGCCTGTTCCAGCGGCAACCACGCCCAGGGCGTGGCCCTGGCCGCGCGCATGGTCGGCGCCCCGGCGGTGATCGTGATGCCCAAGGACGCGCCGGCGATGAAGGTGGCCAACACCCGCGACTACGGCGCCGAGGTGATCTTCTACGACCGCTACAGCGAGGACCGCGACGCCATCACCCGCGCCATCGCTCAAGATCGCGGCATGACCATCGTCTGGCCCTTCGACGACTATGACATCGCCGCCGGCCAGGGCACGGCAGCCCTGGAGATGGAGGCCCAGGCGCGGGCGCTGGGCGCCCACCTGGACCTGGTGGTGACCCCGGTGGGGGGCGGTGGGCTGGCGGCAGGGGTGTCGACGGCGCTGAAGCACCTGTCGCCGGCCACCGAGGTCTATGGCGTCGAACCGGCCGCCTTCGACGACACCGCCCGCAGCCTCGCCGTTGGCGAGCGGCTGGGCGTCGACCAGAGCGCCCGCTCGATCTGCGACGCCCTGATGTCGCCGATGCCGGGGAAGCTGACGTTCCCGATCAACCAGGCCAACCTGGCCGCGGTGCTGACCGTCACCGACGCCGAGGTGGCGGAGGCGATGCGCTACGCCTTCACCTGGCTGAAGCTGGTGGTCGAGCCGGGCGGCTGCGTGGCCCTGGCGGCGCTGCTGGCCGGGAAGCTGTCGGCGGAGGGCCGGACGGCGGGGGTGGTGCTGTCGGGGGGGAATGTGGATCCCGAATTGTTTGCGAAGGTGTTGAGCGGCGAGCTCTGATTCCCCCTTTCCCCCTGGAAGGGGGAAGGGAGAAGATGGGCGATGATCTTCGAATCGTTCCGCCCGCCCCAGACCCCAGCCCTGGTCATCGAACGCGCCGCGTTGGACGCCAACCTCGCCGCCATGCAGGCCCTCTGCGACGCAGCCGGCGTCAGGCTGCGAGCGCACGGCAAGACCCACAAATGCTCCAGGCTGGGCCAGCTCCAGGTTGACCGCGGCGCCGTCGGCCTTTGCGCCCAGACGGTAGGCGAGGCGGAAGCCTTCGTCGCGGCGGGCATCCCGGATGTCCTGGTCACCGCCCCCTCGGCGGAATGGGCCGCCCCCCGCATCGCTGCCCTGGCCGCCCGCGCCCGGGTCGGCGCCACGGCCGACCATGCCGACCAGATCTCCTGGCTGGGCCAGGCGGCCCGGGCGGCCGGCGGGGTGATCGACCTGGTGGTCGACGTCGATCCCGGCACCCACCGCACCGGCGCCCATCCGGACCAGGTGGTGGCCCTCGCCCGCCAGGCCGTCGACACCGAAGGCCTGCGGTTTGCCGGCATCCAGGCCTATGCCGGCCACCTCCAGCACGTCGGCCCCCGCGCCGACCGGCAGGCCGCCTACGACGCCGTCATCGACCGGGCCGCCAAGGTCCGCGATGCTCTCACGGCCGCCGGCCTGCCGCCTGGGGTGGTCACCGGCGGCGGCACCGGCAGTCACGCCTTCGACCTCAGGAGCGGAGTGTTCACCGAGCTGCAGGCCGGCAGCTACGCGGTGATGGACGTCGAGTACGAGGTCTGCGAGGCGCCGGCCGGCGGCGCCTGGGGCTTCCGCCAGGCGATGTTCCTGGCGGCCAGCGTGGTCTCGGCCAACCACAAGAGCCACGTGACGGTCGACGCCGGCTTCAAGGCGCTGAGCAGCGACGGCCCGCCCGCCCGGGTGGCGGCGGGCGCCGGGGCGGGCGGGATGTGGCGGCCGATGGGCGACGAGCACGGGATGATCCTCCACCCCTCGGCCATCCCGATGCTCAGGGGCGGCGAGTTCGTCACGGCGGTCGAGGCGCTGGACGCCGACCCCGCCGCGCCCTGGCCGGCCGACGCGCCGAAGCTCGGCGACGTCGTCTGGCTGCAGCCCGGCCACTGCGATCCGACCATCAATCTGCATGACGCCTTGATTGTCGTGGCGGAAGACGGGTCATGGGAACGCTGGGCGGTGGACGCGCGGCGCGTCACGCCCTGAAGGAGGGCGGCGTGGATCTGGATTTCACCGGCAAGCGGGTGCTCGTGGTGGGCGGCACGAGCGGCATCGGCAACGGCGTCGCCCAAGGCTTCCGGGCCCGGGGGGCGAAGGTCGCCGTCTGGGGCACCCGGCCGAGGGACGACTATCGCGTCGAGGACGGCTCCGACCTGGAAGGCCTGACCTTCGCCCAGGTCGACGCCTCGGATGCCCAGGCGGTTGAGAACGCGCCCTCCCCCTTCGATGGTCTCGACATCCTCGTCCTGGCCCAGGGCACGGTGATCTACCGCAAGGGCGAGTTCCAGATGGAGGGCTTCCGCAAGGTGGTCGGGGTCAACCTCGACAGCCTGATGGCCTGCGCCATGCGGTTCTTCGACGACCTCAAGGCCAGCGGCGGCAATATCGTCACCATCAGCTCGACCGCCGCCTATCACGCCACGCGCGGCAATCCGGCCTACAACGCCTCCAAGGCCGGGGCGGTGGCCCTGACCCGCACCCTGGGCCAGGCCTGGGCGGCCGACGGCGTGCGGGTCAACGGCGTGGCGCCGGGGCTGGTCGACACCAAGCTGACCAAGGTCACCACCGACAATCCCGAGCGGCTGGCCGGGGCCCTGCGCGGCATCCCGATGGGGCGGCTGGGCACGCCGCAGGACATGGCCGGGGCCGTGCTGTTCCTCGCCTCGCCCCTGGCGGGCTATGTTACGGGCCAGACCCTGATCGTAGACGGGGGCCTGACCCTGTAGGGAGATCGGTTCATGGGCGAGCTGACCATCTGGACCCTGGACTGGGTCCCCGAGGGCCCGCGCGGGTTCGTGCGTGACCTGCGGCTGCGCTGGGCCTGCGAGGAGGCGGGGCTGGCCTACGCGGTGAAGACCGTGCCCTTCGACGACCGGGCGACCAACCATCTCGACCGCCAACCGTTCGGCCAGGTCCCCTACCTCGACGACGGCGGGGCGAAGCTGTTCGAAAGCGGGGCGGGGCTGCTGCACCTGGCCGGCAAGAGCCAGACCCTGATGCCGGCCGATCCGCTGCAGGCGGCGGAAACCCTGCAGTGGACCATCGCCGCCCTGAACTCGATCGAGATGGTCAGCGTGCCCTGGTGGTTCCTGAGGATCTCCGGCGAAGCGGACAACGGTCTGACCGGCTGGCTGACCAGCCGGCTGGATCACCTCGAGCGGGAGCTCTCCGGGCGGGAGTGGCTGGCGGGCGGCCGCTTCACCGTCGCCGACCTGATCATGGCCGACGTGCTGCGGGTGCGGGATGTCCGCGCCTTCGGCGACCGGCCGGCCACCGAGGCCTATGTGGCCCGCGTCACCGACCGCCCCGCCTTCAGGAAGGCCCACGCCGACCAGATGGCCCATTTCAAGGCGGCCGACGCGGCCCGGTCGTGACCCGGCGGGGCCGGAGCCTGCTGATCGGCGGCGGCGCCCTGGTCGCCGCGGCGCTGACCGCCGCCTGCGCCAGCCTCTCCCAGTGGCCGCAGACGGGCGCCACCTTCACCGCCAAGCAGCTCTGCTCCTGCCTGTTCCTGACCGGGCGCAGCGAGGCCAGCTGCCGGTCCGAGCACGCCCGCTACATCGACCGCTACCGGATCCGCATCGACCGGTCGGACCTGCCGCGCACCGCCAGGGTCACCAGCCGGCTGGCGCTATGGGGCGGCGAGGCGGTCTATGAGCAGGGCTACGGCTGCCGAATTGTCCAGTAGCCACTGAAAGGAAGCGTGGACGCGGCGGCGGCAAGTCGCCAAACATGCGCCCGATCCATTCTCCGGGGGCTGCATGAATCGCCTTTTCACCTACTTCATCGTCGGGTCCATGGTGCTGGGCGTGGCCGTTGGCCTGGCCTGCAACAGCCTGCTGACCGGCGACCAGCTGACCTTCGCCGTCGACGGCTTCACCCTGGTCACCACCCTGTTCCTGCGGCTGATCAAGATGATCATCGCGCCGCTGGTGTTCACCACCCTGGTGGTCGGCATCGCCCATATGGAGGACGCCGCGGCGATCCGGGGCGTGGGGTTCAAGGCCATAATCTGGTTCCTCCTGGCCTCGGTCGTCTCCCTCACCGTCGGGCTCCTGATGTTCCACCTGCTCAGCATGGTCTGGGACCTGGGCGGCAATCTCGGGATGACCAGCGAGGTGACCACCAAGTCGGCGGTCGACGCCTCCAGCTTCACCCTGAAGGAATTCATCACCCACCTGATCCCGACTTCGATCTTCGACGCCATGGCCACCAACCAGATCCTGCAGATCGTGGTGTTCGCGGTGTTCGTCGGCACCGCCGTCTCCTCGCTGGAAGACCGGGCCCCCGCGGTCATGCAGCTGGCCGAGCAGGGCATGAACATCATGCTCAAGGTCACCGGCTATGTGATGACCCTGGCCCCGCTGGCCATCTTCGCCGCCCTGGCCGCGGCCATCGCCAAGCAGGGCCTGGGGATCATCGGCACCTACGCCGAGTTCGTCCTGGGTTTCTACCTGTCGCTGGGGGTGCTCTGGGGCCTGCTGTTCCTGGTCGCGGTCGTGGTGCTGGGCGGGCGGGCCACGGGCCTGTTCAAGTCGATCGCCAACCCGACCCTGCTGGCCTTCTCCACCGCCAGCTCCGAGGCCGCCTATCCGCGCACCCTGGAAGCATTGGAGAAGTTCGGCCTGCCGCGCAGGGTGGTCAGCTTCGTCCTGCCGCTGGGCTACAGCTTCAACCTCGACGGCTCGATGATGTACTGCACCTTCGCGACCCTGTTCATCGCCAAGGCGCACGGCATCGAGCTGTCCGTCGGCCAGCAGATCTCCATGCTGCTGCTGCTGATGGTCACCTCCAAGGGGATGGCCGGGGTGCCCCGCGCCAGCCTCGTGGTGATCATGGCCACCCTCACCTACTTCGGCATGGACGAGGCCTGGATCGCCTTGGTTCTTGCGGTCGACCACCTGCTCGACATGGGCCGGTCGGCCACCAATGTGGTCGGCAATTCGGTCGCCTCGGCCGTGGTCTCCAGGTGGGAGGGGAAGAAGGGCAAGGATCCAGTGGAGGAGCCCGATCCCCTGGCCGGGTAGTGGGTTCCCAGCAGGAATCCATTTGCCTTTCGGCGCGTCACCTGGGGCAGTCTGACGGCCCCCCAGGAGGACGATGATGTCCGTGACCTACGAGCTCGACGGCGAGATCGCCGTCGTCACCCTCTATCGACCCGAAGCGCGCAACGCCGTCGACGGGCCGACCGCCCAGGCTCTGTACGACGCCTTCAAGCGGTTCGACGCCGACGAGGCCGCCAAGGTCGCCGTGCTGACCGGCGGCGGCGGCTGCTTCTGCGCCGGCGCCGACCTCAAGGGCATCGCCGGCCGCGGCAACCCGGTCCATCGCGAGGGGGACCTGGGCCCGATGGGCCCGACCCGCCTCGCCCTCTCCAAGCCGGTGATCGCCGCCGTCGAGGGCTTCGCCGTGGCCGGCGGGCTGGAACTGGCCCTGTGGTGCGACCTGCGGGTGGCGGCGGAAGGGGCCATATTCGGGGTGTTCTGCCGGCGGTTCGGGGTGCCGCTGATCGACCTGGGGACCGTGCGGCTGCCCCGGCTGATCGGCCACTCCCGGGCCATGGACCTGATCCTCACCGGCCGGCCGGTCGCGGCGGCCGAAGCCCAGGCGATCGGCCTCGCCAACCGGATCGCCCCGGACGGGCAAGCGCTGGCGACGGCCTTGGACCTCGCCCGCCAGATCGCCGGCTTTCCCCAGACCTGCCTGCGCAACGACCGCCGCTCCGCGCTCGAACAGTGGAGCCTCTCCTGGGACGAGGCGACCGCCTTCGAGATCGGCGTCGGTTTCGAGACCCTGCAGTCGGGAGAGAGCGCCGCCGGCGCCGCCCGCTTCGGCGGCGGCGAGGGACGCGGAGGGGCCTTCCGGTGAGCAGTCCCTTTCCCGCCGACGGCGAAGGCGCCCTCTTCTTCTCCGAGCGCCAGCAAGGCAAGCTGCCCGGCGTCCTCGGCCTCGAATGGGAGACCGTCCGCCGGGGCGAGGCTCGCGGCCGGTTCACCGTCGAGGAAAAGCACCTGGCCCCCAATGGCTACATGCATGCTGCCAGCGTCATCTGCCTGGCCGACAGCGCCGCCGGCTATGGCTGCGCCATGAGCCTGCCCGAGGGCGCCGTCGGCTTCACCACCATCGAGTTGAAATCCAATTTCCTCGGCACCGCCCTGACCGGCGTGGTCTCGGTGGTCGCCACCCTGGTCCACGGCGGCCGCACGACCCAGGTCTGGGACGCGGTCGTCCGCCACGAGGACAGCGGCAAGACCATCGCCCTGTTTCGTTGCACCCAGATGGTGCTCTGGCCGAAATAGCCAGGAACCCGCGTCGGCCAGTCGACGCGGGAACCCTGCGCCGCCAGCGATTTCGCCCCCTTGCGCTTGCGGGTCCGCATCGCTAGGTTCCGCGCCTTCGATCAGGGGGCCCCTCGAAGGGTCCGCTTCACCGGCATGGAGAGGTGGCAGAGTGGTCGAATGTACCGCACTCGAAATGCGGCGTGCCTT
>DASPLD010000226.1:0-2419 GCA_035627755.1 Caulobacter sp. | reverse complement strand
TATAACCTGATGGATCGGGGCATCGAGGGGCCGTTGCTCGACCTCTGCATCGCCCGCGAGGTGGCGGTGATCAGCTACTATGGCCTGGCGAGCGGCTTCCTGACCGGAAAATACCGGTCGGAGGCGGATCTCGGGAAGAGCCCGCGCGGCCGGGCGGCAGCCAAGCATGTGACCAGCGACAAGGGCCGGGCCGTTCTGACGGCGCTGGACGCGGTGGCCGGCGAGACGGGCGCAACACCCGCCCAGGTCGCCCTGGCGTGGGTAATGGCCCGGCCGGGCCTGACCGCGCCGATCGCCAGCGCGACGAGCGTCGATCAGCTGGGCGAACTGCTGGGCGCGGCGCGGCTGACGCTGTCCGACACCCAGATGGCGCGGCTCAACGAGGCGTCCGGCTAGGCGATCTGGCGACCGTCGAGGGCGGCGAGGCGCAGGCGGGGACCGTCCTCGCCGGAGCGGGAGAGGTTGCCGAGCTTCAGTTCGCTGACCGTGCGGCCCACCAGCCGGGCGGTCATGCCGATCGGCTGGTAGTGGCCGAGGAAGCGGTCGATCTCGCCCGTCGCGTCGGCCAGGGGCAGCAACACCATCTCCAGGCCCACCGGCGCGGCGACCCCCTCGGCGCGTATGTCGCCCTCGATCAGCAGGGGCTCGGGCCGGCGGTGAATCTGCTCGGTGGCCAGCCGCAGGGCGGCCCGGTCGGCGGGGGCGAACAGGCTGAGCAGGTTGACCCCGCGCAGATCGCGCTGGTGCAGATGGGCGATAAGGCCTCCGACCAGCCGGAAGGGCAGGTCGCCGGCCTCGCGCCGCCCGACGATCAGCGTCTGGGGCAGGATGCTGACGAACTCCATCGGATCGATGTCGGCGCGGGTCGGCGCGGCGCGATGGCCGGCTTTTGCACGCCAATACTCCGTCAATCGTTCCGTGTTGGGATGGGCCATGGCTCCACCCTGTCTCCCGACGGCCCTCTGCGGCCGCACGGGGGTTGCAGGGAAGGATCGGGCCGGAGGAATTCTGTTTCGGAACGGGACACTCCGGCGCGGTTCTTGCATGAGGGCGAGGTGGATTTTGCGCGGGAGCAACCCCATGGGTTTGCGGACGACTTTGATGGGCCTGGCGGCGGGCGTGGTCCTGCTGCTGATCGGATCGGCGACGCCGGAGGAGGCCGCGGCCCAGTGCTGCGCCCCCCCGCCGCCGCCCTGCTGCACGCCGCCCGCTCCGCCGCCCTGCTGCACCCCGCCATCGCCGCCGCCGAGGCCGCCGGGGCCCCCGCCCTGCTGTGACAGCGGCGGCGGACGGGTCAACGTCCAGGTCAACGCCAACGTCACCGCGGTCGCCGTGGCCGGCGGACGGGCCGGCGCCGGGGCCGTGGTCTACGGCGGGGGCGGCGGCGGGGGCGGCTACTACAGCGCGCCCGGCGCGACCGGCATCATCCAGGGTCTCAACGTCGAAGGGACCCTGAAGAAGAAGAAGGTGGCCTACGAGGCCAAGCGGACCCGGACCCGCAGGGTGATCATCCGGGCCTACTGCGTCGACGACCGCGACGTCCCGCACGCCGCCAGCCAGGTGTTCGCCGGCGAAGAGGTGGCCGAGGGCTACGAGGGCGAGCTCTACCGCTGCATCGCCGGAACCCGCATGCAGTGGACCTTGGTCGAATGGACCGAGCGGACCGGCGGCGGCGAAGGCGGCAAGACCATGTTCTGCCAGAAGGGCGAGGCCCTGTTCTACGAATACGGCGCTGTCGCCTCGAGCGAGGGCGGCGAGGTGCGTGGCGGGCGGATTTCCTGCCGGCCCCAGCGCCCGGCCCGCGACTGCAACGAGCGCTCGCTGCTGCGGCGGTTCGGGGCGGGGATCAAGGTGATCACCATCGTCGAGGTCGAGACCTACACCGCCTATCGCGAAGAGATGGTGCGGGAGGAATCCAGCGCCAGCTTCAACATGAGCCTCGACGGCGGGGTCGGCGGGACGATCTACTAGGCTGGCAGCTTCGCGATCTCGGCCAGGCAGGCCTCGATCTCCCTGCCGTGGCTGTCGATCAGCTTGCCAGCCGGGTCCGGCGCCTCGACGATGGCGTTGATGTCGGCCTGGGCGTCGGCGAACACCTTGTCGGACAATTCCTGGGCCTTGGTCTCGCCGAGCGACGTCCGGAGCGTGTCGAACCTGGCGCCGAGGCGTGGCAGAAGCGGGTTCATCCGCTCGGCGAGCGGCTTGAGCCGCTGATCGTTCGGCGCCGACTCGAAGAGCACCGACAGGGCCGCGAGGTGGGTGGTGCATTTCGCCAGCCGGCCCATTTCCACCTCGGCGGCGGACTGGGCGAAGGCAGGAGCCACGAACAGTAGCGTCGCGGCTGTTATCGGCAGGGCAGCGAGGCGCATCGGTTTCTCCAGGGAACAGGCGGCCAGGGTCAGGCCTCGGGAAGGTCTGC
>DASPLD010000225.1:0-17262 GCA_035627755.1 Caulobacter sp. | reverse complement strand
AGGCGGACCTGGTGGTGCTCAACACCTGCCACATCCGCGAGAAGGCCACCGAGAAGGTCTATTCCGAACTCGGCCAGATCAAGCGGATGAAGGCCCGCAAGGCCGACGCGGGCGGCCAGATGACCATCGCCGTGGCCGGCTGCGTGGCCCAGGCCGAGGGCGCCGAGATCATGCGCCGCCAGCCCGCCGTCGACCTGGTGGTCGGGCCCCAGGCCTACCACCAGCTGCCCGAGCTGATCGCCCGCGCCCACCGGGCCAAGGGCGAGGGTCTGTCCGCCGAGTTTTCTCCCGAGGAGAAGTTCGACGCCCTGCCCGAGGCGCGGCACGTCACCGGCGTGACCGCCTTCCTCACCGTGCAGGAGGGCTGCGACAAGTTCTGCACCTTCTGCGTGGTGCCCTACACCCGCGGCGCCGAATGGTCGCGGCCGGGCGAGGCGATCCTGGCCGAGGCCCGCGGCCTGGCCGAGAAGGGCGTCCGCGAGATCACCCTGCTGGGCCAGAACGTCAACGCCTACGACGGCGTGGACGGCGGCCTGGCCGCCCTGGTCCGGGCCCTGGCGAAAGTCGATGGCATCGACCGCATCCGCTACACCACCAGCCACCCGCGGGACATGGACGAGGCCCTGATCGCCGCCCATGGCGAGGTGCCCGAGCTGATGCCCTACCTGCACCTGCCGGTGCAGGCGGGGTCGGACCGCATCCTCAAGGCCATGAACCGCGACCACACGGCGGAAAGCTACATCCGCCTGGTCGAACGCATCCGCGCCGCCCGGCCGGACATGGCGATGAGCTGCGACTTCATCGTCGGCTTCCCCGGCGAGCGGGAGAAGGACTTCCAGGCCACCCTCGACCTGGTCGCCGAGGTGACCTACGCCAGCGCCTTCTCCTTCAAGTACAGCCGCCGTCCCGGCACCCCGGCCTCGGCCATGCCCGGCCAGGTGGACGAGGCGGTCAAGGAGGAGCGGCTGGCCCGGCTGAACGCCTTGCTCGCCCAGCAGCAGCAGGCGTTCAACGAGGCCCAGGCCGGCAAGGTCCTGCCCGTGCTGATCGAGAAGCCCGGCCGGCGCGAGGGCCAGCTCGGCGGCCGCAGTCCCTACCTGCAGCCGGTCCATCTCGACGGGCCGGATCATCTGGTCGGCCAGATCGTTCCGGTAAGGATCGTCACCGGCCACCGGGGCAGCCTGAGCGGCGCCCTGCAGACGGCCGAGGTCCTGGAGCCCGCGTGAGCCGACCCCCCGAATTCCTGACCCTCTCCGACGCCGCCGCCCGCGCCGTGGCCGGACCCGGCAGCCGCCATGCGGCCCTGATCGAGGACGCCTTCAAGGTGCTGCTGGAAACCCCCGGCGGCGGCGTCTCGCTCAGCGGCGATTCCCGCGCCCGCTCGCTGGCCAAGCGGACCATCGCCGCCCTGGCTGCCCAGGCCGACGCCGGCGCCGACGTGGCCGAGGCCGACGTGCGGGTGGCCATCGGCCAGGCCCGTTCGGGCGAGCCGGGCCCCGTGGCGCCGGGCGCCGCCCGCCGCGGCCCGGTCTCGCCCAAGACCGCCACCCAGGCCCAGTACATGGACATGCTGGGGCGGCATGAGCTGGTGTTCGGGCTGGGCCCCGCCGGCACTGGCAAGACCTTCCTGGCCGTGGCCCACGGCGCCGGCATGCTGCTGCGCGGCGAGATCGACCGGCTGATCGTCACCCGTCCCGCCGTCGAGGCCGGCGAGAAGCTCGGCTTCCTGCCCGGCGACCTGACCGAGAAGGTCGACCCCTACATGGCGCCGGTCTGGGAGGCGTTGACCCAGATCGTCGGGACCGAACAGCTGCGCCGCCGCCGCGACAAGGGCGAGATCGAGGTCGCCCCGATCGCCTTCATGCGCGGCCGCACCCTCAGCCACGCCTTCATCATCGTCGACGAGGCCCAGAACACCTCCCGCCTGCAGATGAAGATGGTGCTGACCCGGATGGGCGAGGGCAGCCGCATGGCGGTGACCGGCGATCCCAGCCAGATCGACCTGCTGAACGCCGCCGATTCCGGCCTGGCCCATGCCGTGGCCATTCTCGAGGGTGTCGAGGGGGTGGCGGTGACGCGGTTCACCGCCGCCGACGTGGTGCGCCACCCGATGGTCCAGCGCATCGTCAAGGCCTACGACGAAGACGCGGCCAAGCGCGGTCGATGAGCGGGGTCGACATCGAGGTCGAGGACGAGGCTTGGCGAGGCCTCGCCGATGTCGAGGCTGTGGTCGAACAAGCCGTCCTGGCGACCCTCCAGTTCCGCCCCCTCTGGGGGCGGGGGACCGCGCGCGAATACGCGCGTGGTGGTGGTGGGGGCGGCGCCGGCGGTGAGCAGACCGTCATGAACACCGGCGCTGAAACCGCTCAGAGCGAACCCGCCGCGGCCGGCGCCGCCCCCACCACCAACGCTTTCAGCGATGGTCCCCCGCCCCCAGAGGGGGCGGTACCGAGCTCTTCTGTCACCATTCTGCTGACGAGCGATGACGAGGTGGCGGAGCTGAATGAGCGCTTCCGCCACAAGCCCGGCCCCACCAACGTCCTGTCCTTCCCGGCCCCGCCCAACCCCGAGAACCATCTCGGCGACATCGCCCTGGCCTACGGCGTCTGCGCCCGGGAGGCCGCCGAGCAGGGCAAGTCCCTCGCCGACCATCTGCGCCATCTGACCGTCCACGGCGTGCTGCATCTTGCGGGATACGACCACCAGACCGATGATGAGGCCCAGGCCATGGAGGCCTTGGAGCGGCGGGTGCTGGCCGGTCTGGGCGTTGCCGACCCCTATGCCGACGAACAGAGCTAGATGACCGACCCGGACTCCGACCCGCCGCCAGAACCTCCCCAGCGAAGACGCGGGGGCTTGGGCGGCATGCTGCGCCAGCTGCTGAGCGCCTTTGGCGAAAGCGTCGATCCCGACTCCCCCCTGCCCGCCGCCACCGAACTGGCCAACCATGCCCGTGAGTTCGCGCGGCTCGACGTCGGCGACCTGATGATCCCACGGGCCGATATCCACGCCATCGAGATATCCACCCCCTTCGAGGAGGTGGTCGCCCGGTTCGTCGAGACCGAGCACAGCCGCCTGCCGGTCTATCGCGAGACCCTCGACGACCCCGTCGGGGTGATCCACATCAAGGACATCTTCCGCCTGCTGGCCAGCGGCCGGAAAGCCACGACCGGCGCCCTGCTGCGCACCCTCAAGCGCGAACTGCTCTACGTGCCGGAATCGATGCCGGCCTCCACCTTGCTGGAGAGGATGCAGGCCCGGCGCGTTCACCTGGCCCTGGTGATCGACGAGCACGGCGGGGTGAGCGGCCTGGCCACCCTCGAGAACCTGCTGGAGGCCGTGGTCGGCGAGATCGACGACGAGCATGACGAAGCCCAGGTCAGCGGCGTGGTCGCCCGGCCGGGCGGGGTCTTCGAGGTCGACGCCCGCGCCGACCTGGAGGACCTGGAGGCGGCCCTGCAGGTCGACCGCCTCGCCCCCGAGGAGCTGGAGGAGGACATCGACACCGTCGCCGGCCTGGTCACCGCCCTGGCCGGCCGAGTGCCGGAGGCCGGCGAGGTGATCGCCCATCCCGGCGGCTGGAGCTTCGAGGTGACCGACGCCGACCTTCGGCGGGTCAAGCGGGTGCGGGTCCGCCGCGTCCAGCCGGCGCAAGAGGCGGTGTGACGCTGCCGGCCAACCCGATTCCGCCGGCCTGGCGCCCGCGCCTGCTGGCCGTCTTGGCGGGGATCGCCGCCGCCCTCGCCCACCCGCCCTGGGGGCTGCTGCCGGGCCTGCTCGGCTACGGGGCGATCATGCTGCTGGCCGACCGGGCCGACCCGGCCCGGCCGCTGCGCTCCGCCTTCCTGCGCGGCTGGCTGGCGGGGCTGGGGTATTTCGCGGTCGGCACCTGGTGGGTGGCCGAGGCCTTCCTGGTGGACATCGCCGCCCACGGCTGGATGGCGCCGTTCGCGGTGACCCTGATGGCCGGCGGGATCGCCCTGTTCTGGGGTCTGGCGACCTGGCTCTACCGGCTGGCGCGGATCGAGGGGCCCTGGCGGGTGGTGGTCTTCGCCGGCGCCTTCGGAGCGGCCGAATGGCTGCGCGGCCACATCCTGACCGGCTTTCCGTGGAACCTGCCGGGCGAGACCTGGAAGGCCGGCTCGGCCGTGTCCCAGACGGCCTCCCTGGTCGGGGTCTACGGGCTGACCGTGCTGACCGTCGGCGTCGCCGCGGCGACGGCGCTGTTGTGGAAGGCGCCGCGCCGGCAGGCCCTGGTCGCCGGCGGCCTTGCCGGGGGCCTGCTGGTTGCCATGCTCGGGTTTGGCCTCGCCCGCCTCGCCCTTGCGGACGCCAACACGGTTGGAGACGCGCCGCCCCTCGTCCGCATCGTCCAGCCCAACGTGCCCCAGACGATCAAGTACGACCCGGTGGTGTTCAGCCATATCCTCGCCAAGCACCTGCGGCTTACGCGCCAGCCGGGGCGGCGGGTCCCCGACATCGTCATCTGGTCCGAGGGCGCCATCCCGATGCTCGCCAACGACTACCTGGCGGAGGGCAGCCTTGAGCGGGCGGCGATCACCGAGGCCCTGGCTCCGGGCCAGGTGCTGCTGGTCGGGGCGGCGGTGGCCGACCCGCCTGAGCCCGGCTCCAGGAACCGCGGGCCGCGCTATGCCAACAGCCTGCTGGCCCTGCGCCGAGACGGCGACGACCTCACCCTCATCGGCCGCTACGACAAGCACCGCCTGGTGCCCTTCGGCGAGTTCCTGCCGCTGGAGGGCATCCTGACGCCTCTGGGCTTCAAGGAACTGGTCAAGATCGGCGACGGCTTCAGCATCGGCCCGCGGCCGGCCCCGATGCGGATCCAGGGCCTGCCCGTCATGCAGCCGCTGATCTGCTACGAGAGCCTCTATCCGGGCTTCACCCGCGAGGGGGCCAAGGCTTCCGGCCTGAGCCCGGACCTGATCGTCAACATCTCCAACGACGCCTGGTTCGGCGCCACCAGCGGCCCGCTGCAGCACCTCAACCTGGCCAGCTACCGGGCGATCGAGGAAGGGGTCCCGATGGCCCGCGCCACCCCCACCGGCGTATCGGCGATGATCGACGCCTATGGCCGGGTGATTCCCTCGGCCAAGATCGGGCAAGGCGTAGAGGCTGTGGTCGATGTGGTGCTGCCACCCAAGGTAGATAAAACCCCCTACCGGAGGTTGGGAGACACGATATTTTCTATATTCATGATTGTATCCGCAGGCATCTCTCTGGCCTTTCACTGGCGAGGCATGAAAATACCGCTCAGACTGTTCCAGCGCGACTAGCCGGGACCACCACTTCTACCCTTTGGGCGGGGCCTTGATGACTGAAGACGTGAGCCGTTCACCCAACCCGATCGATATCCACGTCGGGCGCCGGGTGCGGCAGCGCCGCAAGGCGATGGGGGTGACCCAGGAACGCCTGGCCGACGACCTCGGCCTGACCTTCCAGCAGGTCCAGAAGTATGAGCGCGGCGCCAACCGGGTGTCTGCCTCGAAGCTCTACGAGATCGCGGTCGCCCTGCAGACCAGCACGGAATACTTCTTCGAGGGCCTGGCCGATCCGTCCTCCCTGAAGGACGGCGGCGGCGACGCCGAGCCTGCCTCGGAAAAATTCGTCAACGCCTTCCTGATGTCGAGCGAGGGCCTGGAACTGGCCGAGATGTTCTCCCGCCTGAAGAACCCCCGCCTGCGCAAGCGGATCGTCGAGCTGGTGCGCAGCATGGTCGAGGACGAAGCCTGACCCGGCCGCCGTCCTCCTGAGCCTTGCGGGATATAAGGATATCTTTATAGGTGCCCCGAGCCTCAAGCCGGGAGCCTTCCGTGAGCCGTCAGAACTACATCTTCACCAGTGAGAGCGTGTCCGAGGGGCACCCCGACAAGGTCGCCGACCGGATCAGCGACGTCGTCGTGGACGCCTTCCTGAGCGAGGAACCCCAGGCGCGGGTGGCCTGCGAGACCCTGGTGACCACCAACCGCATCGTCCTGGCCGGCGAAGTGCGGGCCGGCCGGCCGGGCCTGAGCAAGGCGGAGAACAAGGAGCTCAACAAGGCGATCATCGCCGGGCTGGAGCCCAAGGTGCGCGCCGCGGTCAAGGACATCGGCTACGCCCAGAAGGGCTTCCACTGGGAAAAGGCCAAGTACAGCTGCTTCCTGCACGGCCAGTCGGACCATATCGCCCAGGGCGTCGACGCCGGGGAGAACAAGGACGAAGGGGCCGGCGACCAGGGCATCATGTTCGGCTACGCCACCGACGACACCCCGGAATTCATGCCGGCGACGCTGCAGTACAGCCACAACATCCTCAAGCGCCTGGCCGAGCTGCGCCACTCGGGCGAGCTGCCCTTCCTCGAGCCGGACGCCAAGAGCCAGGTCACCCTGCGCTACGAGAACGACCGGCCGGTGCACGTCGAGGAGATCGTCGTCTCCCACCAGCACGGCAAGAAGATGGACGGCGGCGCCCCGACGTCCAAGCGGATGCTGGCGGCCCTGCGCCCCTACATCCTGCCGCTGTTCGCCGACGGGCTGATCAGCAAGAAGACCAAGTGGCACATCAACCCGACCGGCAAGTTCCTGATCGGCGGACCGGACGGCGACTGCGGCCTGACCGGGCGCAAGATCATCGTCGACACCTACGGCGGCGCCTCGCCGCACGGGGGCGGCGCGTTCTCGGGCAAGGATCCGACCAAGGTCGACCGCTCGGCCGCCTACATCTGCCGCTACCTGGCCAAGAACGTGGTCGCCGCCGGGCTGGCCAAGAAGTGCACGATCCAGATCAGCTACGCGATCGGCGTCGCCCGGCCGCTGAGCTTCTATGTCGACACCCATGGCACCGGCGAGGTCGACCCGGCAAAGCTGGAGGCCCTGCTGCCCGAACTGGTCGGCGGCGCCACCCCGCGCGCCATCCGCGAGCATCTGCAGCTCAACAAGCCGATCTATGCCCGCACGGCCGCCTACGGCCACTTCGGCCGCCAGCCGGACAACGAAGGCGGCTTCAGCTGGGAAAAGACCGACCTGGTGCCGGAACTGCAGAAGGCGTTCTAGCCTTCCGCTGGGCGCGAGGGGGCGGTAAAGGCCGCCTCCCATGCCCACGCCCCAGCGCCCCCACGGACCCCTCCGCAGCTTCGGCCGCATCAAGTCGCGCCCGATCAAGGCGCGGCAGGCGGCGCTGATGGACAGCCTGCTGCCCGGCATCGCCGTGCCGGAGGCGCCCTTCGATCCCCTGGCCCTGAAGCCCGACGCCCGCGAGGTCTGGGTCGAGATCGGCTTCGGCGGCGGCGAGCACCTGGCCGGGCAGGCGGCGCGCCATCCCGACGTCCTGCTGATCGGCGCCGAGCCGTTCCAGAACGGCGTCGCCAGCGCCCTGCGCCATGTCGAGGAGGCGGGCGCCGCGAATGTCCGCATCCACCCCGGCGACGGCCGCGAGGTTCTCTCCCGCCTGCCGGACGCCAGCGTCGACCGCCTGTTCGTCCTCTTCCCCGATCCCTGGCAGAAGGCGCGCCACAACAAGCGGCGGCTGGTGAACCCCGAATTCCTGGCCGAGGCCCACCGGGTGCTGAAAAGCGGAGGCCGGCTCCGCTTCGCCACCGACTGGGCCGACTACGCCGACTGGACGCTTGAGCGGGTGCTGGCCAGCGGCCTGTTCGCCTGGCCGGCCGACCCGGCCGACGACTGGCGCGTCCCGCCAGCCGACCACCTGACCACCCGGTACGAAGAGAAGAAGCTCGGCGACATCCCGCCGGTGTGGCTGGACTTCGTGCGGGCCTAACCCCCTCCGTCATCCCGGCCGGAAGCCTGCGTAGCAGGCTGGAGCGCCGGGACCCAGGGGCCTCATCACCGGGATCGCGGCTGCGGGGACCGGCGCCCTGTCACTCCTGGGTCCCGGGTCTTCGCTTCGCTACGCCCGGGATGACGGAATTGGTATCAGGGCGTCAGCACCATCTTCAACGCCCCGTCCTTGCGGCCATCGAACATCGCGTAGGCCTCCGCCCCCTCGGCAAGCGGCAGCCGGTGGCTGATCACCCGCTCGGGTTTCAGGCGGCCGGCCTGGACCAGGGGGATCAGCTCTGGCCAGGTCTCCTGCACGCTGCAGGTCCCGATCCGGAAGGTCAGGCCCATCATGAAGGCGCGGGCCATCGGGAAGTCGAACCGGCGGTCCTGGTTGACCCCGATCACCGACACCGTCCCGCGCCGGGCGGCGAGGTTCAGCGCCAGGTCGATGGTCCGGGCCTGGCCGACCGCCTCGACCGTGCTGTCGACCATCCGGCCACGGGTCAGCTCGCGGATGGTCTCGACCGCGTCGTCGGGGTGCAGGGCGACAGCGCCCAGGCCCTCGGCGATGGCCCGGCGCTCGGCCACCGGGTCGATGGCGAAGACGCGGGCGGCGCCGAGCACGAAGGCCTGCTCCACCGCCATCAGGCCGATGGGGCCAAGGCCCACCACAGCGGCGGTTTTCCCTGAGGTGATGTCGGCGTTGCGGGCGCCGTACCAGGCGGTGGCCATGCCGTCGGTCATCAGCAGGGCCTGTTCCTCGGTGATCCCGTCGGGGATCAGGGCGGCGTTGAAGTCGCCGGCCGGCACCCGCACCGCCTCTGCCTGCGAGCCCTGGAGCTTCGAGGACAGGCCGTAGCAGGCGCCCTGGCCTGTCTCGCAGCGGATGACGTCGCCGCGCAGGCAGGACGGGCAGGCGCCGCAGCCGACGGCGCCGGAGATCATCACCCTGTCCCCGCTCTTCAGGCGGCGGACGGCCCGGCCGGTCTCGACCACCTCGCCGACCGCCTCATGGCCGACGCAGAAGCCCAGATCCTCGCTGAACCCCTCGCCGTGGTAGATGTGCAGGTCGCTGCCGCAGATCGAACAGCCGGTGACCCGCACCAGCACGTCGCGGTCGTCGTGCAACACCGGGTCGTCCATGCTCTCGTAGCGGACGTCGCGGGGGCCGAAATAGCGCAGGGCCTTCATGGAGCGGCTCCGTCGATCCAGCGCAGGGCGCGCTGGAAGAGGTTGAGGGTCGAGGCGTGGAGGCGGTCGCCGATGGCTTTCGGCGCGAGGCCGGCCCCGGCGCGGGCATGGCTGCCTTCCAGGATGATGCCGAGCTTGTAACAGGCCAGGACGCCGTACCAGCGGATGTGGGTCAGGTCCCGGTCGCTGTGGCGGCCGTAGTGGTCGATCACCTCGGCGATGGTCGGAAAGCCGGTCCAGGGGGTCACCGGGGTGATCGCGGCCTGACCGTCCTCCGGCCACATGGCCATCAGCCAGCCGAGATCGAGCAGCGGATCGCCGGTGCTGGCCAGTTCCCAGTCGACGATGGCCGCAAGATCCCCGCCGTCGTGGCGGTACATGACGTTGGCCAGGTGGTAGTCGCCGTGGATCAGGCCGGGCTTGAAGCTTGGCGGCCGATGCGCCTCGAGCCAGTCGCCGACCGCCTCGACCCCGGGGACCTCGTCGGTCCAGGTCGGGAACTCGCGATAGCTCTCGTACCAGGCCCGCCAGCGGGGAACCTGCCGCTCCAGCCAGCCATCGGTCTTGCCCAGGGTCTCCAGCCCGACCGCGCCGATGTCGATGCGGCCGAGCGCGATGATCCCATCGGCCAGGGCGAAGCCCATCCGGTTGCGCACCGCCGGGTCTCCCGCATGCAGCGGCGGCAGCCCGACGGTCGGATTGAACCCCTCGACCGGCTCCATCAGGTAGAAGGCGGCCCCGTCCATGATCTCCTCCGGACAGGCGGCGATCAGGCCGGGATGCGGCACGTCCGATCCCGCCAGGGCGGCCAGGACGCGGGCCTCGCGGCGCATGGTCTCGTTGGAGTTGGCCCGGCGCTTGGGCGGGGGGCGGCGCAGGACGTAGTCGCGGCCCGAGCGGCTGAACTTCAGCAGGATGTTCTGGGTGCCGCCGGTCAAGACGGCAAGGTCGGTGAGCGGCCCCTCGCCCAGACCTTTGTGGTCCATGAAGGCGGTCAGCACGCCAAGGTCGACGCCCTCCGGAACCTCTGTCTCCCTGGCCATGCGTCCTCCCGGCCTTCGTTCCGCGGCCCTGGCTCCACGCTAGGCGGTTGTCGTGGCGGCAGGCAAATTCCCGGCGGTCATCCTTCGGCCGCCCGCAGGGCGGACCGGAGGACCCACCGCGAGAGCGGGATCGCCTGGAGCCGGAAGGCCGTCATCGACGATCGCATCTTCTGAAACCCCATGCGCCAGGTTTACCCGCTTCGCGGGCCCGAAGGATGACAGGAAGGGGGTGGCCGGACCTTGGGGCAAGGGCCCAAAATGGCCGGAGCAGGAGGAACAGTCATGGCCAAGGTGGTGCGGATCGGCGGGGCCGGCGGGTTCCTGGGCGACTCCTCGGTCGCCGCGCCGCAACTGCTGAAGGACGGCGGCCTCGACTACATGATCCTCGACTACCTGGCCGAGGCGACCATGTCGGTGCTCGGCCAGATCAAGCGGGAGCGGCCGGGCGAGGGGTTCGCCCGCGACTTCACCGAATGGGTCTGGAAGGACAACCTGCGGGCGTTCAAGGCGCAGGGGGTCAAGGTGGTCACCAACGCCGGGGGCCTGAACCCCCATGCCTGCCGCGCCCGGATGGAGGAACTGGCGGCCGCCGCCGGCCTCAGCTTCAGGATTGCCGTTGTCGAGGGCGACGACCTGATGGACCGGCTGGACGAGATCTCCGGCCAGGACGAGCTCTACACCGGCGCCCCCTTCCCGGCGAAGGACCGGGTGTTCACCGCCAATGCCTACTTCGGCGGCCGGCCGATCGCCGCCGCCCTGGCCGCCGGCGCCGAGATGGTGATCACCGGCCGGGTGGTCGACAGCGCCCTGGCGCTGGGGCCGCTGATGCACGAGTTCGGCTGGGGCGACGAGGATCATGACCAGCTGTCGGCCGGGTCGCTGGCCGGCCATGTCATCGAATGCGGGGCCCAGGCGACGGGCGGGCTGTTCACCGACTGGCGCGAGGTGCCGGACTGGGCCCACATCGGCTATCCAGTGGTCGAGTGCCACGCCGACGGCTCGTTCGTGGTCACCAAGCCGGCGGGGACCGGCGGCCTGGTCTCGCCCGCCGCCGTGGCCGAACAGATCCTCTACGAGGTCGGCGATCCCCAGGGCTACGCCCTGCCTGACGTGGTCTGCGATTTCGCCCAGGTGCGCCTCGAACAGGTCGGCGAGCACCGGGTCCGGGTCAGTGGCGCCCGGGGCTATCCGGCGACGGGCTTCTACAAGACCTGCGTCACCTGGGCCGACGGCTGGCGGTTCATCGGGGCCATGCCGGTGGTCGGGCGGGAGGCCGCCGCCAAGGCCCGGCGCCAGGCTGAGGCGGTGCTGGAGCGGGTCGGCGAGATGCTCCGCGACCGCAACCTCGCCCCCTTCCGCGACTGCCGCATCGAAATCCTCGGGGCCGAGGCCAGTTACGGCGCCAACGCCAGCCCGGCCGCCCTGCAGGTCCGCGAGGTGGTCAGCCGGGTGGGGGCCGAGCACGAGGACGAGCGGGCCCTGCGCCTGCTGACCCGCGAGTGGCAGTCGCCGACCACCTCGATGAGCGTCGGCACCACCGGCTGGTTCGGAGGGGCGCCCAGCATCAGCCCGGTGGCGCGGGTGTTCTCCGTGCTGATCCCCCGCGAGCAGGTCCCCGCCGTGGTCGACCTCGGCGGCGAGCGGTTCGAGGTCGCCGCGGCGCCGCCAGCCGAACCCTTCGCGCCCGACGCCGTGGTCCGGCCGGAGCCGCCGCCGGAGCCCAAAGCCGAGGGCGAGCTCGTCGAACGGCCGCTGATCGACCTGGCCTGGGCGCGCTCCGGCGACAAGGGCGACGCCTTCAACGTCGGGGTCATCGCCCGTCGCCCGGAGTACCTGCCCTGGATCCGCGCCGGCCTGACCGAAGCGGCGGTGCAACGCTGGTTCGCGCACGAGTTCGAAGGCGCCACGGCGCCGCAGGTCCTGCGCTACGACCTGCCGGGCATGAACGCCCTCAACCTCCACTGCATCCAGGCCCTCGGCGGCGGCCAGTTCGCCTCCCTGCGCCTCGACGCCCTGGCCAAGGGCAAGGCCCAGCAGCTGCTCGACATGCCGATCCGGGTCCCGGTATCACTTCTGCCGTAGGACCCCGACGGGGACACATTGAATTTCCCCCGCCGGCGCGCCCCGCTCCTCCGCTGTATGCGGAAATTCAATGTGTCCCCTATCCCGGGTGGTCCCGCAGCCTTGTCAGGATCCGGCCGAGAAAGTTGGTCCCGCGCCAGTCGCCAGGCGAGCGCGCCGCCGGATCGTCGATCGCCAGGCCCACGCCCCAGATCCAGTCGCGCGGGTTGGCCTCGACCAGCATGGCCGTCGCGGTGGCCCGCAGCTGTCGGGCCGCCCCCGGGTTCTGGGTGAACTTCGCCTCATTGCCGCGATGGACGATGTCGATTTTCCAGCGGTCCCAGGTCGCGCCGTCGAAGCCGTCGACCAACTGCCCGTGGCGCTTCTGCTCGGCCGGATCGCCTGTGGCGAGGATGGCCTCGGCTCTGGCCGCGTCGCCGAACAGACATGCCTTGGCAAACATCATCCACTGCTCGGCCGTGACAAAGCGCCGGCCCTCCAGCTCAAACGGCGTAGCGTGCCACTGGCTGAACACCCCCTTGATGAACAGGTGGAAGTCGGTGAATGCCGCCGGGTCTGGCAGATCATCGACCGTCAGGCGCGGCGTGGCGGGAAAGCTGAGCATACCCTCATCCTGCGATCATCCCGCGCGGCGTGCAAAGCCTCACACGCGAGCGGGTTTGACGCGGCCTTGGCCAAGGGCAGGGCCGCGCAGTTGCTCGCCAGGCCAATCAGGGCCGGCTGACCTCGTTGCCTAGGCCGATCGCCACTCAGCGCTTCTCCCCCAATTCCGCTTATTCCGGCGAATGCCGGGACCCAGTTCATAGAGCGCGGGCCCGTCCGACCATTTTCTCGGCCTTCCTCCGCCAGCATCGAGATCAGGCGGATGGGTCCCGGCATTCGCCGGGATGTGCGGAGTGGAGGAGCGCTAGGCGATCTCGCAAAGCCTTCGTCGTCTTGCCGACATTCCTCACGCGCGAGCGGATTTGACGGCCCCGCCAGATCAGATAGCGTCCGCCCCGGGATTGGGGAGCGAAAACAAATGAAGAACGTACTGGGAATGGTGCTCGGCCTGGTGGTCGGGGTCGTGGTCTGGGCCCTGGCGACGTCGGTGCTTGGGCTCCTGGCGATGTGGCGGCCGGCCGACGGGACCGACGGCCTGGTCCAGGCCGTCGTCGGCGGGATCAGCGCGACCCCGTCCTGGATCATCGCCGCGGCGGTGTTCTTCGGGATCTCGCTGCTGGCCATGTCCTTTACCGGCGCCCGCTACCGCTACGGATCGATCGGCGCGGTCTCGGGCCTGCTGTTCCTGGTCGCGGCCTGGGCGCTGTGGTTCTTCGGCGTGAACCTGCCCAGCCAGGCGGCCGTGTTCGGCCAGTTCCCCTCGGCCGAGATGTGGACCGAGTTCAAGACCCTGTGGTTCAGCGGCGACGAAAGCCCCGAGCTGCTCGGCCGCTACACCCTGCTGCCCCTGGCGGTGCTGCTCGGCGCCGGCTTCGGCGGCCAGGCCTGCGGGGCGGTGGTCCGGGCGCTGGGCGGCGGCCGCAAGCGGATCGTGCGGCCGGTCAGCTTCGGCTGATCGGGTCCTCGCCGCTGCCGGCTCCATTTGCTGGCAACGGCAGGGGCTGACAAAGGCGGCGTGAGGGTCTATATAGCGCCCAACATCGTTTGAACGCGCTGGATGGCGTATTCGAGCGGCGTCCTCCGGGGCGCCGCTTTTGTTTTGACCGGAGCAACCCGTGCGGGCCCGCACCAACGAAGACCGTAGCCTTGTGGAGCTGCTCGACCCTGTCGCCGAGGCGGCCGGGTACGAGATCGTGCGCCTGCGGCTGATGGGCGGGGCGACCCGGCGGCTGCAGATCATGGCCGAGCGGCCGGACGGGGAGATGGTGGTTGAGGACTGCGCCCGGCTGTCCAGAGCCGTCTCCGAGGTGCTGGACGCCGCCGACCCGATTAACGGCGAATACACCCTGGAAGTCTCCAGCCCCGGCATCGACCGGCCGCTGACCCGGCTGAAGGACTTCGAGACCTGGGAGGGGTACGAGGCCCGCATCGAGCTGGACCGCCTCGCCGAGGGCCGCAAGCGGTTCAAGGGCGAGCTGGCCGGGGTGGAAGACGGCCAGGTCGGGATCAACGTCGAGGGCGACGCCGAGACTACCCTCTACATCCCCTTCGACTGGATCCAGGAAGCCAAGCTGGTGCTCAACGACCAGCTGATGAAATTCGGCGCCGAGCAACGCGCGGCCCGCATCGCCCAAGACGACATCAACGCCGTCAGCAACGACGACTGACCCCTAGAGGACAAGACCATGGCCACCGGCATTTCCGCCAACCGCCTCGAACTGCTGCAGATCGCCGACGCGGTCGCCCGCGAGAAGGGGATCGACAAGGAGATCGTCATCGCCTCCATCGAGGAGGCGATCCAGAAGGCGGCCCGCACCCGCTACGGCGCCGAGCACGACATCCGCGTCGCCATCGACCCGAAGACCGGCGAGACCTCGATCAAGCGCTACGTCACCGTGGTCGAGGATGACGTCGAGTTCGAGGAAGGCGAGGGCGTGGGCATGATGCGCCTGGCCGATGCGAAAGCTTTCTACGGAAAGGACACCCAGGTCGGCCAGGTGTTCGACGAGGAGCTGCCGCCGTTCGAGTTCGGCCGGGTGCAGACCCAGATGGCCCGCCAGGTGGTGTTCGGGAAGGTCCGCGAGGCCGAGCGCGAGCGCCAGTTCGAGGAATACAAGGACCGGGTCGGCGAGATCGTCAACGGCGTGGTCAAGCGCGTCGAGTACGGCAACGTGATCGTCGACCTCGGCCGCGGCGAGGGCGTCATGCGCCGCGACCAGTCGATCCCGCGCGAGAACTTCAACCTCGGCGACCGCATCCGCTGCTACATCTACGATGTCCGCAGCGAGACCAAGGGGCCGCAGATCATGCTGTCGCGCGCCCACGGCGGCTTCATGGCCAAGCTGTTCGCCCAGGAGGTGCCGGAGGTCTACGACGGGGTCATCGAGATCCGCGCCGTGGCCCGGGATCCCGGCAGCCGCGCCAAGATGGGGGTGGTCTCCAACGACAGCAGCATCGATCCGGTCGGCGCCTGCGTCGGCATGCGCGGCAGCCGGGTCCAGGCGGTCGTCGCCGAGCTGCAGGGCGAGAAGATCGACATCATCCAGTGGAGCCCGGACGAGGCGACCTTCATCGTCAACGCCCTGGCCCCCGCCGAAGTCTCCAAGGTGGTCATGGACGAGGACGACGAGCGCGTCGAGGTCGTGGTCCCCGACGAGCAGCTGAGCCTGGCCATCGGCCGCCGCGGCCAGAACGTGCGCCTGGCCAGCCAGCTGACCGGCTGGCAGATCGACATCCTCACGGAATCCCAGGAGTCGGAGCGCCGCCAGAAGCAGTTCGCCGAGACCACCCAGCTGTTCCAGGACGCCCTGGACGTCGACGAGGTCATCGCCCAGCTGCTGGCCACCGAAGGGTTCGTGTCGGTGGAAGATGTCGCCTACGTCGAGCCGCATGAGATCGCGGCCATCGAGGGCTTCGACGAGGACACCGCCGACGAGCTGCAGACCCGCGCCCGCGAATTCCTCGACAAGGAAGCCGCCGAGCAGGACGCCAAGCGCCGCGAGCTGGGCGTCGAGGACGGCGTCCTGGAGATCGAGGGCATCACCCTGCCGATGGCCGTCGCCCTGGGCGAGGCCGACGTGAAGACCGTCGAGGACCTCGCCGGCCTGATCCCGGACGACCTGCGCGGCTGGTACGAGACCAAGGACGGCGAGCGCGTGCGCGAGACCGGCGCCCTGGAGGCCTTCAACCTGAGCCCCGAGGACGCCGAGACGCTGATCATGCGCGCCCGCGTCGTGATGGGCTGGGTCGAAGCGCCGCCTGAGCCGGAATACGCCGAAGAGGAATACTACGAGGGCGAAGAAGGCGAGTACGCCGAGGGCGAGCAGCCGCAAGCCGCTCCCGAAGGCGAGGAGTTCGACCTGGCCGTGGCCGAGGGCGAGGCTCGGGACGCGTGAGCGTCCCTGGCCCCCACTTCGGACGCACGTCTTCGACCATGACCTGACCGGCCCCCGAGCGCTCCTATTGGAGCGCTCCGATGCAAAGTCCGAAATTTCTTCGATCCTCTGGATCGAAAAATTTCGGGGGGCTGGTCGTCGACAAGGAACGCGACCGGCCCATGCAGGCTGAGACCGACATTTCCGCCCACCGCACCCTGGCGCAGGCCGCCCGGGAACGGCGCGACGTCGTCACCGGCGAGGTGATGGCGGAGGAGAAGCTCGTCCGCTTCGTGGCCGGTCCCGATGGCGTGGTGGTGCCCGACGTGGCGCGCAAGTTGCCCGGGCGGGGCATCTGGGTGGCGGCCGACCGCGCCAGCGTCGAGGCGGCGGCGAGGAAGAACCTGTTCTCGCGCTCGGCGAAGGCGAAACTGTCCGTCCCGGCCGATCTCGCCGATCTGGTCGAAAAACTGCTCACCAAGCGGGTTCTCGACGGCCTGGGCCTTGCGCGGCGCAGCGGCGACCTTACCTCCGGGTTCGAGAAGGTCATGGCCGCGGTCCGCTCGGGAAAGGCCGCCTGGCTGATCGAGGCCAACGACGGCGCCGCGGACGGCCGCCAGAAGATCCTCAACCTCGCCCGCCACATGACCCCCGAGCCACGGGTCATCGGCGTTTTTTCTTCGGCCGAATTGGGTTTGGCCTTGGGGGGCGAGAATGTGATACACACCGCCTTCCTCGGCGGTCGGTCGGCTGGAAGTTGGACGCAGGACGTCGAACGCCTGGCCGGATTTCGCCCGCTTCTCCCCGAGAGCTGGCGCGAGGAGCGGTAGGTGAAGGGCCCGCGGGAAACCGCGACCGGGCCCTTTGTGAGTTTGGAAAATCAGGTAGTGCGGCCGGAATGTCCGGGCGCGAGTTAAGCGAGACGCATGAGCGACGAGAACGACAACCGCCCGGGCCGCCCGCCCATGACGCTGAAGCCCCGCACGGGGTCGGTCAGCGCCGGGGTGGTCAAGCAGAGCTTCAGCCACGGGCGGTCGAAGACGGTGGTGGTGGAAACCAAGCGCCAGCGCACCCATGCGCCGGCGGCCACGAACCTGGCCGGTCCCTCGGCGGCCGAGCGCCGTCCGGCGCCGGGCGCTCCCTCGCGTCCCGCCACCGGCCCGCAAGGCCAGGGCGGCCTGTCCGCGGACG
>DASPLD010000224.1:0-20600 GCA_035627755.1 Caulobacter sp. | reverse complement strand
ATGTGGTCGGGGCCGCGGAACATCTCCACGGCCATGATGCGCAGCTTCGAGAACCGCCCGGACTGCGCGGTGGTCGACGAGCCCTTCTACGCCGCCTACCTGGCCGCGACCGGCCTCGACCATCCGATGCGCGAAGAGGTCCTGGCGTCCCAGTCGGGCGACTGGGGCAGCGTCGCCGCCGACATGACCGGACCGGTCGGGGCCCCGGTCTTCTACCAGAAGCACATGACCCACCACATGCTGCCCGGCGTCGATCTTGGCTGGACCACGGCCTGCGCCAACGCCTTCCTGATCCGCGACCCGGCCGCCGTGCTGGCCAGCTACGTCCAGAAGCGCGGCGAGGTCACCCTGGCCGACATCGGGGTGGAGCGGCAGGCGGAGCTGTTCGACCGGGAGTGCGACCGCCTGGGGCGCGCGCCGCCGGTGGTTGAGGGGCGCGACGTCCTGCGCGACCCGCGCGGCGTGCTCACCGCCCTTTGCGCTGCGCTCGGCATCGCCTTCGACGAGCGGATGCTGGCCTGGCCCTCTGGGCCGCGCGACAGCGACGGGGTCTGGGCGCCGGCCTGGTACGACGCGGTCGAACGCTCCACCGGCTTCGGCCCGCCGCCCGCCGAGGCCGCGCCGGCGCTCGACGGGGCGCTTGCCCGCATCGCCGACCAGGCCCGCCCCTTCTATCAGCGGCTGGCGGCGCACAAGCTCGTTGCCTGACGCCACGTCACCGCTTGGCGCCGCGCCGCCAGGGTCTAAGGTCCCGGGTAACCAACGATAATCTACAAGGGGGCGCCCGATGCAGCTGCTCAGCCAGACCGTCGTCGAGGGCCGCGAAGGCCCCGGCGTCCCGCTCGCCTATCCCCAGCTCGAGGGCGTCGACCTGACCGATATCGGCCGGTTCACCCACGGCCAGCCCTGGGCCGACTTCGCGCGGATGCGCGCCGAGGCGCCGGTGATGTGGCATGGGGAGCCGCGCGAGGGGCCGGGCTTCTGGGCGGTGACCCGCCACGCCGACGTGATGGCGGTCAACGGCGATCCGGAGACCTTCTCCTCCCAGCGCGGCGGCATCCTGATGGCGGTCGGCAAGCCCGAGCAACGCCACGCCCTGCTGTTCCGCGCCAGCATGGACGCCATGATCAACATGGACCAGCCCTGGCACCTGCAGCTGCGCCGCGAGCACATGCCCTATTTCACACCGGGCTACCTGCGCGAGTTGCAGGTCAAGGTGAAGGCAGAGATCACCCGTTTGCTCGACGAGATGGCCGGCAAGGGCGAGCTCGATTTCGTCGAGGCCTTCTCATCCCAGTTGCCGCTGTTCACCCTCTGCGAAATCCTCGGGGTGCCCCCTGAGGACCGGCCGAAGTTCCTGCGCTGGATGCACTACCTCGAGCTGGCCCAGAACATGGCCACAGAACAGGCCAACCTCGCCGCCGGCCCGACGCTGGAACTGATGCAGTTCATCCAGGACTTCAACACCAACGTCGAGGAGATGTTCGACTACGGCCGCGCCATGCTCCACAAGCGCCGCGCCGATCCCCAGCCCGACCTGATGAGCGCCATCGCCAGGGCCCAGCTGGAAGGCGACTTCCTCTCGGACGAATACCTGGACGGCTCCTGGCTGCTGATCGTCTTCGCCGGCAACGACACCACGCGCAACACCCTCTCCGGTTCGGTCAAGCTGATCAGCGAGCATGAGGACCAGCGGGCCCGGCTCCTGGCGGACGAGAGCCTGCTGCCCAACGCCGTCAACGAGTTCATCCGCCTGGTTAGCCCGGTGATCTACATGCGCCGCACGGCCGCCCGCGACACGGAGGTCGCCGGCCAGCGCATCCTCGAGGGCCAGAAGGTGATCATGTACTACGGCGCCGCCAACCGCGACGACGCGGTGTTCGCCGACCCCGACCGCCTCGACGTCTCCCGCCCCAACGCCGACAAGCACATCGCCTTCGGCTATGGCCCGCACGTCTGCATCGGCAAGCGCGTCGCCCAGCTCCAGCTCGAGGAGACCTGGCGCCAGCTCCTCGCCCGCTATCCGGACCTGCGCTGGACCGGCGACATCGACATCGCCCCCAACAACTTCGTGCACGCCATCCGGCGCCTGGGCGTGGCGTTCAGCGGGTAGGCGGCTTGCCTTACCCGGCGTCCGTTCCCTTTGATGCCGCCAACCAGATCCGAAGGAGCCGTCCCATGACCTACGAAACCATCCAGTACGCCGTCGAGGACGGGATCGCGACGCTGACCCTCAACCGGCCGGACCGGATGAACGCCTTTACGGCCCAGATGATGGTCGAGATGATCGACTGCTTCGACCAGATCGACGCCGACGACGCGGTCAAGGTGGTGATCGTCACCGGCGCCGGGCGCGCCTTCTGCGCCGGGGCGGACCTGGGCAGTGGCGGAGCCACCTTCGACTACGCCAAGCAGGGCAACGAGACCCGCGAGAGCGGCAAGGTGAACGGCGTCTACCGGGACGGGGGCGGGCGGCTGACCCTGCGGATCTACGACTGCAAGAAGCCGGTGATCGCCGCGGTCAACGGCGCCGCGGTCGGCATCGGGGCGACCATGCAGCTGGCCATGGACATCCGCATGGCCTCGACGGAGGCCAAGTTCGGCTTCGTCTTCGCCCGTCGGGGGATCACCCCGGAGGCGGCCTCCTCCTGGTTCCTGCCGCGCCTGGTCGGCATGCAGCAGGCGCTGGAGTGGTGCTTCACCGGCCGGGTGTTCCCGGCCCAGGAAGCCAGGGACGGCGGCCTGGTGCGCTCCCTGCACGCGCCGGAGGACCTCCTTCCGGCCGCCAGGGCGCTGGCCCGGGAGATCGCCGACAACACCGCCCCGGTGTCGATCGCCCTGACCCGGCAGCTGCTCTGGCGGAACGTGGGCGCGGCCCACCCGATGGACGCCCACCGGTCCGACAGCCGGGCGATCATGTTCCGCGGGGCCCAGGGGGACGCCAAGGAGGGGGTGACCTCCTTCCTCGAAAAGCGGGCTCCCAGCTACCCCAACAAGGTTTCCGAGGATCTGCCGGACATCTGGCCGGACTGGGAGGAACCCGAGTTCCGGTAGAGCAATCGCCGGCCGTTTCCGTCGCGGAACCGTGACTCGTCAAAGTTAAGGACCGGGCGCATGCTTCTGCCCGTCGAGACCTTTCAGAGTCTCGCGGGAGACTTCGCCATGATGGATCGTGTTGTGAGTTGGTCGTTCGCCCTGGCGCTAGCCGGCTTCTTGCTGTTCATGAGCTTCCAGAAGTTCTTCGGTCTTGATCCCAATCCGGTCTTCGGCCTGATCGAAGCGCGATCGGGGATCGGCTTCTTCGAGCCCGGCATGCGCTACATCACCGCCGTGCTGGAACTGGCCGCCGCCGCGCTGGTGGTCTGGCCGCGGACCCGCATCCGCGGCGCCCAGCTGGGTCTGCTGGTGGCGATCGGCGCCATCGTCTTCCACCTGACGCCCTGGCTCGGCTGGCAGGTGCCCAGGCTGGAGCCGCTGTCGCAGGCCCTCGCCCAGGGGCTGACCGCCGCCCAGATCGACGCCCTCAACCTGGGAACCGACAAGGGCGCCATGTTCCTGCTGGCCATCGCCATCGCGGCCCTGGCGGCGGCGAGCATCTTCGTCGAGCGCAGCCAAGCGCGGGCCAAGGTGTCAGCCGGGGCGACCCCGCCTCCGCGGGCGAGTTTCGCCTGAAGGCCGGCGGAGCCGTTCGAGGGACGATCGTCACCGGTGATTAACGGCGGACAGTTAATCTGTCCGCCGCAACCGGAGTCCCCATGAGCGAGCCCGCCCCCTCGCGATCGTTCGACCCGCAGCCGATGGACCTCACGCCCGGCCTCCCCGGGGCGGAGGCCGCGCCTGCGCCCGTGGTCCGTTCGCGCGCCACCCTGCTCAAGCGGCTGGCTGACGTCGTCTGCCTGCCGGGCAGCCGGGTCAACGCCTTCGAGCGGGCGATGACCTCCGACCTGCTGATCGAACTGCTGCGCGAGGCCGCGCCGGAGGAAAGGGCCAAGGTCGCCCGGCGCCTCGCCAACCTTTCGGACATCCCGCCGGCTCTCGCGCGGATGCTGCTCCGGGACTCGATCCCCATCGCCAGCTCCCTGCTCGAGCACAGCCAGCACCTGGGCGACGCCGACCTGATCGACTGCGCCCTGTCGGCGACCCCCGAGCATCGGCGCCTGATCGCCCTGCGCCGCGGGGTGGGGGAGGCGGTGGCCGACGCCCTGGTCCGCCGCTGCGAGCCGGCGGTGCTGGAGGCGCTGCTACGCAACGAGCTGTCCCGCCTCAGCCACGGGGCGCTGGAGATCGTGGTCGCCTGCACCCGCGACAATCCCCGGCTGATCGGCCTATTGCTGCGGCGGCCGGAACTGCGGCCGAGCCATGCCTACATCATGTTCTGGTGGGCCGATTCGGAGTGCCGACGGCTGATCCTCCAGCGCTTCGCCGTCTCCCGCGAGATCCTGCAGGACGCGGTGAGCGACATCTTCGCCATCGCCGCCGAAGAGGGTTGGCAGGACCCGCTGACCCGCAAGGCGCTGCAGTTCATCGAGCGGCGCCAGCGCAACCGCGCCGCCATCGACAAGAGCCCGTTCGGCAGCCTCGACGAGGCCGTGGCCGCCGCCCAGGCCGGCATGACCCGCGAGCTGGCCGAGGAGATCAGCTACCTGGCCGGCCTCAAGCCGATGACCGGGGCCAAGATCATGACCGACCTGGGCGGGGAACCGTTGGCCATTCTCTGCAAGGCCACCGGCCTTCCCCGCGGCGCGGTGCGGGCCCTGTGGCGCGGCCTGCGTCGGCCCGAGACCGATTCGGCCGGAAACCTCACCCCGGCCCTTGAGAGGGTGCTGACCTGTTTCGACGCCCTGGCGGTCGACCGGGCCCAGACGGTGCTGCGCTACTGGAACTGGGCCCTGTCCTCGGCGCTGACGCCGGCCCTGGTGAAGGCGATCCGGGACGGAGATGACGAGGCGCTCGACGAATTCTCGACTCCGCAGCGGGCGGCCATGCTGGCTCTGGGCCGCGATTTCTCGCGATAGTCGCGCGAGCTGTCAGATTTTCGCGACGATTCGCCGACTAACGCTGGCCATTTCAGCCAAACAGTCGGGCGCGGGGTCCACGACTCTACTGTTGCTTTGAATATCGTTTACGGACTTGTCTTCAACGACGACACGCCTTATGCAGCCGTCAACCGGGCGAGGCGCCCGGACAAGATTCCGCTCAACAAATCCGAAATGGAACCCCCGGCCATGGAAGACAAATCCGCCATCATCGAGATGACGACCGACATCGTTTCGGCTTACGTCGGCAACAACTCCGTCGCAGCGGGCGACATTCCCAGCCTGATCCAGTCGGTGCACAAGGCTCTGTCGGGCGTGGCCACGGGCGTCGAGACCGTCGAAGTCGCGCCAAAGGAGCCGGCGGTCCCGGTGAAGCGTTCGATCACCCCCGATTTCCTCGTCTGCCTGGAAGACGGCCGCAAGTTCAAGTCGCTGAAGCGCCACCTGCGCACCAAGTACGACATGAGCCCCGAGGAATACCGGGCCAAGTGGGGCCTGGCCAAGGACTACCCGATGGTCGCTCCCAACTACGCCAAGGCCCGATCGGACCTGGCCAAGCAGATGGGCCTGGGCCAGGGCGGCCGTCAGGCCAAGAAGCGCCGCTAAGCTTCGGACCTCGCCGAGGCGAGTCTCACGACGCCCGCCGGTTGCCTCCGGCGGGCGTTTCGTTTGCCTGCGAGGCGCGGCGGAACCCGCGGTTCTCTTTTCCATTGACTCAAAGTTAGAATCTTCACCCGTGCGGCGAAAAAGCACTTGCCCTCGATTCGTCGGTTAAGCGATAGTGAATCCCAGGTGATTCCAAGGGGTTGTTAAGGATTCTGTAGATGGTTGCGCAACTGGGCGCTTCGGCGATCGCCGCCCGCGCTCATGAGGAGCTTCTGCGTTACTGGGCTGCTCTGCGCCGCTCCGGCCGCCTGCCCGGCCGAGCCGACATCTGCCCCGAAGCCTTCAAGCGCCTGCTCCCCACCGTCAGCCTGATCGACGTCATCCGCGACCAGGACGGCCGCGTCGACTACCGCCAGCGGCTGGCCGGCACCGGCCTCTACTCGGTCTATGGCCGGGAGATCACCGGCATGAAGCTGACCGATCTCTACAATTCCACCGCCGCGGACTACTGGCGCGCCGAGCTCGACGCCGTGGTCGCCGACCGCAAGCCCCGGGTCGGGTCGCACAGCATGGCCTGGCGCGGCGCCTCCCATGTCTCCACCCTGTGGCTGCGCCTGCCGCTCGCCAGCGACGGGTGTGAGGTCGACATGATCCTGGGCTACGACGCGGTCATCGGCCTGCAGGCCGAACGCTCGATGGCCGTGAGCGGCATCCGGGCAGCCTAGAGAGCGTCCGCCGCGTCCCGCCGGATGCGTTGCACCATCGAGGCCAGTCCGTTCGAGCGCTGCGTCGACAGCGCCCCTTCCAGGCCCAGCTTGGCGAATCCGGCCTTGGCGTCGAAGGCCAGGATGTCGGCCGGCGTGCGGCCCGAATAGAGCCGCAGCAGCAGGGCGATCAGCCCGCGCACGATGTGGGCGTCGGAATCGCCGCGGAACCGCAGCGCCGCGCCGTCCTTCTCGGTCACCAGCCAGACCTGGCTGGCGCAGCCGCGCACCTTGTTGTCGTCGCTGTGCTCGGCCTCGCTGAGGGGCGCAAGCTCGCGGCCGAGATCGATGACATGGCGGTAGCGCTCCTCCCAGTCGCCGAGCAGGTCGAAGTCTTCGGCCAGGGCGTCGAGTTCCGCATCGATCGGGGAGGTCATGGCCGCGGGGTCTAGCCCCGGCTCAGGCGGCGGGCAAGCTCAACTGGGCGGTCAGGCCTTGGCCCGGCGCGGTGAGGATGGCCAGGCGCCCGCCCATGGCGTCGCACAGCGCCTGGACGATGGGCAGACCCAGCCCCGCTCCGTTGGCGCTGCGGGTCAGCGGGCCCTCGCCCTGCTCGAACGGCTTCAGCAGGCGGGGGATCTCGGCCGGATCAACGCCCGGCCCTTCGTCGGCGATGTCGATGCGCACCATGCCGTCGACCTGGACGGCGCCGATCCGCACCCGGCCGCCGCGCGGTGACCAGGTGACGGCGTTCTGCAGCAGGCTGGACAGCATGGTGCGCAGCCCCCGGCCGTCGGCCAGCACGCTGTGCAGGGCGGTCTCGTCTCCGATCTCGATGGCCACGCCGGCTTCGCGGGCCTGGGGCCCGAGCTGCTCGATCACGTCCTCCAGGGCATGGTCGATGGCCTCGGCCTGCACATCCAGGTCGCGCATATGGCCTTCGAGCCGGGCGATCTCGAGGATCTGGTTGACCAGGCTGAGCAGCTTGTGGCCGCTGTCCCGGATGTGTTCAGCGTATTCCCGGTACTGCGGCGAGCCGAGCGGCCCGTAGAGTTCGCAGGCGAGGATTTCCGAGAAGCCGATCACCGCGTTCAGCGGCGTGCGCAGCTCATGGCTGACCATCCGCAGGAAGGATTTCTTCTGGGCGTCCGCCGTGGCCTGGCGCCGTGCAATGGCGCGCTCGGGAGGCTCCGGCGGGTCGAACGGGATGACAGTCTGGCGGGCCGCCCGGGTCATTCTGGCCTTTCCACCCGCCGCGTTCTGGCGGGGTTTGCCGAGCCTGTATCGCAGGACGCGCTTACCATTCCGTTGCCGGGCGCAAGGGGTTGTCCACAGCCCCTCCACGATGATCCGTCGCCCGCCGATTGTGCGGCCTTCTTCGAAGAGGCGCTCGCCGCTAGTCTGCGCCAGCCCAAGTTCGGGGCGGGGACGACAAGACCTATCCGTTGACCGACAACCGGACCGAACCGCCAGTCAGCCAGGCGCCAGCCCGGCCGGGGCTCCATCCGCTTTGGCGGCTGGGCGCGGCTGCGCTGGCCGGTTGCGTCGGCGCCCTGCTGGCCGGGGGGATCGGCGGGCCCCTTGGGGTGCTCTGCCTGGCTCCGCTGGCCATCGCCCTGGTCATGAACCGCGACCGGCTGATCGCCGCCGGAGCGATTCTGTCGATCGCCGCCGCCGGCCTGGCGGCCGTCGGCCAGCTGGTCGGGCTCGCCCTCTCGCCGCCGCCTCCGGCGCTGGCCCTGGGCCTTGGACTGCTCGGCATGGCGGTCGTCGTCATGACCCTGGGATCCGGCCTGATCCTGGCCCACCGTCGGCTGCGCGCCCAGGAGGAGCGCCAGGACGAGGAAGCCGCCCGGCTGACCCGCCTGCTGGCCGGCCAGCCCCACCTGCTGGTCGCCCTCCATCCGGACGGCAGGGTCCGCGCCGTCTACGGCCGCCCGCCCGAGGGGATCGATCCCGACGTCCTGATCCGGCAGGGGTTGACGGCCGTGGCCGCCCAGCGCGAGCCGGTGGCCGCCGCCCTGCGCGCCGTCGCCGCCGAGGGCCGGGCCGAGGTCGCCTTCGCCCCCCTGGCCGCCCAGGACCGCTGGGTGGCGGCCAGCCTGCGCCGGGCCGAGGACGATCTGGTGCTGGCGGTGCTGCGCGACGCCACCACCGACCATGCCCGCGAGGCGGCGCTGGAACAGGCCAAGGCCGACGCCGAGACCCTGGCCAGCGGCAAGTCCCGCTTTCTGGCCAACATGAGCCACGAGCTTCGCACCCCCCTGAACGCCATCATGGGCTTCTCGGACATCATGCGCTCGCGCCTGTTTGGGCCGATGCCGGAGAAGTACGGCGAGTACAGCGGCCTGGTGCATGAGGCCGGCTCACACCTGCTGGACCTGATCAACGACGTGCTCGACATGTCGAAGATCGAGGCCGACCGCTTCGAGCTGTCGCGCGAACCGTTCGACGCCCGCGAGGCGGTGTCGGCGGCCCTGCGCCTGATGCGGCTGCAGGCGGACGGGGCGGGGGTCCAGCTGCGCGGCATCCTGCCGGCCGGCCCGCTGGAGATCGACGCCGACCGCCGGGCCCTGAAGCAGATCGTTCTGAACCTGGTCTCCAACGCCCTGAAGTTCACCCCCAAGGGCGGGTCGGTGACAGTGACCGCCCACGGCTTCGAGGGGGTCTTCGAACTGGTGGTGTCCGACACCGGCGTCGGCATCTCGCCCGAAGACCTCGAGCGGCTCGGCCGCCCCTACGAGCAGGCCGGCGACAGCGACCGGCGGGCGATGGGCACGGGCCTGGGCCTGTCTCTGGTGCGCTCCTTCGCCGAGCTGCACGGCGGCGAAATGGCCATCGAGAGCACGCTGGGGGAGGGGACCACGGTCACCATCCGCCTGCCGGTCCTGCTGCCCCCCGTCGGCGCCGCGCCGGCGCCCGCCGACAATGTCGTGGCGCTGCACACGCAACGGTGAGGGCTAGCGTCCGCCGGCCACCAGGAAGGCCTGGCCCGCCGCGAAGTCCCCGACTTCGACATAGGCCGTGCGCACCGTGTCGCGCCCGGCCCGGCCGGCGAAGACGAACTCCACCGCCACCGCCTCGCGCGGGTCGAGGCCGGCCAGCGCGGTCGCCGCCGCCGGGGTGAACCGGAAGCTCCAGCCGGCCTTGGCGCCGGCGGGAAGCAGGCCCGGCCCGGCCGGACCGCGGGTCTCGGCGGTGAACACCCTGGAGGCGGACCTGGGCGGCGTGCGCGCGGGCAGGGAGAGCTTTCCGCCCTTGCCCCTTGAGCGATGATCCAGGTAGGGGCCGCTGGTGCGCGTGACGTCCCGCATCACCAGCCGCGCCGAATAGGGGGTCGCGCCGTCGGCGAACACCGCCACGGCGGTCAGCGCCGGAGGGCCGGCCTGGCCGGCGAGCCCGAAGCGCAGCCTGTCCCAGCCGAAGGCCGCGCCCTGCGACAGCTTCCAGCGGGCGGCTTCCCGGGAGGTCGAGCGATCGGCGCTCCAGCCGGCCACCTCGCCCGGATACTCCAGGCGGACCAGCTTGGCGTAGCCCTCGAAGGCCGCCCTCACCCGGCCGGCCGCGAGCTTCATGTCGGCGGAACCACAGGCGGCGCCGGCCGCCTTTGCCCGCGCTCGCCGCTCGGTCTCGGCCAGGGCCTCGGGCCGGGCGCCGGCCCGCAGGGCGGCGCCGCGCGCCTGGATGCGCGAGGCGTTCAACGCGGCCGAGATCGGCGGGCTGAACAGCCGGCAACGGCCGTCCGCCGCCGTCATGACGGTGCGTTCGTAGAGCAGATCCAGGGCGCCGGCGGCATGGGCCGGCTTGGTCGCCGCCAGCACGACGACGCAGGCCCCCCCGATCATCCACCAGCCGACCCGATCCCGCAGTTGACTGCGCAGGCTCGTCATCGGTCCGCTTTCGCTTATGGTCTCGCCGACCGTCGTATACGAACGGGCTTGCCATCCGGTTACCGAAGGGAATCGTCTCTTGCTGCTGTCGACCGATATCTGGGTCGGGGCCCTGATCCGCCGGGCCGAGCTCGGCGGCGCCTTCGCCGCGGTGGCGCGCAAGGGCGACCCCAGGGCCGGCGCGGTGCTGGTCAAGGCGGTCAACCGCGGCGAGGGGACCGCCAGGCTCTACAGCGAGGCCACCCGCGGCGACGGCGAACGGGTGTGGATGCAGCCGGCGGCCAGCGACCAGGAGCCCGATCTCGACGCCTACATCGCCCGGGCGGTGCGCATCGACCCGGACCTGTGGGTGGTCGAGATCGAAGACCGCGAGGGTCGGCACTTCCTGACCGAGACGGTTGAGGCGCGTTAACCGCCTTCCTTGACGGAGCTGAAAGCCGGCCCTGCGCATATGGAGGCCCGACGCGCCCCCTTGCCCTCATATTGGGCCGCATTCCGAGTGCCGCATGCTGTTTCTGCTCAACGATGTCGTGCTCAACCTGGCGCCCGCCGAGATGGCCCCGCCAGTCGCCACTCAGCGGTTCAAGGCGCTGAGCATGGGTTTCGTCGAGAAGCTCGGCCGCGAGTTGTTCGCCGAGGAGCCGCTGCTTCACCGCTTCCATCCGGAGCGGGCCCGGCGGCTGACCGGCCTGATCCTGCTCAAGCAGCCGGACGTCAACGCCGCCCTGTTCGTGGCTCCCGCCCGCGGCTGCCATGAGAGCCTGGTGGCGGTGCGGTACGCCCAGATCAGTTTCGAGGTCATGGGCCTGCTCTACGAACGTCAGCAGACCGGTCTCCTGACCACCGTCGAGGCCGACCGCCAGGTCTGGCGGCGCCTGGCGGCCTGACGTCGCCCTCCCGGCCATCCCGCTGGACGGCTCCCAGCCTACCGGCATAATGGCGGCGGGAATTAACGGGGGGTTCAATGTTTGCGCGCGTGCTGGCGGCCGTGGCGGCCGTCTTCCTGCTAGCCGGGCTGGCGAGCCCGGCGGAGGCGCGATGGATCCGCGCCGAGAGCCCGCGCTTCGTCATCTACAGTGACAGTCCGGAGCACGTCGCCAGGGCCTACGCCGAGAAGATGGAGATGTTCGACAGCCTGCTCCGCGCCCGTCACGGCCTGCCCGAGAACGGCGTGCCGGCCCGCAAGCTGCCCATCTACCTGCTCAGGGACCACGACGACCTCAAGCGCACCTGGCATACGGCCAGCGACACCATCGGCGGCTACTATGTGCCCGGCTCCCTCGACACCTTCGCGGTGGCCCCGCTGAACGGCGGGGACGACATCGTGGTGATGCACGAATACGCCCACCACTTCATGCTGGGCAGCTTTCCCGGCGCCTATCCGGCCTGGATGGTCGAGGGCTTCGCCGAATACTACAGCACCACTGTCATCGACCCGAAGTTCATCGAGGTCGGCCGGGTGCAGGAGTGGCGCACCGGCGCGTTGCTGGCCGACCGCTGGATCCCGATGGCCGACCTGCTGGCCAACAAGTACGACCCCAAGCGGTGGAACGAGTTCTACAGCCAGTCCTGGCTCCTCACGCACTACTTGATGAGCGACCCCCAGAGGTTCGAGCAGTTCCGGGCCTATGCCGCCCTGGTCGCCAAGGGCGGCGATCCCGTCAGCTCCATGACCCAGGCGACCGGCCTGACGCCCGACGCCCTGCAGGCGGCGCTGAAGAAGTACAAGTCGGGCGGCCTCAAGATCACCCAGTACAGGCGGCCGGACTTCGGCAAGCCACCGATAGCCGTCACGGTGCTGGGACCCTCGGCCGATGACCTGCTGCTGGAGCGGCTCCAGCTAGTCGGCCACCATTTCAAGGAGGCCGACCCCAACTACCTGGCCCTGGTGACCAGGCGCGCCGCCAAGCACCCCGGCGATCGGCTGGCGGTGCTGACCCTGGGCCAGGCCGAGCTCGAGCTGGGGGACCTCGGCCGCGCCCGGGCGGTGCTGGAGCCCTGGATCAAGGCCAATCCGCAGGATGCCGAGGCGCGGTTCGTGCTGGCCACCCACCTCAACAACCTGGCCGACCGTGAGGAGGACCGCACCAAGGCCCAGGCGCTGCGCGACGAGGCGCGGGGCCTGATGGAGCCCGCCATCGCCGCCGCGCCGGGCGACTACCGCATCCTCTACGCCTATGTCGAAAGCCGGCGGGCCGAGGGCGGCTATCCCGACAAGCCGACCCTCGACATCCTGATCCGCGCCTACAAGCAGGCGCCGCAGGTGACGCCCGTGCGCATGGAACTGGTGCGGGCCCTGATGATCCGCCGCCATTGGCGCGAAGCCAGGGCCCTGCTCGGACCGGTGGTCAACAACCCCCATGGCGGCGAGGCGGCCGAACACGGCAGGAAGCTGCTCGAACAGATCAACGAGGCGGAGAGCCGCGGCGGATAGCCGTTGCTCCTTCCCTCGGCCTCACCTAGCGTTGCAGGGCTTCGGGGGAATTCCATGTTCACGCGCATCCTGATGGCCATCGCGGCCGTCTTCGTACTGGCCGGCGTCGCGGGCCCGGCGGAGGCCAGGTGGCTCCGGGCCGAGAGCCAGAAGTTCATCGTCTACAGCGATGGCGACGAGATGACGCTCCGCCAGTTCGTGAGCAACCTCGAGGACTACGACCGCATCCTGCGCCAGGAGCTGCGCGTGCCCCAGGACCGCGATACCTCGCGCAAGCTGGAGATCTATCTGGTCGGCCGCCGTGAGGCCCTGCAGGTCGTGCGCCCCGGACTGCCGGAGAGCATCGCGGGCTTCTATTCGGCCAGCATGTACGACATTTTCGCCATCGCCCACCGGCCGCAGAGGGGCGATGCCTATGCGGACGACGTGATCTATCACGAGTATGCCCACCACTTCATGCTGCACTACCTGCCGCGCAGCTATCCCGGCTGGTACATTGAGGGCTTCGCCGAATACTACGCGCCGATCGAACTGAAGGACACGACCTTCATCGTCGGCGGGGTGAACCAGGGCCGGGCCCACTCGCTGCTGAACGAGAAGTGGATCCCGATGGAGGACCTGCTCAACAAGCGGCCCTTCGAGTTCAAGACCGCCGACGAGCGCAGCGCCTACTACGCCCAGGCCTGGCTGCTGACCCACTACATGAATGCCGATCCGGCGCGGAAGCAGCAGCTGATCCGCTATGTCGCCGCCCTCGGCCCGGGCGAGAAGTCGTCAGACGTCTGGACCGAGGTTACTGGCGACAGCATGGCGACCCTGACCAACAAGCTGCAGGCCTACAAGAAGGGCAACATCGTCGCTACGGGCTGGAAACGGGTGGAGAAGCGTCGCACCGCCGAGATGACCATTGCCCCGCTGCCGGCCTCCGCCGACGGCATGCTGCTGCTGCGCCAGCGGCTGATGGGGCCGGTGAGCGAGAGTGAGGAGGCCAGTCTCCTCGCCGAGGTGCGCAGCCAGGCGGCGAGATATCCGGGCGACCGGCTCGCCGAACTGGTCCTGGCGCAGGCCGAGTTCAAGTACGGCGACTTCGCCAAGGGCCGGTCGCTGATCGACGGGCTGCTGGCCAAGGACGCGGCGGACGCCGACGCCTTGCGGATCATCGGGGTGGCTCTGGTTGACCAGGCCTGGAAGGACCCAGCCAACGACGAGAAGCTGTTCAAGGAGGGCCGCAAGTTCCTGGCCAGGGCCTATCAGGCGGACAACGACGATTACCGGACCATGGTCTATTTCACCCTGACCCAGCAGGGCGACCCGGATTATCCGGACGACAACACGCTGAACGTCCTGGCCGAGGCCTTCGTGAGGGCGCCCCAGGTGGCCGACGTGCGGCTGATGCTGGCCCGAGGCCTGATGCGCAACAAGCGCTGGGATGAGGCGACGGCGCTGCTCACCCCGCTGACAAACGACCCGCACGGCGGCGGGGCGGCGTCGACCGCCCAGGGACTGCTCCGGCAGATCGCGGCCAACCGCTAGCCTTCGTCAGCCCGGCCCTCCGGCCAGGATGACGGGGCAATTTGTCTGACGCCGGCGTGACATTCCCGCCTCGCCCCGTTACAGCCCCCGCCCATGTCCAACACCCCCGCCGCCGAGGCCGCGCGCCGGCGCACCTTCGCCATCATCAGCCATCCCGACGCCGGCAAGACCACCCTGACCGAGAACCTGCTGCTGGCCGGCGGGGCGATCCGGGCGGCCGGGGCGGTGCGGGCCCGCGGCGAGAACCGGCGGACGCGGTCCGACTGGATGAAGATCGAGCGCGAGCGGGGCATCTCGGTCTCGGCCAGTGTCATGACCTTCGATCACGCCGGGCTGATGTTCAACCTGCTCGACACCCCGGGCCACGAGGACTTCTCGGAGGACACCTACCGCACCCTGACCGCCGCCGACGCCGCGGTCATGGTGCTGGACGCCGCCAAGGGCATCGAGCCCCAGACCCTCAAGCTGTTCGAGGTCTGCCGGCTGCGCGACATCCCCATCGTCACCTTCATCAACAAGATGGACCGCGAGGCGCAGGACCCCTTCGCCCTGCTCGACGAGATCGCCACCAAGCTGCAGCTCGACCCCGCCCCGCTCTACTGGCCGGCCGGCTCGGGCGGGCGGTTCAAGGGCATGATCGACCTGCGCGCCCAGAAGTTCATCCCCTACAACCGCAACCGCGAGGAGGGGCACGACCAACCCGTGCCGTTGAACGGCAACGCGGTGATCTCCTACCTCGACCCAGACGAGAGGGAGGAGGCGGAGGAGGGGGCCATGCTGGTCCAGGAGGCCTCCAAGCCCTTCGACCACCAGGCCTTCCTGGAAGGCCACATGACCCCGGTCATCTTCGGCTCGGCCCTGCGCCATTTCGGGGTCGACGAGCTGCTCGGCGTGCTCGGCGCCTTCGCGCCGCCGCCCAAGGCGGTGAAGGCCGTGAAGGGCGGCGTCGAGACCGCCGTGGTTCCGGGCGATCCGGAAGTCTCGGGCTTCGTCTTCAAGGTCCAGGCCAACATGGACCCCAACCACCGCGACCGCATCGCCTTCTTCCGGCTGACCTCGGGCAGGTTCGTCCGCGGCATGAAGCTGAAGAGCCAGGGGACCGGCAAGCAGATGAGCGTCAACGCGCCGATCATGTTCTTCGCCTCCGACCGGGAACTGGCCGAGGAGGCCTTTGCCGGCGACGTGATCGGCATCCCCAACCACGGGGTGCTGCGGGTTGGGGACAGCCTGTCGGAGACGGGGACCCTGCGCTTCGCGGGCCTGCCCAACTTCGCGCCGGAAATCCTGCGCCGGGTGCGGGTGCGCGATCCGCTGAAGGCCAAGCACCTGAAGAAGGCCCTGGAGGGTCTGGCCGAGGAGGGCGTGACCCAGCTGTTCCGGCCCGAACTCGGGTCCGACTTCGTGGTCGGCGCCGTCGGACAGCTGCAGTTCGAGGTCATGGCCGACCGGCTGGGCAACGAATACGCGCTCGACGTGATCTTCGAGGCCTCGCCCTATGCCGAGGCCCGCTGGCTGGGCGGCAGCGACGCCGACATCGAGGACTTCCGCTCCAAGCACCGCACCGCCATGGCCACGGACATCGACAACAGCCCGGTGTTCCTCGGCAAGTCGGCCTGGGAGATCTCCTACGTCGCCGAGCGCTATCCGAAGGTCGCCTTCCTGCGGACCCGCGAGCGCGGCTAGCGGGTCTTGGAGGTCAGCTTCTCGAGCCGGAGGTATTCCTTCTGCGTGATGCAGCGGGGGACGGCCCAGGCGGAGCCATCGGTGCGGCTGTCGACCACCTCGCGCGCCGAGACGAATACGACCTCCCCGAACCGCCGCTTGAAGGCGCGGCGCGAGGCCTCGTCCCTGGCGCAGATGTAGAGTTCGCGGCCGGCGCGCGGCGCCACCGCCTCCTGCACCTTTTCGGCCACCGGCGCGGCCTCGGCGCCCGACAGCATCGCCGCCATCAGCGAAACCAGGATCATGTCTCGGCCCTCCTCTGTCCCCGGTTCGCGCCGGGCTCGGACGGAAGCCTACGCCCGTTTCCTGGAATGTGAAGGTTTTTTGTCAGCCTGTGGATAACTCACGGGCAAGGCCGTTATGTCGACCACTGGCTTGACGGCTTCGGCAGGCCCGTCCTTCATGCCGGCGGGGAGGGCTCGGCATGATCATCATCGCCATGGGGCTGTTGCTTGCCGCCTCGGAGGGGCCGCCGCCCTATCCGCAATCGCTGAACTGCGCCGGCCTCACCCGCGCCTGGTCGGACCTCGAGGAAGAGGCCCGATCGGCGGGCGCGGCGCAGGCCAATGACGACGCGGACTTCTGGGCCTTCGCCCTGATGGAAGCGGCGCACCGGGACGGCCTCGCGGCAAGCCGGGCCGAGGCCGACTACGAGCGCGCCACGCGGGGGGCGCGCCAGCGCTTCGAACTGCGGGATGAGAACGCCCCCCACGAGCTGCTCGATTGCCAGCTGATGATCCCGACCCGCAAGGCCCGGACCGGGGCCGGCTAGGCGCGGGCCGCCGCCTCGCTGAGCGCCCAGCGGTGTGAGCCGGGTCCGAACGGAAGACGGAAGGGCCGGGGGTCCGCCGTCTCCGCGCCCAGGTGGCGCTCGAAGGCCGCGACCACCGCTGCCGCCAGGCTCTCGCCGGTCGGCCGGCCGTCGCGCCTGTGGGCCGCCTCGATGAATTCGATGACCTGCTTGCGGTGGCAGACGCCGCGGAAGTAGCGCAGCGCCTCGATGATTTCGGCGGTCAGCGGTTCGAGGACCGTGACCACGGCCGGCTCGTCTGGCCGCACCAGCTTCAACGCCATCGTTAATCCCCGTCCCTGGAGACTTTTTCTATCGCCCGGAGAACGCCGATCGACAACAGCAAAATCGCGAATTCCGAATCACCTCATCGCAAGTTCGCCTCGACCTCGGCCGTCTCAGAGGCTAACTCAGCGCGCCCATGCGTCCGCCCGTGCTCGCCCTCAAGGATGTCCGTCTCGTCGACGGCGCCGCCACCCTGTTCGACGGTGTCGACCTGGCCCTGGAGCCGGGGGTGCGGGCCTGCCTGGTCGGGCGTAACGGGGCCGGCAAGTCGACGTTGATGCGGCTGCTGATCGGCCAGATCCAGGCTGACGCCGGCGAGCGGTTCGTGACCCCCGGCGCGCGGATCAGCGTCGTGCCACAGGAGCCGAAGATCAGCGGCGACACCCTGCTGGACTACGCCGTCCAGGGCGGGGCGGCGGACCATGAGGCCGAAGCGGCGCTGCAGGCGCTGGGCCTCGATCCGGCCAAGGGCGCCGCTGGCCTCTCCGGCGGCGAGATGCGGCGCGCGGCGCTGGCCCGGGCCTTTGCCGAAGCGCCCGACGTCCTGCTGCTCGACGAGCCGACCAACCACCTCGACATCCTGGCCATCGAGACCCTCGAGACGATGCTCCGGGCCGCCCGCTGCGCCGCCCTGATCGTCAGTCACGACCGCGCCTTCCTGGAGCGCACCACCAGCCGCTGCTTCTGGCTGGAAAGCCGCCGGGTGCGCCGGCTCGACAAGGGCTTCGCCGCCTTCGACGACTGGGCCGACCGGCAACTCGAAGCGGAGGCGGAGGAGTTCCGCCGGCTCAACGCCGCCCTGGCCAGGGAAGAGCACTGGCTGCAGCGGGGGGTTACGGGACGCCGAGCCCGCAACGAGGGCCGCCGCCGCCGGCTGATGGACATGCGCCAGCTGAAGTCCACCATCCTGCGCGAACAGCGCGGCAGCCTGAACATGGAGCTGGCCGCGGGCGGGGCCTCGGGCAAGCGGGTGGCGGAGGCCAAGGGCCTCAGCAAGGCCTTCGGCGACAAGGTCCTGGTCAAGGGCTTCTCGACGCGCATCCAGCGCGGCGACCGGATCGCCATCGTCGGGCCGAACGGAGCGGGCAAGACCACCCTGGTCAAGCTGCTGCTGGGCGAGATCGAGCCCGACGCCGGAACCGTCACCCTCGGGACCAACCTGCAGATCGCCTACATCGACCAGGCGCGCGGGGAGCTGAAGGAAGGCGAGACCCTGTGGGAGGCGCTCACCCCCGGCGGCGGCGACCAGGTGATGGTCGGCGGCAGCCCCCGCCATGTCGCCGGCTACGCCAAGGACTTCCTGTTCCGCGACGCCCAGCTGCGCCAGCCTGTCTCCACCCTGTCGGGCGGTGAGCGGGCGCGGCTGCTGCTGGCCAGGGCCCTCGCAACGCCCGCCAACCTGCTGGTGCTCGACGAGCCGACCAACGACCTGGACATGGAGACCCTCGATCTGCTGGAGGACCTCCTGGCCGGGTTCGAGGGCACCCTGATCCTGGTCAGCCACGATCGCGACTTCATCGACCGTCTGGCCGGCTCGACCATCGGACTCAACGGCCGGGGCGACGTCGTCGAGACCCCGGGCGGCTGGGCCGACTTCATCGGCCAGAACCCCGGCTTCTTCGGCCCCCAGCCGGCGGCGGGTCCGTCCGCCTCCAGGCCCGCGCCCGCGGCCCCGCCGAAGAAGGCCAGCAAGCTGACCTACCGGGACCAGCGCCGGCTCGAGGAGCTCGACGGCCTGATCGCCAGCCTGCCGGCGGAGATCGCCCGGCTGGAGACGGTGCTCGGCGACGCCGGCCTCTACGCCCGCGACCCGGCCGGCTTCGACCGCACCATGAAGGCGCTGGACGCCGCCCGTTCCCGCCTCGCCGAGGCCGAAGACGAATGGCTGGCGCTCGAGGAAAAAAGAGAGGGCCTGGCGGGCTGAAAACCGGTGGATAACCGGGAGTCCTTGCCCGGCATGGCCTGGCGACCCTCGATACCCGCTTATCCACAGCCTGCCCACAACTGCTCCGACCACGGCCCACATCCCGGCCGATCTTGGCCGTTGCAGCCGGCCGGGAGTGGGGACACACTCAACTTGTCGAGAGGAACCGCGGCGCAGGCGAGACGGGAAACCGGAAGGCCAGGCGAGCGGAACGGCTCCAGACTTTAGGACCGAGGGGAGACCTTCGGAAACCGGTCAGGGGTCGGTCGGAGCGAAGACCAGGGCAACCTGGACCCCCACGCCGGCCACCACCTTTCGGCCACCAGAACCCCTCGGGGATCTGGGTGAGAGGGCGATGCCGCCGGGCGACCGGATGCATCGCCCTCTTGCTCGTTTGGCCCCCCGCTTCCCTCTTGGCCTCGCAGCCGCCTCGACCTACCCTTGAGCCAGGTTCAGGGAGGGTGGAATGACGTCACGCCGTTGGGTTCTGGGAGCCGGGCTCGCCGCCTTGGCCGCCGCCTGTTCCGAGACGCCCGACACGCCGCCGGGCCGCACCCGAATCCGCTTCGCCACCGACTGGAAGGCCCAGGCCGAGCACGGCGGCTTCTACCAGGCCCTGGCCATGGGGGAGTACGCCAGGCGTGGTCTCGAAGTCTCGATCCTGCAGGGCGGTCCGGGGGTCAACGTGCCCCAGCTGCTCGCCGCCGGCGCGGTCGAGCTGGGCATGGGCTCGAACGGCTTCATCGTGCTGAACCTGGCCAAGGAAAAGGTGCCGGTGAAGGCGGTGGCCGCCTTCATGCAGAAGGACCCGCAGGTGCTGCTGGCCCACCCCGACCAGGGCATCAAGTCGATCGCCGACATGAAGGGCCGGCCGATCCTGCTTTCGGCGGCCTCGAAGGAGGCCTTCTGGGTCTGGCTGCGGGCCAAGTACGGATTCACCGACGATCAGGTCCGCGCCTACAACTACAGCGCCGCCCCCTTCCTGGCCGACAAGCGGGCCATCCAGCAGGGCTATCTGTCGAGCGAGCCCTACACCATCGAGAAGGAGGCCGGGATGAAACCGGCCGTGTTCCTGCTCGCCGACGAGGGCTACCCCGGCTACGCCACCATGGTCCTGGCGCCCAACAAGCTGATCAACCGCCACCCTGACGCCGTGCGGGCCTTCGTGGAGGCCAGCGCGGTGGGCTGGAAGGCCTACCTGACCGGCGACCCGGCCGCCGCAGACGCCCTGATCCTCAAGGACAACCCGGAGATGACCCCGGAACTGCTGGCCCACGCCCGCAAGGTGATGAACCAGTACGGCATCGTCGACAGCGGCGACGCCAAGACCCTGGGCGTCGGCGCGATGACCGACGCCCGGTGGGCGGAGTTCTTCCAGGTCACCGCGAGCCAGGGCGTTTACCCGAAGGACATGCCCTACAAGGATGCCTACACCCTCGATTTCCTGAAGTCGTAAGGCCGATGATCGCGGCCCTCAAAGGCGTCGAGGTCCGCTACGGGGACAAGCCGGCCCTGGGGCCGATCGACCTTTCGCTTGAGGCTGGGGAGATCGTCGCCCTGGTCGGGCCCTCGGGCTGCGGCAAGTCGACGGCGATGCGGTTGCTGAGCGGACTGGAAGCGCCGACACGGGGCGAGGTTCGGCGCGAGATCGGCAAGGGGGAAACCTCCCTGGTCTT
>DASPLD010000223.1:0-2924 GCA_035627755.1 Caulobacter sp. | reverse complement strand
GGGCATCACGTCTTCGTCGCTGGCGGCGATTGTCAACTATGCCGTGGGCGCCGGGCCTTCGGCGGTGGCGGCGGGTGACCTGGATGGTGACGGCCGCGCCGACCTGGTGAGTGCCAACTACGTCGACAATACCCTTTCGCTGCTGCGCAACCGGACAGCGGATCCGACCATTACCACGTTCTCGCCCGGCTCGGGCCCGGTGGGCACCCTGGTGACGATCAACGGCACGAAGTTCACCGGGGCTACGGCCGTGGCGTTCGGGGGCGTCAACGCCACTTCGTTTACGGTCGTGAGCGCGACGCAGATTACCGCGACCGTACCCGCGGGGGCGGTCTCCGGGACGATCAGGGTCGTGAGCCCGGCAGGGACCGCGACCTCAATCGGCGCGTTTGTAGTGGTGGCGGCCCGGCCGGCCCGGACCGCGGCGACCCCGGCCGCCGGGCCGGTGCAGGTAGAGCTGTTCCCGAATCCGGCCCGCCAGCGCGTGACCATCCTGCTGACCAACGCGGTTGAGAATGCCGGTATCACCGTCGAGCTGCTGGATCAGCTGGGCCGGGTCGTGCGCCGCGCGCCGCTGCCCACGGGGCAGACCGAGCTGTCGCTGGAGGGTATGACGGCCGGCGTGTACTCGGTCCGGCTGGCCGGGGCAACGGCCCCGATTCAGCGGCTGGTAGTCGAGTAGGCCGGCGCGCCGGCGCTGCCGGCAGGCATTTTGCCGTCAATCACTCAACAGGCCCGCCCGGCTACCGAAGCCGGGCGGGCCTGTTGCTTTTCCGCGGACGCGGGGATGGGTCGGGAGAGGCAGAGACAGGTAGTATTTTTTTGAGATCAGGAGCCAGGCTCTTTGCTGGCAATCAGTAGCAGACGGCCCGCCCGGCACTTGTGCCGGGCGGGCCGTCTGCTTCAGGGATGATTCCGGCCAGTGAGCCGGTGTCTGTTCCTTACTTTCTGGCCGCGTTGATAACCAGCAGGGTGGAGACGAGCAGGCCGCTGATGAGGGAGACCCAGGTGATGGCGCTGGTGCCGTTACCTTTTCGGGCGGATTGATTCAGCGTGGTGGCCGACAGCGCCGGGGCGGTGGCGGGAGGCAGTGGGGCGTCGAGGTCAGGCAGGGGGGAGGCGGGGGCCAGCGCCAGCACGGTTTGGGCGCGGGGGGCTGCTTCGGTGGTGGAAGCCAGGGGTGCGGACACCGGGGAAGCGGGGGCCTGCGCGAGGGTAGCGAGGGGAGCGGCGAGGGTGAGGAAGCCGGCCAACAGAGCAACTTTCATGGGGCGGGGAATGAGTAGAGGCTAAAGTTCCGGTTTTCTCCTGACTCCGCAAGGCTGCGGGGCGCTGCCTGTAGCCGCGTCGGGTAACAAAAAAAGCCCCCGCGCCAGGGGGGCGCGGGGGCTTTAAGGGTTGCCGGTCAGGGGGAGACCGGGCGGGTTGACTTACATCATGCCGCCCATGCCACCCATGCCGCCCATGCCACCCGAGCCACCGGCGCCGGCCTTCTCTTCTTCGGGCTCGTCGGAGATGACGCACTCGGTGGTGAGCAGCATCGAAGCCACGGAAGCGGCGTTCTCCAGGGCGAGGCGGGTCACCTTGGTGGGGTCGATGATGCCGGCGCCGAAGAGGTTTTCGTACTTGTCTTCGCGGGCGTTGTAGCCGAAGTCGTTCTTGCCTTCGCGCACCTTCTGCACCACCACGGAGCCTTCGCCGCCGGCGTTGGCGACGATGGTGCGCAGGGGCGACTCAAGGGCCGTGCGGATGATGTTGACACCCGTGGCTTCGTCGTCGTTGAGGGTGTTGACATCACCCAGCGCGTCGAGGGCGCGGATGAGGGCAACGCCGCCACCGGCCACGATGCCTTCTTCAACGGCCGCGCGGGTGGCGTGGAGGGCGTCGTCGACGCGGTCCTTCTTCTCCTTCATCTCTACTTCGGTAGCGGCACCGATGTAGATGATGGCTACGCCACCGGAAAGCTTGGCCAGGCGCTCCTGGAGCTTCTCGCGGTCGTAGTCGGAGGTCGTGGTTTCCATCTGGGCGCGGATCTGCCCGACGCGGCCCTTGATGTCGTCGGCGGCACCTTTGCCGTTGACGATGGTGGTGTTGTCCTTGTCGATGAGGATCTTCTCAGCCTGGCCCAGGTCGGCCAGCGTGGCGTTCTCGAGCTTGAAGCCGCGCTCTTCGGAGATCACCTGACCGCCGGTCAGGATGGCGATGTCTTCGAGCATGGCCTTGCGGCGGTCGCCGAAGCCGGGCGCTTTCACGGCCGCGATCTTGAGCGAGCCGCGGAGCTTGTTGACCACCAGGGTGGCGAGGGCTTCGCCGTCGACGTCTTCGGAGATGATCAGCAGGGGCTTGCCCGTCTGGAGGACTTTCTCCAGCACCGGCAGCAGCTCCTTCATGGTGCTGACCTTCTTGTCGTAGATGAGGATGTAGGGCGAGTCGAGCTCGACTTCCATCTTCTCGGCATTGGTCACAAAGTAGGGAGAGAGGTAGCCGCGGTCGAACTGCATGCCCTCCACGGTCTTCACCTCGGTCTCGGTGCCACGGGCTTCCTCGACGGTGATGACGCCCTCTTTGCCGACCTTGTCCATGGCGTCGGCGATCATCTGGCCGATCTCGCGGTCGTTGTTGGCCGAGATGGTGCCCACCTGGGCGATCTCCTCGGAGTTCTCGATCTTCTTCGACTGGGCCTTCAGGTTCGCGACCACGGCCTGCACGGCCTTGTCGATGCCGCGCTTGAGGTCCATGGGGTTGGCGCCGGCGGCGACGTTCTTGGAGCCGGCCGTGTAGATCGCCTGGGCGAGCACGGTCGCGGTGGTGGTGCCGTCGCCGGCCTGGTCGGCGGTCTTGGAAGCCACTTCCTTCACGAGCTGGGCGCCCAGGCGATCTACACGGCCGGCTCCAAGAACGTCGCCGCCGACATCTGCGAGCCG